>NZ_JADMJX010000124.1 GCF_018780185.1 Rhizobacter sp.
GCGGCAAGGCCGAGAAGTGCATCTTCTGCTACCCGCGCATCGAAGCCGGCCAGCCGACCGTGTGCTCCGAGACTTGCGTCGGCCGCATCCGCTACCTCGGCGTGCTGCTGTATGACGCCGACCGCATTCAAGAGGCGGCCAGCGTCGAACACGACCGCGACCTGTACCAGGCGCAGCTCGACATCTTCCTCGACCCCTTCGACCCGAAGGTGATCGAGCAGGCCCGCGTGGACGGCATTCCCGACAAGTGGATGGAAGCCGCGCGCAACAGCCCGGTCTACAAGATGGCGGTGCAATGGCGCGTGGCCTTGCCGCTGCACCCCGAGTACCGCACGCTGCCGATGGTCTGGTACGTGCCGCCGCTGTCGCCCATCAGTGCCGCGGCCAACGCCGGGCATGTGGGCAGCAACGGCGAGATTCCTGATGTCAACCAGCTGCGCATTCCGGTCAAGTACCTGGCCAACATGCTGACCGCGGGCGACACCGTGCCGGTGGTTCGCTCACTCGAACGCATGCTCGCGATGCGCGCCTACCAGCGCGAGAAGCACGTGGACGGCCGCATCAACAAGGCGGTGCTCCAGCAGGTGGGCATCAGCCAGGCCGAGGTCGAAGAGATGTACCAGGTGATGGCCATCGCCAACTACGAAGACCGGTTCGTGATCCCCACCACCCACCGCGAGTACGCCGAGAACACCTTCAACGTGCGTGGTGGCTGCGGCTTCAGCTTCGGCAACGGGTGCTCCGAAGGCACCACCGAGACGAGCCTCTTCGGCAGCGACAAGAAACGCACCATTCCCATCCGGGCGGAGATCTGAGCATGTTTGGCATCACCACCCCCCCGATGGAAAAGAGCCTGCGTGTGCTCGCCGCCTTGCTGGGCTACCCCGACGCGCAGATGCGCAGCTACCTGGGCGAGATGAGGGAACTGCTGCGTGACGAGCGTGCCATCACGGCCTCCCGGCTGGCCGAGCTCGACGCGCTGATGGACAGCCTGCAGCGCGCCGAGCCACTGGCCGCCGAAGCAGACTACGTGGAGCTGTTCGATCGCGGCCGCGCCACTTCGCTGCACCTGTTCGAGCACGTTCACGGCGACTCGCGCGACCGTGGCCCGGCCATGATCGACCTTGGCCAGACCTACGAGAAAACCGGGCTCATATTGGCCGAAGGCGAGCTGCCCGACTACCTGCCGGCGGTGCTCGAGTTCGTCTCGACCCAGCCGCCGAAAGAGGCGAAGGCCTTTCTCGGCGAGATGGCGCACATCTTCAACGCGATCTTCGGTGCCTTGCAGCAGCGCGAAAGCGCCTACGCCAGCGTGCTCGGCGCCTTGCTGGAGCTGGCCGGTGAAAAAGCGCAGCCGGTCAAGCCCGCCGAAGAAGAACCTCTCGACGAGAGCTGGGCCGAACCCGTGGTGTTCGACGGCTGCTCGTCCAAGGGCCAGGCCAAACCCGGCCAGCCGCAACCCATCCAGGTGGTGCGCAAGAGCACACCCCAAGGCCCACGACAAGGAGCCAGCACATGAACCCCGTGATGTCTTACCTGCACAACTTCTTCTTCACCGTCTACCCGTACATCTGCCTGGCGGTGTTCCTGATGGGCAGCCTGGCGCGCTTCGACCGTGACCAGTACACCTGGAAAAGCGACTCGTCGCAGATGCTGCGCACCGGCACGCTGCGCTGGGGCAGCAACCTCTTTCACATCGGCATCCTGTTCCTGTTCTTCGGGCACTTCGTGGGGCTGTTGACGCCGCACTGGTTGTACGAAGGCTTCATCAGCGCAGCCGACAAACAGCGCATGGCCATTTATTCGGGCGGCTTGGCGGGTGTGGTTTGCTTCGTGGGTTTGAGCCTGCTGCTGTACCGGCGCATCTTCGACCCGCGCATTCGCCTCACCAGCCACCGCACCGACATCGCCATCCTGCTCATTCTCTGGGTGCAACTGGTGATCGGGCTGATCACGCTGCCTTACTCGTTCGGCCACAAGGACGCGAGCGCGATGCTGATCCTGGCCGACTGGGCACAAGGCATCGTCACCTTCCGTCCTCACGCCGATGCGCTGGTGACGCTCGACTGGCCCTACATGATTCACCTGATCCTGGGCATGACGATCTTCCTGCTGTTCCCGTTCAGCCGGCTGGTGCACGTGTGGAGCGGCTTTGCCACCGTGGCCTTCCTGTTCCGCCCGCACCAGGTGGTGCGCAGCCGGCGCCTGAACGTGCCGGCTGGCCACAATGAACCGCGTCGGCCCGACGCACGCGTTTGAAAAAGGGGGCACAACATGCTCAGCGAAACCGTCGACTTCAGCAGTTTTTCCACCCCCCAGGGCACCCCTGCGGCCGAGCCGCCGCGTGTGGCCCGCATCAACGGTGTGGCCTTGAACAACGAGACCGAGGCCTTGTCGAGCGAAGAGTTGCGCCAGCGGGCGTGCACCGAGCTGCTGCGCCAGGCCGCCATGCAGGCGGGCCTGCTCGACGCGGCCGATGTGGCACCGGGTGATGGCGTGATCAGCGAGGCCGCCTCGCAGGCCATCGAAGCCTTGCTGGAGCACGAGCTGCAGATGCCCGAGCCCTCTGACGAGGCCTGCCAACGTCACCACGCTGCCCACCCGGCGCGCTACCGCACCGGTGAGCGCGTGCGTGTGCGCCACGTTCTCTTCGCGGTGACGCCGGGGGTCGATGTGGTGAGCCTGCGCAACCGGGCAGAAGCCTGCCTGCTCGATGTGCGCTGCCACGACGGCGGCGCGAGCGAGGGCTTTGGCAAGGCGGCGCGCGAGTTGTCCAACTGCCCGAGTGGTGAAGAAGGCGGCGAGCTCGGCTGGCTGCACCCCAGCGACTGTGCGCCCGAGTTTGCCAAGGAGCTGTTCGGCCATGTGGAGGTGGGCGTGCTGCCGCGCCTGGTGCACAGCCGCTTCGGGCTGCATGTGGTCGAGGTGCTGGAGCGCGAGGGTGGGGCTGCGCAACCCTTCGAGGCCGTGCGCGGCGCAGTGGCCATGGCCTTGCGCCAGCAGACCTATGTGACGGCGCTGCGGCAGTACTTGCAGTTGCTGGCGGGCCAGGCCGAGGTGGTGGGTGTGGAGCTGGATTCGGCCGACACCCCCCTGGTGCAATGAGAGCCCCCCAGTCGCTTCGCTCCTGCCCCCAAGGGGCGCCGCCCGGCTTGGGGCGGCCCGGCGCCGGGCCGTAGTCACCATGCCCGACGACCTGCTGCAGCGCCTGCGCAGTTTCCACGAGCACACCTTCCCCGGTGTGCAGGACCAGTTTCAAGACCTGGTGCGAGAGGGCCAGCACCCTACGATCCTGTTCATCGGCTGCAGCGACTCCCGGTTGGTGCCTTACCTGCTGACCGGCACCGGCCCCGGCGAGCTCTTTATCGTGCGCAACGTTGGCGCCTTTGTGCCGCCCCATGACGGCTCGGCGGGTTATCACGGCACCGCCGCCGCCATCGAGTTCGCCGTGCTCAACCTCAACGTCGCCCACATCGTGGTGTGTGGCCACAGCCATTGCGGTGGCATTCGCGCCCTCTACGAAGGGGTGCCGCCGCAGGCCACCAACCTGAAGGCCTGGCTCGAACTGGGCCGCGAGGCCACGCTGCCGGTGCAGGTGACGCCCGAGGCGCTGAGCCGCACCGAACAGCGTGCCGTGGTGCTGCAGCTGGAGCGCCTGATGGACTACCCGATGGTGCGCGAGCGTGTCGGCGCCGGCGGGCTGGCCCTGCACGGCTGGCACTACGTGATCGAAGAGGGCGAGGTGTACGTGTTCGACGTGAAGAGCGGCGGCTTCGTCGCCGCCTCGCTGGCCGAGCACAGCGGCACCGGCCCGTTTCGCCCGCATGATGCGGCAGACGACGGCCACGCGATCTTCAACGAGATCGACAGCAGCTACGGCCCGCGCGAGGGGCGATGAAAACGTGAAAGAGGGCGGTTGCACCGGTGTGCCACCGCCCCGTTTCCGAGTTGCCTTGTGGGCAACTCGCACAGCACCTGGTGCAGGTTTTACTTCTGCGGCTTGGTCATGTCGGGCACTTCGCCCTTGGGCACCTCGCCGGCCTTGATGGCGGCCTTGGTCTCGGTCTTCACGTCGGCGCGGGTCTTGCCACCTTCGCTGACCACCGGGTTCCTCACCTCACCCTTGGCCTTGGGCTTGGGCAGGCCTTGGGCGTCGGCCTCCTTGGGAACCTCACCCGCCTTCACGGCGGCCTTGGCTTCTGCGCGCTCCTTGGCGCGAGCCTCCCTCAGCGACTTGCGTTCGCCGCTGGCCTTGGCCTTCGGTTTGGTCAACCCTTGGGCGTCGGCTTCCTTGGGAACCTCACCCGCCTTCACGGCGGCCTTGGTCTCGGTGCGCACTTCAGCGCGTGTTTTCGGCGCCGACGCAGCGTCTTGGGCCATCACGACCTGAGAGGCAAATGCGGTGACCACGGCGGCCACCAAGGCGGTGTAGTTGAGCGACATGTCGAATTCCTTCTTTTGAATTGGGAGGTTTTCAACGTTAGCTGCCATTGCGGCACCCGAAATTGACCCAACTCAAACCTCTGTCGGCATCGTGCCGATAGCCTCAAAACCATGCTCGCACCCTTGCTCTACCCCCACATCCACCCCGATCTCGCCCCCCTGCTGATGCAATGCGGTTTGACGCCGCTGTTGCTGGGTGGGCGCAGCCTTTTGCCCATCGTCCAGGGTGGCATGGGCATTGGTGTCTCGGCGCACAAGCTGGCCGGGGCCGTGGCCGCGCTCGGTGGCGTGGGCACGATCTCGTCGGTCGACCTGCGGCGCCATCACCCCGATCTGATGGAGCGCACCCAAGGCTTGGCCGCACGCGCGGGCCACGACGACGAGACCCGCGAGGTGATCGACGCGGCCAACCTCGAAGCGCTTGAGCGCGAGATCCGCGCCGCGCGCGAGCTCTCGCAAGGCCGGGGGCTGATTGCCGTCAACGTGATGCGCGCGGTGAGCGAATACGGCCCCTCGGTCAAGCGCGCGCTCGAATGCGGCATCGACGCGGTGGTGGTGGGCGCCGGGCTGCCGCTCGACCTGCCCGACCTTGCACAAGACCACCCACGGGCAGCACTGATCCCGATCTTGTCCGACGCACGCGGCGTGCAGCTGGTGGTGAAGAAGTGGGAGCGCAAGAAACGCATTCCCGACGCCATCGTGATCGAACACCCGCGCCTGGCCGGCGGCCACCTGGGTGCAGCACGAATCGCCGACCTGAACGACCCGCGCTTCGACTTCGAGAACGTGCTGCCGCAGGCGCTCGCCTTCTTGCGCTCGGCCGGCATCGAGCGCCAGGTGCCGCTGATCGCCGCCGGTGGCGTGCGCAGCCACCAGGACATTGCCCGCCTGCAATCGCTGGGCGCAGCCGGCGTGCAGCTCGGCACCCCATTTGCGGTCACGCAGGAGTGCGACGCCCACCTCGAGTTCAAGCGTGTGCTGGCCGGGGCGCGCGAAGAAGAGATGGTCGAGTTCACCAGCGTCGCCGGCCTGCCGGCGCGGGCGGTGGGCACGCCCTGGCTGCGCGCCTACCTGAAGATCGAAGACAAGCTGCAGGCCGTGGCCCACGTGAAGAGCCGTTGCACCAAGGCGTTTGACTGCCTGGCGCAATGCGGGCTGCGCGATGGCCTGGCGGGCTGGGGGCAGTTCTGCATCGACAACCAGTTGGCCGCGGCGCTGCGCGGCGACGTGAAGAAGGGGCTCTTCTTCCGCGGTGTCGGCGCCTTGCCCTTTGGCGACCAGATCCGCAGTGCGCGCGAGCTGGTCGAGCGCCTGTTGATGCCATCGCCGGTCGCGGCTTCCTGATCAACCCATGAGCGCGGCGCCGGCCGGCTCGGGCTGGCAGGTGGTGCGCCTGCTCTCGGCACCCCACCGCCTGGGTTTCTTCGCGGCGGCGCTGGTGTTCGCCGCCAGCGGCCTGTGGTGGGCCGGTGTGTGGATCGCCGGCGCCCTGGGCCACCCACCCGCCTGGGCCGTGCCCCCCGCGGCGGCGCATGCGGTGTTCATGAGCCTGGGGTTCATGCCATTGTTCGTGACCGGCTTCTGGCTCACGGCCGGGCCGCGTTGGTTGGGCCTGCCTGGCATCGACGCACGCAGCCTGCTGTGGCCGGTGGGCACCATGTTGTTGTCGTGGGGCCTGGCCGTGGCGGGCTTTCATGCCTCGGCCTGGCTCGCGGCGCTGGGGCTGACCCTGGGCGCTGCGGCCTGGACGGCGCTGTGCTGGCGCTTCACCACCATGCTGCGGCGCAGCCGTGCCGACGACCGCTTGCATGCGAGCGGGGTGACGCTGGCCTGCTGGGCCGGCGCGGCAGCCTGGTGGGTGGCGGCGGGCGCGGCGGCCATGGAGCAGATCAACGTGCTGCGTTCGGCCAGCATCTTTGCGCTGTGGGGTTTTGCCGCCACGGTGTTCACGGTGGCGTCGCACCGCATGCTGCCGTTCTTCGAGGGCGGCGCCCCTGGCTGGCTTGAAGCGCTGCCGCCCCGATGGTTGCTGGTGGCGCTGTGCGGCGCACTGTGGGTCGAAGGGGTCTTTTCAGTGGCATCGCTCTGGTGGCAACCCTGGCCCCGTGGGGTGCTGTGGTCGAGGGTGGTGCTCGATGCTTCAGTGGGCGGGCTGTTGTTGGGGCTGGCTGGGCGCTGGGCCTTGATGCACTCGCTGCGCATCCGCCTGCTGGCGATGCTGCATGCGGGCTTGCTCTGGCTGGCGGTGTCGTTCGGGCTCGCCGCGGTGTCCGGCGCCATGCAGGCGCTCTCTGATGGGCACGCCTCGCTCGGCTTGGCACCGGTGCACGCCCTGACCATGGGCTACCTGGGGACGACCCTGATGGCCATGGCCGCGCGGGTGGTCAGCGGCCACAGCGGCCGCCCGGTCGTGGCCGATGCAACGCTGTGGGCTTTGCATTGGGCGTTGCAGGTGGGTGTGCTGTCGCGCGTCATCGGCTCGGTCTGGCCGGCGGCTTCGAGCCTGTTCATCGCGGTGGCGGCGCTGGTCTGGGCTGCGGTCGCCACGGCCTGGGCCTGGCGTTATGGCCGCTGGCTGGGCCAGCCGCGGGCCGACGGCCGCTCACCCTGACCCTGCGAGGGTTGACAGGTGCACTGCGATAACGAAGGTGTTTCAATGGGTCTAACTTCAACAGACTTCGCAGCGGAAGCGGACGAACCACCCCCACATGACCGAATTCGACGCGGCGACCCTCCTGGCCCATGAAATGCCCGATGCCTGCATGGTGCTCACGATGGACGGCCGGGTCGCCCATTGGAGCCGCGGCGCACAAAAAATCTTCGGTTATGGCAGCGACGAAACCCTCGGCCACGCCCTGGTCGACCTGGTCGTGCCCCCGGATCGGGTGGCCGAGCAGCAGAAAGCCTTCAGCGACACCACGGCTGCCCAGGCGCTGACCTACGAGTCGGTGCGCCGGCGCAAGGACGGCTCCATGCTGTGTGTCGACGTCACCACCAAGCTGCTGCCCTCGATCAACGGTGCCGCGCCGATGATCCTGTCGGCCGAAAAAGACGTCACCCACATCAAGGTGCAGCGCGACGCGAAGCTGATGGAGGCGCGCTTTCGCGACCTGCTCGAATCCACGCCCGACGGCATCGTGATGGCCAACCCTACCGGGCACATCGTCATCGCCAACAGCCAGGCCGAGAGCCTGTTCGGCTACGCGCCGGGCGAGCTGCGCGGCCAATCGGTCGACATCCTGTTGCCCGAGCGCTTTCGGCAAGCCCACGTGGGCCATCGCTCGAACTACTTTCTGCAGCCGCGCAAGCGCGCCATGGGCTCGGGGCTCGACCTCGCCGGCATTCGAAAGGACGGCTCCGAGTTCCCGATCGAGATCAGCCTGAGCCCGCTGCGCACCGAAGAAAGCGCCTTCGTGATGAGCGCCATCCGCGACATCAGCGAGCGCAAGCGCTTCGAGCGCACCCTGCAAGAAAAGAACCTCGAGCTGGCCTCGGCCAACCAGGCCAAAGACCGCTTTCTCGCCAGCATGAGCCACGAGCTGCGCACGCCGCTCAACGCCATCATCGGCTTCACCGGCACCTTGCTGATGAAGCTGCCCGGGCCGCTCACGCCCGACCAGTACAAGCAGCTGCGCACCGTGCAGTCGAGCGCGCGCCACCTGCTGGCACTCATCAACGACCTGCTCGACGTGGCCAAGATCGAAGCCGGCAAGGTCGAGCTGACACCCGAGCCGGTGGACTGCTGCTTGCTGCTCGAAGAAGTGATGGCCACGCTGCGCCTGCAGGCCGAGGCCAAGGGGCTCTCCCTGACGGCCGACTTGCCGGACACCCCCTTGATGTGGGCCACCGACCGGCGCGCGCTGAGCCAGATCGTCATCAACCTCGCCGGCAACGCGATCAAATTCACCGATGCCGGCAGCGTGACGCTGCGCCTGGCCCAACAACGGCAAGGCGACGCAGAGCTGCTGCAGATCACGGTCGAAGACACCGGCGTGGGCATCCCCAAGGAAGACCAGCCCAAGCTCTTTGGCGCCTTCAGCCGCGTGGGCAGCCTGCGCCCGCGTGCCTCAGAGGGCACGGGGCTGGGCCTGCACCTGAGCCAGAAGCTCGCCGAGCTGCTGGGCGGCCAGATCACCTTCGTGAGCGAACCGGGGCAGGGCAGTACCTTCAGCTTGCAACTGTCGAGGGCATGACATGGCACGCATCCTGATCATCGAAGACAACGCCGCCAACCAGGAGCTCGCGCAATACCTGCTGGAGCACAGCGGCCACCATGTGCTTCTGGCCGACGACGGCCGGGCCGGCGTTTCGACGGCCCGGCGCGAGATTCCCGACCTGATCATCTGCGACCTGCAGATGCCCTTGCTCGACGGCTACGGCGTGCTCGAACAGCTCAAGCTCGACGCTGCCTGCGCGCAGATCCCCGTCGTCGCGGTGACCGCATTTTCAATGACGGGCGACGAGCAGAAGGTGAGGCTCGCGGGCTTCGATGGCTACTTCTCCAAACCGATCGAGCCCCAGACCTTCGTGGCCCAGATCGAGGCCTTTTTGCCGCCGCCGCGCTCAGGCGCTTGAAACCGGGCCGTTGCCATGCCGCACATCCTCGTCGTTGACGACCATGCTGCCAACCGCGAGCTGATGACCACGCTGCTGGGCTACGCCGGCCACACCACCAGCGAGGCTGGCGATGGCCTGGAGGCCTTGCAGCGTGTGCGCGCCGAGCAGCCGGCGCTGGTGATCTGCGACATCCTCATGCCCACGATGGATGGCTACGAGTTCGTGCGCCAGCTGCGCGCCGACCCGCAACTCGCCCACACCGAGGTGATCTTCTGCACCGCCACCTTCATGGAAAGAGAAGCGCGCCAGCTGGCCACCTCGTGCGGGGTGACCAGCGTGTTGTTCAAACCCTGCGAGCCGCAAGACATCCTGAGCACGGTGGAGGCTGCGCTCGCCCACGTGGCGCAAGCCGATGTGGCGTGGCCCACACCCGAGTTCGACCGCGAGCACCTGCGCCTGCTCACCGACAAGCTCGTGACCCAGACCGATCAGCTGCGCCACGCCAACCAGCGGCTTTCGGCACTCACCGAGCTCAACCTGCGCCTGGCCTCGGAGCGCGACCCCTATGCCATGCTCGACCAGGTGTGCCGGGGGGCGCGCGATCTCATCGGCGCCAAGTACGCCGTGCTTGGCGTCAAGCACAAGAATGGTCACGAGTCGGTGCACTACGCCACCTGGGGCTTGAGTGCCGAGGCAGCGGCCCGTTTCGAAGGCATGGACGTCGAAGCCGGCCCACTCGGGCAGGTGATGCAGGCGCGTTCGGCGCGGCGCCTTCTCAACCCGGGCGGCGACCCGGGTGCACTCGGCTTGCCGCAGGCCTGCCCGCCATTCGCAAACGGGCTGATCGCGCCGGTGGTGTCGCTGCAAAAGGCCTATGGCTGGATCTTCCTGATCGACAAGCTGGGCACCGGGCCCTTCAGCGACGAAGACGAGCGGTTGCTCGCCATCCACGCGGCACAGGCAGGCCGCATCTACGAAAACGGCAGCCTCTACCTGGCCATGAAGCACAGCGCCGACCAGCTGCAGATCGAGGTGCACGAGCGCGAGCGTGCGGCGCAGGCGCTGCAGATTGCCAACGAGACGCTGGAGCAGCGTGTCGAGACGCGCACCGCCCAGCTGCGTGAAATCATCGAAGGCCTGGAGAGCTTCAACCGCACGGTGTCGCACGACCTGCGCGGCCCGCTGGGCGGCATCGCCGGCGTAGCCAGGCTGGCGCGTGACTTCGTGGCCAGCGGCGACAGCGTGCAAGCCGAGCGCATGCTGCAGCTGATCTCGGCGCGGGCCACCGACACCGAAAAACTGGTGGGCTCCTTGCTGACCTTTGCGCGCAGCACCGAGACGGCACTGCACACCCAGGCCATCGACACCCAGGCGCTGGTGCGCGACGTGCTCGAACAGCTGCAACCCGCCGACGGCACCACCGCCTTGCCCGTGACGGTGGGCATCTTGCCCCCGGTGGTGGCTGACGAGGCACTGCTCAAGCAGGTGTTCGTCAACCTCATCACCAATGCACTCAAGTTTGCCGACGCCGCGCAGCAGCCGCAGGTCGAGGTCGGGGTGCTGCACGAGCCGGAGCGCAGCGTGTTCTTCGTGCGCGACAACGGCGTGGGTTTTGGCCCCGAGCAGCTGGCGCGGCTGTTCAAGCCCTTTCAGCGCCTGCATGGCGCGCGCTACGAAGGCTTCGGGTTGGGTTTGTCGATCGTCAAGCGCATCGTCGAGCGCCACAACGGCACGATCTGGGCCGAAGGCGCGCCGGGCCTCGGCGCCACCTTCTACTTCAGCCTGGACGCTGGTTCAGGCGTGACCTGAGCTCGTCGATTTCGTCCAGCAGGTCGAGCGCCAGAGCCACCCCGGCGGCGTTCACTTCGAGATCTCGCGCCAGGCGCGTGGCCAGGCGGGCGCGGCGCAGCGCACTGCCGGCAAAACACCAGTCGTGCGGGCCCTGGCCCACCGGTTCGAGCACACCTTCGAGCACCCAGACGCGCACCTCCTCGGCATCAACGCCGCAGGCCTGGCACAGCTCGATCAAGGTGAAACCCGAGGCTTCTTCGATCACATGGCCCGACGCTACGGGCAAGAGGGCATCGCTCATGACGGGTCATCCTCCGAAGCGTTCGCGAGGGTTGAAATGGGTGGCCTTGTGCAGCGCCTGATAGGCCTCTTTGGCGGCGTCGGTGTCGGCTGGCGGCAGCACGATGGTGAGCACGGCGTACAGGTCGCCGGCTGGCTTGTCGACTGAAGCGCCGGGAATGCCACGGCCCTTGAGGCGCAGCTTGCGCCCTGCGGCCGAACCGGGTGGGATCGTCAGCGTCACCGAGCCTTCGGGGGTGGGCACATCGACCTGCGCGCCGAGCGCGGCCTCCCAGGGTGCGAGCGGCAGATCGAGGTAGACATCGCGGCCGTCGACACGGAACACCGGGTCGGGCGTGAACACGATCTCGAGGTACAGGTCACCCGCCGGCCCGCTGCCCAGCCCCGGACCGCCCTGGCCTTGCAGCCGCAGGTGCTGCCCGGAGGTGATGCCCTTGGGGATGTTCACCTCCAGCTGGCGCGCGCGCAGCGACACGTGGCCTTGCGCGTCGACGGCCGGCATGCTGAGGCTGATGCTGCGCGTGGCGCCGCGGTAGGCGTCACGCAGGTCGATCGCCACCTTGGCGTGGTGGTCCTGGCCCTGCGCGTGCATGGTGCGTGGGCCACGGCGGGCATGTTGCGTCCGGCGGCCAAACAAGGCCTCGAAGAAGTCGCTGTTGGGCATGCCCTCGGGCTCGCCCGATCCGCTGAACTCGAAGCCTTCATTCCAGTCGGGCGGTGGCGAAAAGTCCTGCCCGTTCTTGTACTGGCTGCCCATGCGGTCGTAGGCAGCGCGCTTTTCGGGATCTTTCAGCACCTCGTTGGCTTCACCCAGCTCCTTGAAACGCGCTTCGGCGTCGGGCTGCTTGCTCACATCGGGGTGGTACTTGCGGGCGAGCTTGCGGTAGGCCTGCCTGATCTCGTCTTGCGTGGCGCTGCGCGGCACGCCGAGGGTTTCGTAGTAGTCCTTGAACTTCATGCGCCCTCCCATGGCGTTGACAGACCCTAGA
>NZ_JADMJX010000064.1 GCF_018780185.1 Rhizobacter sp.
CTGTCAGCGAGCGTTCAACAAAGTGGCGCACCCCCCGCACGCCACGATGTTGAGCCGATCACCACCAGCTTTCAACCTGCAGGCCGTAAGTCATGCCGTTGCGCTTGTCGCCGAACACGCCGTTGGCTTGCGTGCCGGCATCGTCGTTCCACTTGGCGTAGGTGACGAAGGCACGGAACACCGGGCGGGCCCAGAAGCCCTTGGCCAGCGCGAGCTGCGGCGCAAGCGTCAGCTTTGCGAGCTTGGGCGTGGCGCCCGAGTCGGTCTTGCCGGTGTCGTAGCCGACTTCGGCGGCCAGGCTGAAGTTGTCGTTGAAGTTGTACTGCGGGCGAATGCCGAAGCTGGTCCAGGTGTTGCTGCCGCCGCCGTTGGTCTTGAGCTTGCCGTAGCTCACCGTCGCCAAGCCCGACACGTTGGTGCCAGCCAGGTCGAAGTAGAACTGGTCATGGATGCGCCATGCGTTCTTGCCTTCGTCGCCCTCGGTCGCGCCGGGGTAGGTGGGGAGCCACTCGAAGCCGCTGCCCAACTTGTTGCCGTAGACGAACGCCAACTTGTTGAAGCCGCCGAGCAGACCGCCTTGTGTGTGCTGCAGGAACAGCATGGTGCCGCTGCCGGTGGTGGCGGTTTCGCTGGCCGTGCTGCCCTTCAGGAACACCAGCTCGCCTTCGAGCTTGCCGTTCGGGTTGACGTTGATGTCGTAGAAGCGCGCCGAATAGCGCTTGGCGACCACGTCGTCCAGTGCGCTGCCGTTGTTGTTGCCGGTCTGGTCTTGCACCGAGCCGTTGCCACCGTTCTGGTGGTAGGCAAAGGCGAGTTTCATGGGCCCGGCGGCAATGTCTTCGATGCCGGCGCCGGGGCCGCTGTTGTTCCAGTAGTAGTAGTCGTTGATGTGGATGTCGTGGCGGTTGTAGTAGCGCTTGCCGATCCAGATCTTGGCGTCGGAGAAGGCGCCCTGGTCGCCGAAGAAGCCACCGGCCTGCACGAAGTTCTGGCGGCTTGCGAGCTGGAAGGCTTGTGACGAGCGTTCGTTGGTGAAGTCGACGTTGGTGGCGGTGCTTTCATAGTCCTGTGCGCCGCGCTCTTGCAGGGCGACCATCAGGCTGTATTTGGCCCAGGCGCCGTCGGCCTTGCCGAAGGGGGCCACGACCATGGCTTCACCATAGTTGTCGCACTCATTGCCCAGGCGGTACTTGGCGCGGATCGGCCAGCCACCCTGGAAGCACTGCAGGTTGCCACCTTCACTGGTGGTGCCGACCTGCGTGCGCAGGTAGCCGTGGAATTCCACGCCCTGGGCTTGCACTGAGGTCGCCCCCAGGGTGCTTGCTGCTGCCGCGGCCACGGCGAGCAGTTTGAATTTGTTCCTCATTGACGGACTCCTCATTGCTTTGCTGCTGGGTACCGAACTCCAGGTTTCGTTGAACCGGGTGGCTCGGCGGTTGGGGGAAATCGGGTCTGTACCTTGTTGTCGTGGCCGGCCCAACAACTAGGTAGCATGACTACAAATATGTCTTGCCTTGCGAAGTGACGGGACTTTAGTAGGCAAACTACAGCGGAAAAAAGCGGGTTTACCCGAACCAACTACTCGGTGAAACCCTAGTTCGTGTTCTCCCGAGGTGCAAAAGCATGGACTCGACTTGTTTATGGGCGTACAGTTTTGTTTTGTAGTTTGATTACAGGATGACCCGGCTTGAACCCGAACAACCATTTCCCGCGCCTGCTGGGTGACATCGGCGGCACCAACGCCCGCCTGGCATGGCAAGAGAGTCGCCAAGCTCCCCTGAGCGACATCGCGACCTACCCCTGCGCCGATTACGAGTCGCTGCTGCATGCCATGCAGCACTACCTGCAGTCGCATGCCAAGCCGACGCCTCGCTGGTGCGCCATCGGCATTGCGAACCCCATCGTGGGCGACCACGTGCAGATGACCAACCACGACTGGTCGTTCTCCATCTCCGGGGTGCAGCAGGCCTTGGGGCTGGAGCGCTTCCTGGTGATCAACGACTTCACGGCGCTGGCCCTGTCGCTGCCCGCCTTGTCGTGGTCTGACCTGCTGAAGGTGGGTGGCGGCGAGCCCGCACCCGATGCGCCGCTGGCCTTGCTCGGCCCCGGCACCGGCCTCGGTGTTTCGGGCCTGCTGCCGGCGAATCGCCTGCATGCCAGCGTGCCACTGAACGGCGAGGGCGGCCACGTCACGCTGGCCGGCACCGACGAGCTCGAAGACGCGGTGATCCAGCGCTTGCGCCGCCGCTTTGGCCATGCATCGGCCGAGCGGGTGTTGTCGGGGCCGGGCTTGTCGAACCTTTACGAGGCCCTGTGCGAGTTGGCCGGTGTGCCCGCGCAGCCACGCACGGCGGCCGAGGTCACGGCTGCCGCGCAAGCCGGCAGCGACGCGCAGTGTGTGCAGGCCGAGGCGCTGTTCTTCAGTTTTCTCGGCACCATGGCCGGCAACCTGGCGCTGTCGCTGGGTGCACGCGGTGGCGTCTACATCGGTGGCGGCATCGTGCCGCGGCTGGGCGCGCGCATTCTGGGGTCGAGCTTTCGCGAGCGCTTCGAGAGCAAGGGTCGCTTTCGGGCGTACCTGGCCACCATCCCGGTGTTCGTGGTCAACGCCGACGTGTCGCCGGCGCTGATCGGCGCGTCGCGCGCGCTCGACGACTTGTGAACGGAGGCAGCATGCGAATTCACCTTGAAACCTGGCTGCGAGCGGCCGTTGTCCTGGTCGGCCTGACTGGCCTGTGGGCGCCTGCCGTGGCGGCCGATGCGCCCAAGCGTGTGTGGCAGATCGGCGAGTTCAGCCAGGTGCAGCGTGTGCCGCGGGAACCCGGCAGCGAGCCCAACCAGCACCCGCGTGTGCTGCCGCCCGAGCAACTGCGCTCGCTGCTGGCTTCGTTGCGGGTGCTCATCAAGGGCAAATCGCAAGCGCTTTTCATCACCGACGAGATCGGCGACCTGATCGAGCCTCTGTCTCAAGCCCTGGCTGTGGCCGAACCGGGCGACGACCTGCTGCTGCTGAGCACCACGCGCCGGGGTGACAACGTGCTCGCGCCCGCGACCGGCCTGACGGCGCGGCTGTTCGTTCAATCGGAACAGCTGCATGTGATCGTGCACGACGCGCGGCTCGAATTCATGGGCGCCTGGATCGGCACCCGCATCCCGCCCAAATTCACCTACGGCACGCGCTCGAAGGCAAGTGCGGTGACGCTGCAAAGTGCCGCCGGACAGGCGCGCCGCAGCGACTGGCAGGCGCTGCCGCTCGGCGCTGCTGCTGCCGCCGTGGCCCCCTCTGTAGCGCCTGCGGCCCCGGCCGCCCCGGCGCGCGACAACGGTTTCTACCAAGAGCAGGAACAACGCCTGCGCGGACTCAAGCGCCTGCTCGAGCAGGGTTTGATCAGCGAGGCGGAGTACCAGCAAAAACGCCGCGAAATTCTCCAAACCCTTTGACCTGATCAAGCGTGCCCTCGACGGCGCGCAGGAGACCCACATGAGACAGATGACCTGGCGCCTAGCGCGCTGGATGGGCGCGTGCGCCCTGGTGGCGGCGCTGGCCGCGTGCGGCGGTGGTGGCGGCGACGGCGGAACGACCAATCCGCCCTCCGGCCTGGAAGCGGGCACCCTGCGTGTGCACTACCAGCGCCCCGATGCGATCTACACCAACTGGGCGGTGTACTCGTGGAACGGCCCGACCACGCCCTCGACCGGCTGGCCCGGCACGCCGCGGTTTTTGTTCGAACGGACCGATGGCTACGGCGCCTATGTCGACATCCGGCTCGACACCACCAAGACCACCTTCGACTTCGTGCTCAACAAGGGCACCAACGGCACCGACACCATCAAAGACCCGGACTGCGATCGCCGCGCGACCATCGCCGCCGACATCACCACCCGCGGTCAGGAGATCTGGCTCAAGTCGGGTGACTGCGCCACTTACGCGAGCGAGTCGGCGGCCAACGGCATCAGCCTGAATGCCTCGCGGGCGATGTGGCTGTCGGCTGGCACCCTGGTCTGGCCGGGCGCCACGCAAGCGGGCGAGTTCCGGCTGCACTACGCGGCCAACGGTGGCATCGCGGTCGACTCCAACAGCGGCGTCAGCGGCGCCGACGGCAGCCTGGTGCTCACCGCCGACACCCTGAGTGCCGGCCTGCAGGCACGCTTCCGCCACCTCGCCACCGCGCCGGCCTTCGCCGTGCCCGGCACGGCCAACGTGCGCCAGCTGCTCAAGGGCCAGCTGGTGGTGGTGCGCTGGCTCAATGGCCGGCCGGCCGGCGCCACGCAGGTGCAGACGCAGGGCGTGCTCGATGACGTCTACGCGACGAGCGCGACGACCCAGGCGCTGGGTGCGACGTTTGCCGGCGACGGCACGCCGACGTTGCGCCTGTGGGCACCCACGGCGCGCTCGGTGCGGCTGAACATCCTGGGCGGCGCGAGCTTGCCGATGGTCGAAGATGCGGCTTCGGGCGTGTGGACGCTCACCGGCGACGCCGCCTGGCGCAACACGGCCTACTACACCTACAGCGTCACGGTGTTCTCGCCCGTCGACGGCGGCGTGGTCACCAACGAGGTCACCGACCCGTACGCCGTGACCCTCAACGCCAATGGTCAGGCGGCCTTGCTGGCGGATCTCTCCAGCGCCGCGCTGAAGCCGGCCGGCTGGGACGGCCACACCGTGCCGCCGCTGGCCGAGCCCGAAGACAGCGTGCTGTACGAGCTGCACGTGCGTGACTTCTCGGTCAATGACAGCACCGTTCCCGTTGCCAAGCGCGGCAAGTACAGCGCTTTCGGCGAGGCCGCGTCACAGGGCATGACCCACCTGCGCGCGCTCGGCGCCGCCGGCCTGACCCATGTGCACCTGCTGCCGGTGTTCGACATCGCGAGCGTCAACGAAGCCGGCTGCACCACACCCGTGGTCACCCCGTCCGGCAGCACCTCGACCGCCCAGCAGGCCACCATCACCGCGGCCAGCGGCACCGACTGCTTCAATTGGGGCTACGACCCGCGCCATTACGGCGCCCCCGAGGGCAGCTACGCGAGCGACGCCGCCGACGGCCGCGTGCGCGTGATCGAGTTCCGCGAGATGGTGGCTGCGCTGCACGGCGAAGGCCTGCGCGTGGTGATGGACGTGGTCTACAACCACACCAGCGGCAACTTCCTCGACCGCATCGTGCCGGGCTACTACTACCGACTCAACGGCGAAGGCGTGATCGAGCGCTCGACCTGCTGCGACAACACCGCGCCCGAGTTCGCAATGATGGAAAAGCTGATGCTCGACACGCTCAAGACCTGGGCCACGCAGTACGGCGTGGATGGGTTCCGTTTCGACATCATGGGCCACATCCCCAAGAGCTCGATGGTCAGGGCACAGGCCGAGGTGGATGCCGCCGCCGGTCGTGCGCTGTATTACTACGGCGAAGCCTGGAACTTCGGCGAGGTCGAAAACGACCGCCGCTTCGAGCAGGCCCGCCAGGCCAACCTCGCCGGCACCGGCATTGGTTCCTTCAACGACCGGCTCCGCGACGCGATGCGCGGCGGCGGCCCGTTCGACAGCGGTGACGACATTCTGCGCAACCAGGGTTTTGCGAGCGGCCTGTGCTACGACGTCAACGAGATCAACGGCTCGGCGGCCTGCACGACTGGCCAGCGCAGTGACCTGCACAACCGGCAGAACATGATCCGCATTGGCATGGCCGGCAACCTGCGCAACTTCGTGCTCAACGGGCAGGCGGCCAGCGCCTACGACTACGGCGGCCAGCAAGCCGGCTACACCAGCGACCCGCAGGAGGTCATCAACTACGCCGGTGTGCACGACGGCGAAACGCTGTTCGACATCGCCCAGTTCAAGCACCCGGCCGGCACCTCGGCGGCCGACCGTGCGCGGGCCCAGGTGGTGGCGCTGGCCACGGTGTTGATGGGGCAGGGCGTGCCGTTCATCCATGCGGGTGACGAGCTGCTGCGCTCCAAGGCCTTCGACCGCGACAGCTACAACTCGGGCGACTGGTTCAACCGTGTGGACTGGACCGGAAGCACCAACTACCTGACCGAGTTCGGCCTGCCTCCGGCGGAGAAGAACGAAGCCGGTTGGCCGCACATCAGCGCGCTGATGGGCAACGCCAACGTGGCGCCGTCGTCTGCGGACATTCTGGCGACGCGCAATGCGGTGCTCGATTTCCTGGCCCTGCGCCGCGACACCACCATGCTGCGCCTGCGCACCGGCGCCGACGTGATGCGCTGCGTGAGCTTCCCCGACCAGGCAGCCCAGCAGGACGGGCTGATCGTGATGAAGGTGGGGGTGGGCGACACGAGCTGCGGCGACGGCAAGTACCGCAACCTGCTGGTGCTGATCAATGGCAACAAGGTCACGCAGACCTTCACCTCGGCCGGGCTGGCCAACGCCGGTTTCGTGCTGCACCCGGTCCAGCTGGCGGGGTCGGATGCGGTGGTCAGGGCAGCGACCCATGACCAGGCCGCTGGCTCGTTCAGCGTCCCGGCTCGCACGGTGGCGGTGTTCGTGCAGAACTAAAGCCGTCAGGGGCGAACAAAAAAGCGGCGCCACGGCGCCGCTTTTTCTTGGTGCCGAGAACGGGTCAACCCGCGCCCATCACCTGGCTGAAACCGCCGTCGACATAGGTGATTTCGGCGCTGATGCCAGAGGCCAGATCCGACAGCAGGAAGGCGGCTGCGTTGCCCACGTCGTCGATGGTCACATTGCGGCGGATCGGCGCGGCGGCGGCGAACTCGGCCTGCAGCTTGCCGAAGTCCTTGATGCCCGAGGCCGCCAGCGTCTTGATCGGGCCGGCCGAGATGCCGTTGACGCGAATCCCGCGTGCGCCCAGGCTTTGCGCCAGGTAGCGCACGCTCGACTCCAGCGAGGCCTTGGCCAGGCCCATGGTGTTGTAGTTGGGCACGTAGCGCACGGCGCCCAGGTAGGTCAGGGTCAGCAGCGCCGAGCCGGGGCGCAGCAGCGGCAACGCCGCCTTGGCCATCGCCGGGAAGCTGTAGGCCGAGATGTCATGTGCAATGCGGAAGTTCTCGCGCGTCATGCCATCGAGAAAATCGCCGGCAATCGCCTCGCGCGGGGCGAAGCCGATCGAGTGCACGAAGCCGTCGAACTGCGGCCAGGCTTCGCCCAGCTGCTTGAAGGTGGCCTCGATCTGCTCGTCGTTGCCCACGTCGCAGTCGAAGATCAGCTTGGAGCCGAACTCGGCGGCAAACTCGGTGATGCGTTCGCGAAAGCGCTCACCCACGTAGCTGAAGGCCAGCTCGGCGCCCTCGCGGTGGCAGGCCCGGGCAATGCCGTAGGCGATGGAGCGGTTGTTCAGAACGCCGGTGATCAAGAAGCGTTTGCCGGCCAGGAATCCCATGCTGTCTCCGCACTGTTAGAAAGTCAGCCGCGATTCTGGCACGCAGGCCACAGTACGCGGCCCCCTCGCTGGCTTGACAACTCCGGGGCTTGCCGCTACTTCGCGCTGAGGCTACAATGCGCTTTTCGCAAGAAAACTGCATGGGCGGATTCTTCCAGCCCTTTTTTTTTGCTTGATCGACTTTGCGGTGGTGCCTCAGCCAAGGCTTTTTTTGGCGGGGGAGCAAGCAGGCCTGAGCAAGCTGATCAGGAACTGATTGACCACGGATGAATTGGCAAAGCGTCGTTGAAAGTACCGTGACCGGCCTCGGTTACGACCTGGTGGACTGCGAACGCAGCCCCAAGGGGCTGCTGCGCGTCTACATCGACCGCGTGGCCAACGACCCGGCGGGTGAGTACATCGTGGTCGAGGACTGCGAGAAGGTCACCCGGCAGCTGCAACACGTGCTCGAAGTCGAAGGCTGTGCCTACGAACGGCTTGAAGTGTCGTCGCCCGGCCTGGATCGCCCGCTGAAGAAGCTGGCCGACTACCAGCGCTTTGCCGGGCAAGAGATTGATCTGAGTTTGAAACTGGCATTCCAGGGCCGCAAGCACTACCGCGGCGTGCTGGAGGCTTTGGCCGAGGGCTGGCGCCTGGTGCTGAAGAGCGATACCAAAGGCAAGGCCGATCAGGCCCTGGATTTTTCGCTTGATGAGGTAAAGGAGGCCCGCTTGGTGCCTGTGGTGGACTTCAAGGGTCGGCGCTTCCAGCCGGTCGAAGCGCCCCAGGGTGACGAAGCGACGGCCAACGAAGTTGACGGAGATCGCAAGCAATGAATCGTGAACTGCTGATGCTGGTAGACGCCATCTCGCGCGAAAAAAGCGTGGATCGCGAAGTCGTGTTCAACGCCGTCGAGGCAGCTCTGGCCTCGGCCAGCAAGAAGCTGCACGGCGGTGAGGTGGACATCCGCGTCACCATCGACCGCGAGAGCGGCGAGTACGAGACCTTCCGCCGCTGGCACGTGGTGCCGAATGAAGCCGGCCTGCAGTTGCCTGACTCCGAGATCCTGCTCTTTGAAGCTCAGGAGCAGATCCCCGACATCGAGGTCGACGACTACATCGAAGAGCCGGTCGAGTCGGTGACCATCGGCCGCATCGGTGCTCAAGCCGCCAAGCAGGTCATCCTGCAGAAGATCCGCGACGCCGAGCGCGAGCAGCTGTTGACCGATTTCCTGTCGCGTGGCGACAAGATCTTCGTTGGCACCGTCAAGCGCCTCGACAAGGGCGACGTGATCGTCGAATCGGGCCGCGTCGAAGGGCGCTTGAAGCGCAGCGAGATGATTCCGAAGGAAAACCTTCGCTCCGGTGACCGCGTTCGCGCCTACATCGCCGAGGTCGACCCCACCTTGCGTGGCCCGCAGATCGTGCTGTCGCGCAGTGCGCCCGGTTTCATGGTCGAGCTGTTTGCGCAGGAAGTGCCTGAAATCGAGCAAGGTTTGCTGGAGATCAAGAGCTGTGCACGTGACCCGGGTTCACGCGCCAAGATCGCCGTGATCTCGCACGACAAGCGTGTCGACCCCATCGGCACCTGTGTCGGTGTGCGTGGTTCGCGCGTCAACGCCGTCACCAACGAGCTGGCCGGCGAGCGTGTCGACATCGTGCTGTGGTCTGAAGACCCGGCGCAATTCGTGATCGGTGCGCTGGCGCCGGCCAATGTGCAGTCGATCGTGGTCGATGAAGAGCGCCACGCGATGGACGTGGTGGTCGACGAGGAAAACCTCGCGATTGCCATCGGCCGTGGCGGCCAGAACGTGCGCCTCGCGTCTGAAATGACCGGCTGGCGCATCAACATCATGACGGCCGAAGAGTCGCAGGCCAAGCAGAGTGAAGAGTCCGACAGCGTGCGCAAGCTGTTCGTCGACAAGCTCGACGTCGATGCCGAAGTGGCCGACATCCTGATCGCCGAAGGTTTCAGCAGCCTGGAAGAAGTGGCCTACGTGCCCATGCAGGAAATGCTCGAGATTGAAGGTTTCGACGAAGACACCGTCAACGAGCTGCGCACCCGCGCCAAAGACGCGCTGCTGACCATGGAAATCGTGCGTGAAGAGAAGGTCGACGACGTCTCGCAGAACCTGCGCGACCTCGATGGCCTGACCCCCACGCTGATTGCCAAGCTGGCCGAGGGTGGCGTCAACACGCGTGACGACCTGGCTGACCTGGCCGTCGATGAACTGACCGAAATCACCGGCGTGGGCGACGACGAAGCCAAGGCCTTGATCATGAAGGCGCGTGAACACTGGTTCACGACCTGAGCATCCATCACCTGAAGCCCACATTGATTCAGCACCGCAGCAGCACCGCAAGTACCAAGCAAGGATATCCACAATGGCTGTGACCACCGTCGCCCAGTTAGCCGCCGAGCTCAACCGCTCAGCCGCGGCGCTGCTCGAGCAGCTCCAGTCGGCCGGCGTCGCCAAGAAGTCGACCGACGACGCGCTGACCGAGTCCGACAAGGAGCGGCTGCTTGACTTCCTGCGCACCGCGCACGGCACTGCTGCCGGCGCCGAGCGCAAGAAGATCACGCTCACCCGCAAGTCGACCAGCGAGATCAAGCAGGCCGATTCGAGCGGCAAGGCCCGCACCATCCAGGTCGAGGTGCGCAAGAAGCGCACCTTCGTCAAGCGCGACGAAACCGCCGCCGACGAACCCGCTGAGCCGGTGATCGACGAAGCCGAACTGCAACGCCGCCAGGCCGAGGCGCAAGCCCAGGCCGAGCAGCTGCGCCTGCAAGAAGAAGAGCTGGCTGAAAAGCGCCGCCTGCGTGAAGAGCAGGAAAAGCGCGACCGCGAAGCCGCTGAAGCGCGCCAGCGTGAAGCCGCTGAAGCCGCTGCCAAGGCGCTCGCCGACGCTGCAGCAGCCGCTGCGGCTGAAGCCGCCTCGGGCGCCAAGGCCGCTGCCGCCGCTGCTGCGCCTGCTCCCGTCGCAGCCCCTGCACCCGCGCCCGCACCGGTCGAGCCGGCCAAGCCAGCCTTGCGTGTGATCAAGGCCGCCGACGTGGTGGACGAAGAGAAGCAGCGTGCTGCCGACCTCGCCAAGCGCCGCAAGGCCGCTGAAGACGAAGCCCAGGCCATCCGCGCGATGATGAACGCGCCCAAGAGGGTGCTGCAAGCCAAGAAGCCCGAAGAAGCGCCGAAGCCGGCTGCCGAAGGCATCAAGGGCACGATCCACAAGCCGGCAGCAGCCCCGGGTGCGCCTGCTGCGCCTGGCGCAGTGGCCAAGCCGGGCGACAAGAAGTCGATCAAGTCCGAGAAGCTGTCGTCCAGCTGGGCTGACGATGCCGCCAAGAAGCGCGCCGTCAAGGGCCGCACCGACGCCCCGGGTGGCGCCAGTGCCCGCCCGGGTTGGCGTGCTCCGCGTGGTGGCCGCCGTGGCGACCGCGGTGACAGCAACCAATCCACCTTCGTGGCGCCGGTCGAGCAACAGGTGCAGGAAGTGCACGTGCCCGAAACCATCAGCGTGGCCGATCTGGCGCACAAGATGTCGGTCAAGGCTTCCGAGGTCATCAAGCAGTTGATGAAGCTGGGCCAGATGGTCACCATCAACCAGCAGCTCGACCAAGAGACCGCGATGATCCTGGTCGAGGAAATGGGCCACAAGGCGTTTCCTGCCAAGCTCGACGACCCCGATGCCTTCCTGGAAGAAGACACCGCGGCCGAAGCCCATCACGAGCTGCTGCCGCGTGCGCCAGTGGTCACCGTCATGGGTCACGTCGACCACGGCAAGACCTCGCTGCTCGACTACATCCGCCGTGCCCGTGTGGCCGCCGGCGAAGCGGGCGGCATCACGCAGCACATCGGCGCGTATCACGTCGACACGCCGCGCGGCATGATCACCTTCCTCGACACCCCGGGCCACGCGGCGTTTACCGCCATGCGTGCCCGTGGCGCCAAGGCGACCGACATCGTCATCTTGGTGGTGGCGGCCGACGACGGCGTGATGCCGCAGACCAAGGAAGCCATCCACCATGCCAAGGCGGCGGGCGTGCCCATCGTCGTGGCGATGAACAAGATCGACAAGCCCGAAGCCAACGCCGAGCGCGTGAAGAGCGAGCTGGTGGCCGAGCAGGTCGTGCCCGAAGAATTCGGTGGTGATTCACCGTTCGTGCCGGTGTCGGCCAAGACCGGGCAGGGAATCGATGCGCTGCTCGAGCAGGTGCTGCTGCAGGCCGAAGTGCTGGAACTCAAGGCCGCGAAGGATTCGCCGGCCAAGGGCCTGGTGATCGAAGCTCAGTTGGACAAGGGCCGCGGCCCTGTGGCCACCGTGCTGGTGCAGTCGGGCACGCTCAAGCGTGGCGACGTGGTGCTGGCCGGTTCGAGCTATGGCCGCGTGCGCGCCATGCTCGACGAAAACGGCAAGCCCTGTACCGAGGCCGGCCCGTCGTTGCCGGTCGAGATCCAGGGCCTGACCGACGTGCCACAAGCCGGTGACGAATTCATGGTGCTGAGCGACGAACGCCGCGCCCGTGAAATCGCGACCTTCCGCCAAGGCAAGTACCGTGATGTGAAGCTGGCCAAGCAGCAGGCTGCCAAGCTCGAGAACATGTTCGAGAACATGGGCGAAGGCCAGGCACAGACGCTGGCGCTGATCA
>NZ_JADMJX010000172.1 GCF_018780185.1 Rhizobacter sp.
CTGCCGCTGGTGGTCAACTTCCCCGAGGGGCCCGACCAGGTGCTGCCCAACCTGCGCGAGCTGGCGCCGCACATGGTGCTGTTCGGCCCGCGCCAGTGGGAAAGCATCGCCGCCACCATCGAGGCCCGCATGCTGCACGCCGGGGCGTTGGCGCGCGGCCTCTACCGCTGGGGCGTGCGCATCGGCCACGATGTGCACGTGGCCCGGCTCGAAGGCCGGCCGGCGCCGGCGCTGTCGCGGCTGCTGCTGCCGCTGGCCGAGCTGCTGACGCTGCATGCCGTGCGCGACCAGTTCGGCTTCCTGCGCTCGAAGATCGCCGTCTCCGGCGGCACGGCGATGGCGCCCGACGTGTTCCGCCTCTTCCACGCCCTGGGTGTGCCGCTGCGCAACCTCTACGGCTGCTCGGAGTTCGGGCTCATCGCCGGCCACCGCGGCGAGCGCTACGACCTCGAAACCGTGGGCCCGCTGCTTGACGTGGACCCCGCCTTCGGCGCGCCGCTGGAAGCCCGCATCGAGCCCGGCGGCGAACTGCTGCTGCGCGGCGGCACCGGCTTCCGCGGCTACTGGAACAAGCCCGACAAGACGACGGCACTCGACCGCGACGGCTGGTTCGCCAGCGGCGACGCGGTGCGCCGCACCGAGCGCGGCGAGATCGTGTTTCTCGACCGCGTCGAGCACCTGGTCAAGCTGGCCAGCGGCCACCCCTACCCGCCGCAGTTCATCGAGACGCGGCTGCGCTTCTCGCCCTTCATCAAGGACGTGATGGTGCTCGGCGACGCCACGCGGCCCTGGGTCGGCGCACTGATCAACATCGACATGGGTGTGGCCGCACGCTGGGCCGAGGAGCGCCGCATCGCGTTCTCCACCTTCACCGATCTGTCGCAAAGGCCGGAGATCCGCGCCGTGGTGCGCGACGAGATCACGCGCATCAACACCCTGCTGCCCGAGGGCTCGCGCGTCGTGCGCTTCGCCAACTTCCCGAAGGAGCTGGACGCCGACGAGGGTGAACTCACGCGCACCCGCAAGCTGCGCCGCGAGTTCCTGGAGCAGCGCTACATGGCGCTGATCGGGGGGTTGTATGCGGGTGCGAACGACATCGATTGCGTGATCGCGATCACCTACCAGGACGGTCGCCAGGGCGAGCTGCGCGCCACCGTGACTGCAACCGACGTACCCGCCACCGACCTCACCAAGGCCAGCCCGCGATGATCATCGAGTTCTTCAATTACGCGCTCAACGGCGCCTTGCTCGGCCTGCTGTACTCGCTGGTGGCGATGGGCTTTGTCGTCATCTACCGCGCCAGCAAGGTCTTCAACATGGCGGTCGGCGAGATGCTGGTCGTCGGTGCCTTCCTGGTCTGGTGGGCCGTGCAGTCGCGCGGCATGCACCCGGCCATGGGCATAGCCGTGGCGCTGGCGATCTCGGTGCTCATCGGCCTGGCGATCGAGCGCCTGCTGTTCCGCCGCCTGATCGGCGAGTCGGTGTTCTCGATGATCATGGTCACGATCGGCCTGCTGATCCTGATGCGCGGCCTGGTGCTGCTGATCTGGGGCCCGCAGGA
>NZ_JADMJX010000350.1 GCF_018780185.1 Rhizobacter sp.
AGAACGCGGTCGAGTACTTCGTCAGCTACTACGACTACTACCAGCCCGAGGCCTATGTGCCGCAGCGCGACCTGTTCATCGAGAAAGACAGCTCGATCAACGAGCACATCGAGCAGATGCGCTTGAGCGCGACCAAGAGCCTGCTGGAGCGGCGCGACGTGGTGATCGTGGCGACCGTCTCGGCCATCTACGGCATCGGCAACCCGAGCGACTACCACCGCATGGTGATGACGCTGCGCACGGGCGACAAGATGGGCCAGCGCGATGTGATTGCGCAGCTGATCCGCATGCAGTACCAGCGCAACGAGATGGACTTTTCACGCGGCACCTTCCGCGTGCGCGGCGACACCATCGATGTGTTCCCGGCCGAGCATTCGGAGCTGGCCATCCGCATCGAGCTGTTTGACGACGAGGTGGAGTCGTTGCAGTTGTTCGACCCGCTCACAGGCAAGATCCGCCAGAAGATCCCGCGTTTCACCGTCTACCCGTCGAGCCACTACGTGACGCCGCGCGACCGTGTGCTGGCGGCCATCGACACCATCAAACAAGAGCTGCGCGAGCGCCTCGACGAGCTGGTGAAGGGTGGCAAGCTGGTCGAGGCGCAGCGCCTGGAGCAGCGCACCCGCTTCGACCTGGAGATGCTGCAGGAGATCGGCCACTGCAAGGGCATCGAGAACTACACACGGCATTTGTCGGGCTCGGCGCCGGGCGAGCCGCCGTCGACCCTGGTGGACTACCTGCCGAAAGACGCGTTGATGTTTCTCGACGAATCGCACGTGCTGATCGGCCAGCTGGGTGGCATGTACAACGGCGACCGTGCGCGCAAGACCACGCTGGTCGAATACGGGTTCCGGTTGCCCTCGGCACTCGATAACCGGCCGCTCAAGTTCGAAGAGTTCGAGAAGAAGATGCGCCAGGTGATGTTCATCTCGGCCACGCCGGCGAACTATGAAAAAGAGAACTCCGGCCAGGTGGTCGAGCAGCTCGTGCGGCCCACTGGGCTGATCGACCCCTTGGTCGAGGTGCGGCCCGCCACGCACCAGGTCGATGATGTGCTGCAAGAGATCCGCGACCGTGTTGACAAGAACGAGCGTGTGCTGATCACCACGCTGACCAAGCGCATGGCCGAGCAGCTCACCGACTACCTCGCCGACAACGGCGTGAAGGTGCGCTACCTGCACAGCGACATCGACACCGTCGAGCGGGTCGAGATCCTGCGCGACCTGCGCCTGGGCACCTTCGACGTGCTGGTCGGCATCAACCTGCTGCGTGAGGGGCTCGACATTCCCGAGGTGTCGCTGGTGGCCATCCTCGATGCCGACAAGGAAGGTTTCCTGCGCTCCGAGCGCTCGCTGATCCAGACCATTGGCCGCGCCGCGCGCAACCTCAACGGCAAGGCGATCCTGTACGCCGACAAGATGACCGACTCGATGAAGATGGCCCTCGGTGAAACCGAGCGCCGCCGCACCAAGCAGATGGCCCACAACCTGGAGCAGGGCATCACGCCGCGCAGCATTCAGAAGCAGGTGCGCGACCTGATTGACGGCGTCTATTCCGAGAAGACCAAGGGCGAGCAGCGAGACCTCGCTGCTGCGGCAATTGAGGTGTTGTCGGAGAAGGACCTGGGCAAGCGCATCAAGCAACTCGAAAAGCAGATGCTCGAACACGCGCGCAACCTCGAGTTCGAAAAAGCTGCTCGCGTGCGCGACCAGCTGGCGATGCTCCGCGAGCAAGCCTTTGGTGCGCCGGGCACCGACAACATCGTGCCTATCCAGGGAGCCGGCAAGTGAAGGTGTTGATGGTCTGCATGGGCAACATCTGCCGCTCGCCCACAGCCGAAGCCGTACTGCGGCACAAGCTTGATGCAGCGGGCCTGGGTGACGAGGTGGTGGTCGACTCGGCCGGCACACATGCCTGGCATGCCGGTTTGCCGCCCGATTCGCGCTCGGCGGCCCATGCAAAACGGCGGGGCTACGACTTGAGCGCCTTGCGGGCGCGCCAGGTCAGGGCGGCCGACTTCGAGCAGTTCGATTACATCCTGGCGATGGATTCGGACAACCTGTCCCTATTAGAGGAGCAGTGCCCTTCGCAATACCGCACCAAATTGGGGCGATTGACCCAACACGCCCGCCAGCACACTGCGGACGCGGTTCCCGACCCCTACCAAGGCGGCGCTGCCGGCTTCGAACACGTTCTCGACCTGGTTGAAGACGCTTGTGACGGCTTCGTGGCGCTTCTACAGGCAGAAAAGCTTGGTCGCGGTGGGGGAACTTCCTGAGCCAATGCCGACCGAATCAGTAGGTCTCAGCTATACTTGAGTAAACCTGTCGGAATCAAACCAAGGGTTATCCCGCTTCATCGGCGGGGCTCGACAAGCGTGAAACCACCATCGATCGCTTTCATTGATTTTGTGTCGTCACCGGCACCAAGGAGGATTTCATGCGTCTGACCACCAAAGGCCGTTTTGCCGTTACCGCCATGATCGACCTCGCCTTGCGCGAGAACACAGGCCCCGTCGCACTGGCGGCCATCAGCGGGCGCCAGCAGATTTCGCTGTCCTACCTTGAGCAGCTGTTTGGCAAACTGCGTCGCCACGAGCTGGTCGAGAGCACCCGTGGCCCGGGCGGCGGCTACTCGTTGGGCCGCAAGTCGGAAGAAATCACCGTCGCCGACATCATCGTCGCCGTCGACGAACCCATTGACGCCACCGGCTGTGGCGGCAAGGAAAACTGCATGGGCGAGGACTCGGGCCGTTGCATGACGCACGACCTGTGGGCCAGCCTGAACTCCAAGATGATCGAGTACCTCGACTCGATCTCGCTGCGCAAGCTGGTCGAAGAGCAGCTGGCCAAGGGCGTCTCGATCGAAGAGCACCCGGTCAAGCGCGCGATCTCTTCCCAGCCGGTCGTCAAGCCGATCAAGATCACCGCGCCCAATTCCGTGTTTGCCTTGGGCAACGCCTTCACCAAGTAATCTGTTCTCAGCCGTATCGCCATGGACATGAGCCCGCACTTCCCGATTTACATGGACTATGGCGCGACCACGCCGGTCGACCAGCGCGTGGTGGACGCGATGATTCCGTGGTTGCGTGAGCATTTCGGCAACCCCGCGTCACGCAGCCACGCCTGGGGTTGGGAAGCCGAGGCCGCTGTCGAGAAGGCGCGTGAGCAGGTCGCCAGCCTGGTCAACGCCGACCCGCGCGAGATCGTCTGGACGTCGGGGGCCACCGAGTCGATCAACCTCGCCCTCAAGGGCGCGGCGCAGTTCTACAAGACCCGTGGCAAGCACCTCATCACGCTGAAGACCGAGCACAAGGCTGTGCTCGACACCATGCGCGAGCTGGAGCGCCAGGGTTTCGAGGTCACCTACCTCGACGTGCAGGAAGACGGCCTGGTCGATCTCGACAAGCTGAAGGCGGCGCTGCGCCCAGACACCATCCTGGTGTCGGTGCTCTTCGTCAACAACGAGATCGGTGTGATTCAAGACATCACCGCCATCGGCACGATGTGCCGCGAGCGCGGCATCATCTTCCACGTTGATGCGGCCCAGGCCACCGGCAAGGTGGCGATCGACCTGGCCACGCTGCCGGTCGACCTGATGAGCCTGGCCTCGCACAAGACCTATGGCCCCAAGGGCATCGGCGCGCTCTATGTGCGCCGCAAGCCGCGGGTGCGCATCGAAGCGCAGATGCACGGTGGCGGCCACGAGCGCGGCATGCGTTCGGGCACGCTGGCCACGCACCAGATCATCGGCATGGGCGAGGCCTACCGCATCGCCCGCGAAGAGATGGGTGCCGAGAGCGAGCGCATCCGCATGCTGCAGCAGCGTTTGATCGCCGGCCTGTCCGACATCGAGCAGACCTTCCTGAACGGCCACCCGACCCAGCGTGTGCCCCACAACGTGAACATGTCGTTCAACTTTGTCGAGGGCGAATCGCTGATCATGGGCATCAAGGGCATTGCCGTGTCGTCGGGCTCAGCATGCACCTCGGCCAGCCTGGAGCCGAGTTATGTGCTGCGCGCCTTGGGCCGCAGCGATGAACTGGCGCACTCGTCGCTGCGCATGACCATCGGCCGCTTCACGACCGTGGAAGAAATCGACTACGTGATCACCACGCTGAAAGACCGCGTGGCCAAGCTGCGCGAGCTCTCGCCGCTGTGGGAGATGCACAAGGACGGCATCGACATCAGCACGATCCAGTGGGCGGCGCACTGAACCAGATTTTGGAGAACTGACATGGCATACAGCGAAAAAGTGGTTGAGCACTACGAAAACCCGCGCAACGTGGGTTCGTTCGAAAAGGGCGACGACACGGTGGGCACCGGCATGGTCGGCGCACCGGCTTGCGGCGACGTGATGAAGCTGCAGATCAAGGTCAACCCCGTCACCGGCCTGATCGAAGACGCCAAGTTCAAGACCTACGGCTGCGGCTCGGCGATTGCGTCGAGCTCGCTCGTCACCGAGTGGGTCAAGGGCAAGTCGCTCGATGAAGCACTGACGATCAAGAACACCCATATCGCCGAAGAGCTGGCGCTGCCGCCGGTGAAGATCCACTGCTCCATCCTGGCCGAAGACGCCATCAAGGCGGCCGTCAACGATTACAAGGCCAAGAAAGCACACTGAACCATGGCGGTCACGCTGACAGAAGCTGCGGCACGCCATGTGTCTCGCTACATCACCAAGCGCGGCAAGGGCGTGGGAGTGCGCCTGGGCGTGAAGACGACCGGTTGCTCGGGCCTGGCCTACAAGCTCGAATACGCCGACGACGTGGCGCCTGAAGACGTGGTCTTCGAAGGCCATGGCGTCAAGGTCCTGATCGACCCCAAGAGCCTGCCTTACCTTGACGGTACCGAGCTCGATTTCGTGCGTGAAGGCTTGAACGAGGGTTTCAAGTTTCACAACCCGCGCGAGAAAGACCGATGCGGTTGTGGTGAATCGTTCAGAGTCTGAAACCGGCTCTGATCTCCACAGGCGCGGCTTGGGTCGCGCCTTTGTTTTTTGACGAATCGAGATTGTCGTGAAGCTGGACGACGACGACTTCACCTTGCTGGGCCTGCCCCGGCGATTTGCACAAGACCGCCCCTTGATCGACACGCGCTGGCGCGAGTTGCAGGCGCAGGTGCACCCCGACCGTTTTGCCGCCGAAGGGGCCGCGTCGCAACGCATTGCCATGCAGTGGGCCGTGCGGGTGAACGAGGCCTACCAGCGCATGAAAGACCCGCTCAAGCGCGCGGCCTACCTCTGCGAGCTCAACGGTGCAGCCATCAACTCCGAGAGCAACACCACCATGCCACCGGGCTTTCTGGTGCAGCAGATGGAGTGGCGTGAAGCCTTGGACGAGGCGACGCTGCTGAGCGACATCGAAGCGCTGGCCGATGCCGTGGCCATGCACCGCCGGCAGTCCCTCGAGCAACTTCAGATCACTCTCGATGAACAGGGCGACTACGGCGCCGCGTCGCAGCAGGTCAGAGCCCTCATGTTCGTTGAGCGCTTTGCCGATGACGTCGATCGCCGCCTGGAAGCGCTGGGACAATAGACAACACCATGGCCTTGCTTCAGATTTCAGAACCCGGCGGCAGCCCGGACCCGCATCAGCGCCGCATCGCCGTCGGCATCGATCTCGGCACCACGCATTCACTTGTTGCTGCCGTGCGCAGTGGTGTGGCCGAGTGCCTGCCCGACGCGAGCGGCCACGTGATCCTGCCTTCGGCGGTGCGCTACCTCGAAGGTGGCCGCCGCCAGATCGGGCACGACGCCTTGATGGAAGCCGCTACCGACCCGCGCAACACCATCGTGTCGGTCAAGCGCTTCATGGGCCGCGGGCTGGCCGACATTGCGCAGCGCGAGAAGCTGCCCTACGACTTTGTCGATGCACCCGGCATGGTGCAGCTGCGCACGGTCGACGGCATCAAGTCGCCGGTCGAGGTGTCGGCCGAGATCCTGGCCACCTTGCGCTACCGCGCCGAAGACACCTTTGCCGATGACCTGTTCGGTGCGGTGATCACCGTGCCCGCGTATTTCGACGATGCCCAGCGCCAAGCCACCAAGGATGCGGCGCAACTGGCGGGCCTCAACGTGCTGCGCCTGATCAACGAGCCCACGGCCGCGGCCATCGCCTACGGCCTGGAGAACGGCTCCGAAGGGCTGTATGCGGTGTACGACCTGGGCGGAGGCACTTTCGACATTTCTCTCCTGCGCCTGAGCCAGGGTGTGTTCGAGGTGGTGGCCACCGGCGGAGACTCGGCCCTGGGCGGCGACGACTTCGATCGGCTGCTGGCCGATTGGGCGCTCGCGCAAAGTGGCCAGCACGCCACCACGCCGCAAGACAAGCGCGCCGTGCTGGTGGCGGCGCGTGCGGCCAAGGAGAAGCTGTCGTCGACCGACCATGCGACGCTGGCCTGTCCGCTGGCGAGTGGCGAACTGTCGGTGCGTGTCACGCGAGCCGAGTTCGAGGCGCTCACGCAGGAGCTGATCACCCGCACGCTGAGCGCGCTGCGCAAGGTGCTGCGTGACGCCAAGGCCACCAAGGACGATGTGCAAGGCGTGGTGATGGTCGGTGGATCGACCCGCATGCCGCAGGTGCAGGCGGCGGTGGGCGAGTTCTTCGGCAAGACGCCACTCACCAACCTCAACCCCGACGAAGTGGTCGCGCTGGGCGCGGCCATCCAGGCCAATGCGCTGGCCGGCAACGCGGGCGCTGACGAGTTGCTGCTGCTCGACGTGATCCCCTTGTCGCTGGGCCTGGAAACCATGGGTGGCCTGGTCGAACGCATCATCCCGCGCAACAGCACCATCCCCACGGCGCGTGCGCAAGACTTCACCACCTTCAAAGACGGCCAGACGGCGATGGCCATCCATGTGGTGCAGGGCGAGCGCGAGCTGGTGAGCGATTGCCGCTCGCTCGCGCGCTTCGAGCTGCGCGGCATCCCGCCCATGGTGGCCGGTGCGGCCCGCATCCGCGTGAGCTTCCAGGTCGACGCCGATGGCCTGCTGGCTGTCAGCGCGCGCGAAGAAGGCTCGGGCGTGCAGGCGTCGATCACGGTGAAGCCCAGCTACGGGTTGTCCGACGACGAAGTGGCGCGCATGCTGACCGAGAGTTTCACCACCGCCGAGGTCGACATGCGCGCGCGAAGCCTGCGGGAGTCGCGTGTCGAGGCTGAGCGCATGCTCTTGGCCACCCGCGCTGCGTTGCGTGCCGATGGCGACCTGCTGAGTGCCGAAGAGCACGCCGGCATCCAGGCCCTGCTGACCTCACTGGAAACCATTCAACAGAGCGAAGACCACGCTGCCATTGACGCCGCGGTGGAAGCCCTGGCCAAGGGCACCGAAGCCTTCGCGGCCGAACGCATGAACCGCGGCATCCGCCAGGCGCTCGCCGGCCGGCGTGTCGAAGAAGTCTGAACCATGCCCATCATCAAAATCCTCCCCCACCCCGAGTACTGCCCCAACGGCGCGCAGGTCCAGGCGCCCGCGGGCACGTCGATCTGTGAAGCGCTGCTCGAGAACAACATCGAGATCGAGCATGCCTGCGAGATGAGTGCGGCCTGCACCACCTGCCATGTGGTGGTGCGTGAAGGCTTCAAGTCGCTGGGTGAGATCGACGAGGTCGAAGAAGACCTGCTGGACCGAGCCTGGGGTTTGGAGCCGACCTCACGGCTCTCGTGCCAAGCCATCCTGGCGCAAGAGGACGTGACCATCGAGATCCCCAAATACTCGATCAATCACGCGAAAGAAAAACACTGAAAGTGTTTTCGGTGAGGCTCATATCGCGCAGCGATGTGATGCCGGAACCAAAAGCACTGAGCCAAAAAAAGACCTCCTGGCAGCCAAGCCAGGAGGTTGTATGAAAGGGCCGGGGCCCTACTGAGGAGACAGTCGGCAATCGCATCGCATTGCTTTTGCCGCAGATACATCAGCAAGCGCCATGCCTGCCCATCCTCAAGCGACTTCGGCCAGGTCCACGCACACCATGCCGGGGTAGGTGTTCCAGCGGAAGGTGATCACATACGGGTGTTGGCGCGTTCGCGTCTCGCTGCCCGATCGCCCGTGCACCACCGTGGGGACAGAAATCTCCAGGTCCTTGCCCAGGGCCTTGCGGGCGTTGCCGGCCAGCGTGTTGGCGATCTCGCCCACCGCGTCGAGCAGGTTGGCGCGCGACAAATCGGTCTCGCGCTGGATCAGCAGCAGCTCCTTGAGCGCTGCCGCCGGCAGCGACACGATCACGTGCCCGATGAAGCGCCCTGAGAAGCTCACGATGCCGTTGAAATCGTGGCTGGGCAGGGTACCCACCCCCAGGAAGGCCGAGGTGATCTCGGGTGCGATCCGACTGGTCACGTCGAAGTAGCGACTGACCGAGTCGACGAACAAACGCAGGTCGGATTCTTTCAAGGCGGCCATGGTTCAGCGTTGGTGTTCGAGAAGACCCGCCAGCGCGAGCCGAAGGCTGTCGTCGGAAAAGGGCTTGGGCAGGAAGCCGTGGGCCCCCAGGCGCAGCGCGCGGATGGCGGTCGATTTGTCGTCGAGCGCGCTGATGACGAGGATGCGTGTCTTGGGGTGCAGGGTCAGCAGCGCGGGGATGCAGGCCAGGCCATCCATCTCGGGCATGGTCAGGTCCATGGTCACCACATCGGGAGCCGCCTGGCGTGCTGCACGCAGGGCTTCTTCGCCGTTGCGGGCCAGGCCGATGAGCGTCACCTCGCCGAGCGCGCCGCTTTGCACCACCCGCGCGATGCGGGATCGCACGATGTTCGAGTCGTCAACGACCAGGAGCTTCATGGCGCGAGCTTGATGCGGAAGGTGGTGCCCAGCTGCGCACGGCTCGAGACCAGCAAGCGCGCACCGAGCCGCCGCACTTCGTTGGCCACGATGTCCAGGCCCACCCCCCGGCCCGCGTGTTCGTCGGTCTTGTCGGCGGTGGAGAACCCGGGCTTGAACACCTGGGCCACGATCTGCGAGGTGCTCATGTCGGCGAGCTGCGCTTCGTTGAACCAGCCCAGCGCGAGCAGCCGCGCGCGCACGCGCTCGGCGCTGAGGCCGGCGCCGTCGTCGCGCACCACGAGCTCCAGTTGGTCGGCTTCGTCACGTGCGAACTCGACCTCGATGCAGGCCTCGGCCGGCTTGCCGCGCGCCGCGCGCGTGGTGGCGTCTTCGACACCGTGCACCGCGGCATTGCGCACCAGCTGCAGGGCGATCTGGGTCAGCGAGTCGCGGGTTTTGGCGGGCACGCTGGCCAGGGCATCGAGCCGCGCCGTCAGCCGTGCCGGCTTGGTGGTGCTGCCGGCGATGCGTTCCACCAGTGAAGCGAGCTGCTCGCCCAACTGGTCGATGTGGGCCTGCGGTGCGGCTGCGTCTGCAGGCGCGGCGGCGCGCTCGCGCAGCACCGATCGCTTGAGCGCCTGCAGCCGGGTCAGCAGCTCTTCGAGCGGCAGCGGCAGCGAGAGCAGGGCGTCGCCACTGACGCTGGGCGACTCGCGCACGCCTTGCAGCAGCGTCTCGAACTCGTGCGCCGTGCCCGAGAGCAGGTCCAGCGACAACATCGAGGCCTCGCCCTTGATGGCGTGCACGTGGCGGTAGATGGTGTTGACGGTGTGGCGCGTCTGCTTGGGGTCGCTGCTGCCGTCCACCTGGCGCAGCAGGTCGTTCACTTCCAGCAGCGACGCCTCTGCCCGGTCGACGAAGCTGCGCAGCGACGCCGGGTCGGCCTCGAAGGCGCGCACCAGCAGGTCGAACTCGCGCTGGGCGCGGCGCTGTTCACCTTCGAGCTTCTTCTCCAACTCGATGCGGGTCGTCACGTCTTGCACGGTCACCAGCAGGTGCTTCACCTCACGCCCTTCGAGCACGCGGCTGAACTGCAGCGACAGGAAGCGTGGGCGGCGTTGGCCCAGCGCGTCGACCAGCGACAGCTCCACGTCGGTCAGCGGGTTGATGCTTTGCACCAGGTCTTCCTTGACGTGCGGCGTGAACAGCAACTCCATGTAGCCGCGCGCGTCTTCCAGGGTCTTGGCCGAGACCATGGGCGCGAGCATGGCGAGGAAGTTCTCACCCGGTTGCACCGTGCGGCCGAACATGCCACCGGCCGACTGCGAGATCTGGGTGCCGAGCGTCATTTCGGGTGTGAGCAGGAACAGGCCCTCGCGCACCACCGACAGGATCTCGCGCGTTTCTTCGCTGGCTTGTTCAACGGCCGCATCCGACTGGCGCAGGCGCCCGAGGAACTTGAACAGGATGAAGATGAAGTTGAGCAGCGCCAGCACGATGCCACCGGTCTGCACCATGCGCAGGGTCGACGCGCGCTGCGACGCGGCGGCCTCCAGGTCGGTGGTCAGCTCGTTCATCAAGCCCAGTAAGGCGAGGTTGTTGCTGCGGGCGTAGTCTGCGGCGGCTTTCACATACGCCGGCTGGGCTGAGCTGCCGGCTTCGCGCAGCGGGTCGAGCGCACGCCGCCATGGCTCCCACACCGCCACGGCACGCGCCAGGATGTCGGCGCTCTTGGGGCCCGCGGCCGCGGGCAGGTACACCGAACGGCCATCACCGCCCGTCACCTGCGTGCCTTGGCGAAAACCTTGCAGCGTGGTGTCGAACAAGCGGCTGGCGAGCAGCAGTTCGTCTTGCAATGCCGGTGGCAGCGGGCCGCTGGCCACTGCCAGCTCGGAGGCATACAAGGCCTTCGAGAGGCGCTGCGTCAGCATGCGCTGGCGGCCGGCCAGGTTGATGGAAACCGCGTCTTCGGCGATCTGGAACGACACGTAGAAGTTCAACACCAGCACCGCCAGGTCGAACAACAGGAAGAAAGCCACCGCGATGATGATTTCGCGGTACTTGCCCAGCGAGCGGTTCAGCCGCGCTAACGCGCTCGTTGATGGGTGGCTTGGAGTCGCCGTGCTTGAAGGCAAGGCGAGGCCGGTCGCACCAGATGCAGGCATGGGTTCCCTCCGACGTTTTCTTCTGAAGACAGGGGCCAGGGCGAGGTGTTCTCGCCCTGGCCTGTGCGCCGCCGGCCCCCTCAGGCCTGCGGCGCTCCTTCACTCACACTCAACTCAGACTCAGGCAGCCACTTTTTCCACGTGCCCATGGCGGGTGTAGAGGAAGTCGAGCACCTCCTTGCGGTAGTGCACGTAGTGCGACTCTTCGGCCAGCTCCACTCGGTTGCGCGGGCGCGGCAGTTCGATGGACAGGATCTCGCCGATGGTGGCGGCCGGCCCGTTGGTCATCATCACGATGCGGTCGGACAGCAGCACGGCTTCGTCCACATCGTGCGTGACCATCACCACCGTGCTGTGGGTGCGCGCCACGATCTTCAGCAGCTCGTCTTGCAGGTGGGCGCGGGTCAGCGCGTCGAGCGCGCCGAAGGGCTCGTCCATCAGCAGCACCTTGGGTTCCATCGCCAGCGCGCGGGCGATGCCCACGCGCTGCTTCATGCCGCCCGAGATTTCATGCGGGCGCTTGGTGGCGGCATGGCCCATGTTGACCAGCTCCAGCGCGGCGAGCGTGCGCTCTTTGAGGCGGGCGGGGGTGTCGGTCTTCCCGAACACGCGCTCCACCGCCAGGTGCACGTTCTCGAAGCAGGTGAGCCACGGCAGCAGCGAATGGTTCTGGAACACCACCGCGCGCTCTGGGCCCGGCGCGGCGATCTCGCGGTTGTCACAGAGCAGCACTCCGCTGCTCGGCAGCGTGAGGCCCGCGATCAGGTTGAGCAAGGTCGACTTGCCGCAACCCGAGTGGCCGATGAGTGTGACGAACTCGCCCTTGGCCACCGTGAGGTTGATCTCGCGCAGGGCATGGAACGAGCCCTTCTTGGTGTTGAACACCATCTCGGCGTCTTGCACTTGAATGAAGTTTTTCATGGTGGAGTGCTCTTGGGTAGGAAGTCAGACTTCGTCGTAGGTGAAACGCTTGGCGATGGAGATCAGCGCCCATTCGAGG
>NZ_JADMJX010000121.1 GCF_018780185.1 Rhizobacter sp.
GCTCACGCGCCGCTGTGACCGCATCGTCGCCCTGCTCGACGGGCAAATCACCGAACCGACGGAGACGTTGCAATGAACCCCTGGCTCAAATTCGCAGTTCTCAACACGCTGCGCAACCGCCGCCGCTCCACCGTCACCGTGGCCATCGCTGCGCTGGGCACGGCGGCGATCCTGCTGGCCGGTGGTTTTGCGATCTCCACCTACAGCGCACTGGCCCAGGCCTCGGCGCGCAACACCGGCCACCTGATCATCGGCAAGCCCGCGCAGTTCACACAGGATGAAGCGACGCCGCTGGAACACGGCCTGGACAACGCCGACGCCCTCAAGGCCCGGCTGCTGGCCGACAACGATGTGCGCGCCGTGTTGCCCAAGGTCGAATTCAGCGGCCTCGTCAGCAATGGCGACAAGTCGACGGTGATGATGGCCGTGGGCGTGTCGCCCGACGACGAGTTTTCGGTCAAGGGCCCCTTCCTCACCATCAAGGCGGGCGAGGTGCTGGGCGGTGGCAACACCGCGAGCGCCGAGGTGATGCTGGGTGAAGCGCTCGCCAAGAGCCTGAACGCCAAACCCGGCAGCAGCCTCACGCTGCTGGCCAGCACCACCGACGGTGCGCTCAATGCGATGGACGTGCAAGTGAAGGGCATCTTCTCGACCGGCGTGCCCGAGATCGACAAGCGCCTGGTCTACACCGACGTGCTCACCGCGCAGAAGCTGCTCAACACGCAGCGGGTGAGCAGCCTCGGGGTGTTCCTGAATCGCATGGATCTCACGCCGTCGACACAAGCCCGGCTCGCCGCCGCCGAGCCACAGCTCACGGTGCAGACCTGGCTCGACCAGGCGGCGTTCTACCAAGGGGTGAAGGCGCTCTACAACCGCATCTTCGGCGCGCTCGGCATCATCATCGGCGTGATCGTGGTCTTCGTCGTGACCAACGCGATGGCCATGGCCATCATCGAGCGCACCCGCGAGATCGGCACGCTGCGCGCCCTGGGCACGCTGCCCGGCCAGCTGCTGCGCACCCTGGCGCTCGAAGGCATGGTGCTCGGTGGTGCGGGCGCGGTGGTCGGGGCGGTGATCGCCCTGGCCACCAGCGTGCTGCTGCTCGTCTTCCCGGTGCAGATGCCGCCGCCGCCGGGCCGTTCGGTGGGCTACCCGCTCACCGTGGCCATCGACGCGCCGCTCTATGCCTTCACGCTCGTCGCCATGGTGGCGCTCGCCATGCTGGCCTCGGCCTGGGTGGCACGCAAGACGGTGCACCAGCCGGTGGTGACGGCCCTGGCACACACCTGACCCCCGCCACCGTTCGGGCTGAGCCACGTCACCGTTCGCCCTGAGCCTGTCGAAGGGTGCGCACAGCACAGCGCCGGCTTCGACAGGCTCAGCCCGAACGGAGGTGAGCGAACTCTTTTTCAAAGGACACGACCATGAAGAACTACCACCGCATCGCCTGCGCAGCCGGCCTCCTGCTGGCCGCACTGCAGGTGCAGGCCCAGGGCATGAATGAGCTGCTCAAGGCCACCGACCGCTACCGCATGAGCGCCGCCAACATGCAGGTCGACACCCAGATCAGCACCTTTCACGCCGACGGCTCGCCCGACAAGGAGCGGCGCTACACCGTGTTTGCACAAGGCAACCAGCAGTCGCTGGTGCTGATGCAGAGCCCGGCTGAAAAAGGCCAGAAGGTGCTGATGCTGAAAGACGACTTCTGGCTGCTCATGCCCAACAGCCAGCGCCCGATGCGCATCACGCCGATGCAAAAGCTGCTGGGGGATGCGTCGACCGGCGACATCGCCACCATGAGCTGGGCCGACGACTACACCGCGCAGCTGGTGGGTGAAGAGACCTGCGGCGAGGTGGCCTGCACCCACCTGAGCCTGAGCGCCGCCCGCAAGGGCGTGACCTACCAGCGCATCGAGCTGTGGGTCGGCAAGGCAAAACGCGAGCCGATCAAGGCCGACCTGTACGTGCAGTCGGACAAGCTCGCCAAACACGCGCGCTTCGTGATGGACAAGCCGACCGCGCCGACCGCCGTGGCCGAGATGGTGCTGCTCGACCGCTTGAGCAACCACAAGGAAACGCGCGTGCGCTACCTCGCCCGCAAGGAGCGCACGGTGCCCGAGGCTTGGCTGAACCCGATGTTCCTTGCACGCAACCCGAGCCTGGACTGAGGCCATGCGCGCACCCTTCAAGCCGCTGGCGCTGTTGCTCGCCATGGGCATGGTGACGAGCGCCCATGCGGACGCCGATGTCAGCGGCCAGATCCGCGCACGCTGGGATGACCGCCACCCCGCCACCCAAGGCCCGCTGGCCACCGGCGCCCAGCTCGCGCCCGAGCTCATCGCGCCGCCCGCCAGCTCGGGCGCCATCGAGAGCGAGCTGCGTGGCCGCTGGCAGATGCTGAGCGCCGCCGTCGCACTGCGCAGCGAGCGTGCCGAGGGCGCTGCGTGGCAAACCGATGGCACCGTCAACGAGCTCTATGCCTCGGGCGACGCCGCAGGCTGGCAGTTCAGTGCCGGCCGCAAGATCGTCGCCTGGGACGTGGGCTACGGCTTTCGCCCCAACGACATCGTGCAGCAGGAACAACGCCGCACCCTGCTCAGCAGCACGCCGCAAGGCCGCGCCGTGTTGCAGGCCGAGCACTTCAACGCCAGCACCGCGTGGTCGTTGGTGTGGGTGAACCCGCAGCGCGCGGGTGACAGCGAGGCGTCGTCTGCATTCGGCGGTGATGAACAAGCCCTGGCCGCACGCGTCTACCGCCATGTCGGCGACGCCGACTGGCACGGCTTCGCACGCTACGGCCAGCACACCCGCGCAAGCCTCGGCGCCGCGGTGTCGTGGGTGGCGAGCGAGAGCGTTGAAGTGCATGCTTCGGGCCGCGCCGCCGAACGGGCCGACGTGCTGGCATCCGACCCCGCCGCGCAAGGCCTGGTGAGCCGCAGCCCCTATCGCATGCTGACCCAGGGCAAGACCGCCCAGGCGCTGCTCGGTGCCACCTGGACGGCCGAGAACAAGCTCAGCCTGATGGCCGAGTGGTGGTACGACAGCGCGGCCCCGTCCAACGCGCAGTGGGACGCCTGGAACACACGCAACCGGCAGCTCGCACAGACCTGGTTCACCGGTGGCCCGGATGTGCTGCGCCGTGCCGTGGCCGGCAACCTGGGCTGGCAGGCGCAGGCCTTCGGCGGCAGCAGCCTGCGCCGCAACAACGTGTTCGTGCGGGTGGCGTGGGACCACGAAGGCTGGCAACCGTCGTTCGACCTGCTCTACATGCCCGCCGACCGCGGGCGCGTGCTCACCGCCGCGCTGGGCTGGCAAGGCAACCGCCTGCGCCTCGACGCCGGCCTGCGTGTGAACGGCGGGCCCGACGAGTCGGTGGCGGTGCAGCTGCCGGTGCGGCGCACCGCGTTCGCAGCCTTCACCTGGGCCCTGTGACGGATGTGACGGCGTCACTCGTCAACGGCCCGCCGGGCAGGTGGCGCCGGGTTTGATCTCGACCATCAGCACGTGCGTGGGCGTGCTGCCCACGTTTTCGCCGATGTGGGTCTCGCCGGGTGAATACATCGCGTCGCCGGCCTTGAACTCGCGTGCCATCACGCGCCCATCGCCGAGCGTGAGGCGGCGCTTGAAGGGCGCGAGCGCCACCACCACGAAGGCCGGGTGCTGGTGCTCGTGGGTGCGGTCGCCCGGCTGGTCCTGGTAGCGCAGTACACGCACGCAGGCGTTGTCGAGCACGACGCTGTACTTGTCGCCATCGCTCAGGGTCGGGTCCTGGGCCTGGGTGCACGGGCTGGCCCCGACGGCCAGGCCAGCGAACAGCAGCGAAAGCAAAGAAGGTCGGGTCATGGGAAGCCTCGGCGGTGGTGAGATGCCAGCGTAGGCGTTGACCCGCTGCGGCGTAAGGCGCAGTCTTGCAGAATGGGGCCGCAAATCTGCATAGCCCGCCGTGCCGGCAGGGCTCGATCGCATGTTGAACTGGAACGACCTCAAGTACTTCGTCGCCCTCGCGCGCCACGGCAGCACGCTGGCCGCCGGCCGTGCGCTGGAGGTCGATGCGTCGACCGTGCAGCGGCGCATCGCCGAGCTGGAGCGCCACGTGGGGCAGGCGCTCGTCAAGCGCGAGACCACCGGCTACCAGCTCACCGACTTCGGGCGGCAGATGCTCGTGCCTGCGCAGGCCGTGGAGCAAGCGGCGCAGGGCTTCGAGCAACAACTCGCGGTGGCCCGGCGCGAGGCGGGCGGTGTCATCCGAGTCACCTGCCCCGAGCCCTTGGTGACGCGCATCAGCCAGTCACCGTTGCTCGGGCGCTTTCGTGAGCGCCACCCCGGCTTGCATGTCGAGTTCGTGATGAGCGATCAGTACCTCGACCTGGCCAAGGGCCAGGCCGACGTGGCGCTGCGCTCCGGCGACACCGACAACGCTGAACTCGTGGGCCGCAAGATCGGCGATTCGCTGTGGGCGGTCTATGGCAGCCACGGCTACCTCGAACGCCATGGCCGACCGCAGGGTGTGGGTGACCTGGCCCACCACGCGCTCGTGGGGCTGGACGACGGCATGGCGCAACACCGCGCGGCCCAGTGGCTGCGCAGCGTGGCGCCCGACACGGTGCCGGTGGCGCGCAACAGCAGCGTGCTGGGCCTGCTGCATTCGGTGAAAGCCGGCGTGGGCCTCGCGCCCTTGCCCACGGCACTGGGCGACGCCGAGCCCGACCTGGATCGCGTGCTGGGCCCCATCCCCGAGCTCACCCGCATCTGGCGGGTGTTGACCACCCCCGAGCTGCGGCAGAGCCCGCGTGTGGCCGCGTTCTTCGACTTCATCGTCGAGGAGATCGACACGCTGAAGCCCATCATCACGGGGTAGGGCGCAAATGCTCATTCGCCCCGCCAATCCCGAAGACGCAGCGTTCGTGGGTGCCATCCGAGTGGCTGCCTGGCAAGCGGCCTATCGTGGCTTCATGCCGGACGCCTATCTGGCATCTCTCGATCCAAGCGCAAATCTGGACAGCCTTCGGGCAGCGGTTCGCGCCGAAACTCCACCATTCCTGCTGCGCGTCGCTGAGGTCGAAAGTCAGCCGGTGGCTTTCTCGATCTTGGGCAAACCGCGGTACGCGGCTGATCAATCGATTGCAGAGTTATGGGCGCTCAATGTTCACCCATCGCACTGGCGCAAAGGTTTGGGCCAACGGCTCGTCATGCAGGCTCGCCTGGATGCCAAGGAACAGAAGTTCGCTCATGTTGAGCTCTGGTGCATTCAAGGCAATCTGGCCGCACAGCGCCTCTATGAAGCCTGCGGTTTCCGGCCCAACGGCCAAGTTCGCACCACCAGCTCGCTCACGGGCTCCCCGCTGACCGAGTTGGCATACAAATATGCGCTCTGAACCCCTGCATCGAGAGGGGCGTTAAAACCATTGAACCCGAAGGAATCGACCATGAAACACAAGGGAAGCTGCCACTGCGGCCAGGTGGCATTTGAGGTGGCTGGTGAGATCGGCACGGCCGTGGCCTGCAATTGCTCCATGTGCCAGCGCAAGGGCTCCTTGCTGTGGTTCGTGCCGCGCGACAGCTTCAACCTGTTGACGCCTGAAGAGGCCGCCAGCACCTACCTCTTCAACAAGCACCTCATTCGCCACCGCTTCTGCCCGACCTGCGGCATCCACCCGTATGCCGATGGGACCGACCCCCAGGGCAACGCGATGGCCGCGATCAACCTGCGTTGCATCGAGGGCATCGACCTCGATGCGGTGAAGGTCACCCACTACGACGGCCGCTCGCGTTGATGGCACACGACATCGCCTTCCTTCATACCTCGCCGGTTCATGTGCCGACCTTCAGCCAGTTGATGCAGGAGCTGGCGCCCGCCTTGCGCGTGGCGCACAGCGTGCGCGAAGACCTGCTGGCCGATGCGCAGCAAGAGGGGGTCGACAGCCCGGGCTTGATCGGCCGGGTGCACGCGGCGCTGGCCGAAGTGGCGGCTACCGGCGCCGCGCTGGTGGTGTGCACCTGCTCCACGCTCGGCGGCATCGCCGAAAGCAGCGACGGGGACACTCCTTACCGCGTCACTCGCATCGACCGCGCCATGGCCGACCTCGCCGCACGCAGCGGGCCGCACGTGCTGCTGGTGGCCACGGTGCACAGCACCTTGGCACCGACCGCCGCCTTGTTGCAGTCGTCGGCGCGCAGGCTGGGCGTGAGCCTCGACATCCAGAGCCTGGTGGTGGCCGACGCGTGGGCGCATTTCCAGGCCGGTGACCACGCGCGCTACATCGACACCGTGGTCGCAGCCGTCACCAAGGCCGCACCGACGGGCATCGTGGTGCTGGCGCAGGCCTCGCTGGCCCCTGCCGCCGAGCGGCTGATCGCGCGTGGCATCTCCGCCTTGACGAGCCCCCGGCTGGGCACCGAACATGCCGTGGCCCTGCACCAACAGATCAACAAGGTTTGACCATGGACGAAACCCACGTTTTCGACGGCGGCTGCACCTGCGGCGCCGTGCGCTACCGCTTGAGCAGCAAGCCGCTGTTCGTGCACTGCTGCCATTGCCGCTGGTGCCAGCGCGAGACCGGCTCGTCGTTTGCGCTCAACGCGATGATCGAGGCCGACCGCGTGCAGGTGCTGAGCGGGCAGGTCGACCGGGTACTCACGCCATCCAACAGCGGGCGCGGCCAGACCATCTGCCGCTGCCCGAGTTGCCATGTGGCGGTGTGGAGCCACTACGCGGGCGCCGGCGAGGCAGTGAGCTTTGTGCGCGTGGGCACGCTCGACGAGCCCGACCGCCTGCCGCCCGACGTGCACATCTTCACCATGTCGAAGCAACCCTGGGTGCTGCTGCCACCGGGCACGCCGGCCGTGCACGAGTACTACAAGGCGTCGGAGCTGTGGCCGCCCGAGAGCCTGGCGCGGCGCGCGGCACTGATGAGCAAGGCGGCAACCAAGCCGGCCTGACCGTCGTGTGGGCGCAGATTTACCCACCAGAAACACACCGCCCGCGGGCCGGCTCCTAACATCGCAAGACTGTGATGTTGGAGCCATTGCACATGAACACCCCCGCCGCTGTCTTCTGCGCCGCCGTCGCGTTTCAATGCCTGGCGATCAACCCCGCACAGGCTCAGCCCATGCGCTGCAAGAACGACCTCGCCCAGGTGGGCGACGGCAAGGCCTCGGTGCTGCAAAAGTGTGGCGAGCCGGTGTTCAAGGATTCGTTCTGCAAACCCGTCGAGCGGCAGTCGGTGCCGATCGACGGCCAGGCGCGCGTCATCGTCAACACACAGGCCTGCGACCGGGTGGACGAATGGACCTACAACCCCGGGCGCGGGCAGTTCATGACCACGCTGCGTTTCGAGGCCGGTACCGTTCAGTCAATCACTTACGGCGACCGTGTGAAGTGAGCCGCTGCGCTCAGGGCAGCGTGACCGGGCCGCAGCGCTTGGCGGCTTCCAGAACGATCTGCGTCGTGAAGCCGCGAATGTTCGGGTCGTGCAACAGGCAGGCCTCGCAGAAGGCTTCGTAGGCGGGCAGGTCGGTCACCACCACGATCAGCACGTAGTCGGCCGCGCCGGTGACGCCGTAACACTGCTGCACCTCGCCGCGGGCCGTGACCGTGTCTCTGAAGGCCCGCTGCGCGCGGGCCGATTCGTCGACCAGGTCGACGTGCACGATGGCCGTCAGGTTCAGCCCCAACTGCCGGCAGTCCAGCGTGGCGACCTCGGCCACGATCACGCCGCTTTCGCGCAGGCGCTTGATGCGCCGCTGCACCGCCGCCGCCGAGAGCCCGACCTGCTCGCCGATCTGTTGCGCCGGCACACGGGTGTCGGCCTGGTAGATCGAAAGGATGTGACGGTCGAAGGCGTCAATGGTCATGGTGAGGCGTGGCCGCGAGGCGAGGGCTCAGGTTGCGGTGGGGCCGCATGCCGCCGGGCCAGGATGCGGCCTTCGGCACGGGGGCGCGTCGAACAATACCCGAATGCCAGTTCATGAAGGAGCTCCCTTGATCAGCCATGTTTCCCTGGGCACGAAGCGATATGCCGAGTCGGTTGCGTTCTATCGCCATGCGCTCTCGCCGCTGGGTGCCGAGTTGTTGCGCGACACCGGCAAGGAGGCCGCCTTCGGCGTGCCACCGCAGTGGTCGTTCTTTCTCTACCCGGTCGCTGCCGAAGAGGGCCGCGTCACCGGCCCCGGCATGCACCTAGCCTTCCAGGCGGCATCACGCGTGCAGGTGATCGGGGTCTATGAGCAGGCGCTGTCGGCCCGCGCCGAGAGCCTGTTCTCGCCACGCGAGCGGCCCGACATCAGCGCCACCTACTTCGGCGCCATGTTCACCGACCTCGACGGCCACCGCATCGAGGTGATGACCGACTCGGCCTGAGCCCGATGACGTTCAGGCCTGGGTCTTGGGTGGCTGCGGCCGCATCAGCCCTTCTTGCGCGACGGACGCGACCAGCCGCCCGTCTTGCGTGAAGATGCTGCCGCGGCAGAAGCCGCGCGCACCGTGGGCGGCGGGCGAGTCGGTGGCGTAGAGCAGCCAGTCGTCCATGCGGAAGTCATCGTGGAACCACATCGCGTGGTCGAGGCTCACGCCTTGCACGCTGCCGTTCATGAAGCTCAGGCCGTGCGGCAGCAGCGCCGCGTGCAGCAGGCCGAAGTCGGATGAGTAGGCCAGCATCGCCTGGTGCAGCACCGGGTTGTCGGGCAAACGGTCGGAGGCACGGAACCACGAGTTGTTGATCGGCCCGCGCACCGGTGGGTTGAAGGGGTCGAACGGGTCGCACTGGCGGATGTCGATCGCCGTCTCGGCGTGCAGCACGGCGCGCATGCGCTCGGGCAGGCGGTCGATGTGCTTGCGGCGCAGCTCGTGCACGCTGATCAGGCCATCGGGTGGCGGCACCTGCGGCATCTCTGCCTGGTGTTGCGGGCCTTCTTCTTTCACGTGAAAGGAGGCGGCAAAGTTGAAGATCGGCTGGCCGTGCTGGATGGCCACCACGCGCCGGGTGGTGAAGCTGCCGCCGTCGCGGATGCGCTCCACGTCGTAGACGATCTTGGCGGCCTTGTCGCCGGGGCGCAGAAAGTAGGCGTGGAGCGAGTGCACGCTGCGCCCGGGCTCCACGGTGAGTGCCGCCGCCATCAGCGCCTGGCCCAGCACCTGGCCGCCGAACACCCGCGGGCTGCCGATGTCGCCGCTGATGCCGCGAAAGAGGTTGTTCTCGAGCTGCTCCACCTGCAGCATCTCGACGAGTTCTTGGACTTGGGGGTTCATGGCCGAAATGATCGCACCAATCAGCATGGCCCGTACCATCGCGGCTGCCTCAACACGCCCACCCCACCTTGCAGCCCGCACCCATCACCTGCTTTGCCCGCCTGATCGTGCCTTCTCTGCTCGCTGCCGCGCTGCCGGCGTGGGCGCAGACCGAGCCCCCCTTGCCCACCTTGCAGGAGTGCGCCGCCATCGGCGCCGCCGCCGACCGACTGGCCTGCTATGACCGACTTGCCGGGCGCGCATTGCCCACACCGGCCCCGGGGGACACGCCTGCCTCCACCACGCAGCTGGCGCCTGCGTTCGCCCCCGCTGCGGCGGCCAACGGCAGTGAGCCCGACGCCAGCTTGTTGTCGAAGTACTGGGAGCTCGACGCGCGCGACAAGCGCGGCACGTTCAACCTGCTCGGCTACCGCGCCAACTACATCGCCCCGCTGCACGCCACCAACCGCATCAACCGAGCGCCGAGTTCGCCCACCCAGGTGGTGGTGAACCAGCCCAACTACCGCCGCGTCGAGGCCAAGTTCCAGATCTCGCTGCGCACCAAGGTGCTGCAAGACGTGTTCGACACCGGGGGCGACGTCTGGCTGGCCTTCACCCAGCAGGCCATGTGGCAGATCTGGAACGGGCGCGACTCCAAGCCCTTTCGCAATACCGACTACGAGCCCGAGGCGAGCTTTGTCCTGCCCACCAAGCCGGGCCTGCGCCGCCTGCCTTGGGGTTGGCAGTGGCGCTTCACCCAGCTGGCGATCGCCCACCAGTCGAATGGGCAGTCCGACCCGCTGTCGCGCAGCTGGAACCGCATCTATGCCGGGGTCGGCATCGAGCGGGGTGACCTGACGCTCATCGGCCGTGTCTCACAACGCATCGGCGAGCGCTATTCGAGCGACAACAACCCCGACCTGGTCGACTACCGTGGCCGAGGTGAGGTGCAGCTGGGCTGGACCCCCGGCGCCTCCACCACCAGTGTGCTGTATCGCACCGCGGTGCAAGGCCCCAAGTACGGCGCGCTGCAACTGGAGTGGACCTACCCGATGAAACGCGCCCAGCCCAACGGCCTGCGGTGGTTCGTGCAGGCCTTCAGCGGCTACGGCGAGACGCTGACCGATTACAACTTCCGGCAAAGCAGTTTTGCGCTCGGCCTGATGTTCATGCAGTTCTGATGGAGCCACGTCATTCCCGCCTGCGCGGGAATGACGTGGCGGGTCAGGCCGCCTTCTGGTCGCCTGAGCGCCACTGCGCCATCAGCCCGGCCCACTTGGGGCGCGCCGCCGCGAGGTGCCGCGCCTTCACGTGGCCGTAGCCGCGAATGTCTTCGGGGATGCTGGCGATGGCGAGCGCCAGGCCGTGGTTGCCCGCGTTCAGGCCGCGCAGCACCTCGTCGATGCTGTCGCGGTACTCGCCGATCAACGCACGCTCGGTGTGGCGCTCCTCGGTGTGGCCGAACACATCGAAGGCCGTGCCGCGCAGGCCCTTCAATTTGGCGAGCACCCGAAACGCGCTGAGCATCCAGGGGCCGAACGACCGTTTGACCAGCTCACCCTTGTCGTTCTTCTTCGCGAGCAGCGGCGGGGCCAGGTGGTAGTGGAGCTTGTAGTCACCGTCGAACTGCGCCGCCACCTTGTCGAGAAACGTCTTGTCGGTGTGCAGCCGCGCCACTTCGTATTCGTCCTTGTAGGCCATCAGCTTGAACAGGTAACGCGCCACCGCCTCGCTCAGCTTCTGTGAACCGAGCGGCGCTTCGGCCACCCGCACCTTCTCGACGAAGCCCTGGTACTGCGCCGCATAGGCCGCGTTCTGGTAGTCGGTGAGATACGCCACCCGCTTGGCCACCATCTCCTCGAGCGGGCTGGTCTTGCGCACGAACTCGATCACCTGTGCGGTCTGCGTGAGGGCCTTCACCGCAGTCAGGTCGTGCGCCGCGCGGCGGCCCCATTCGAAGGCGGCTCGGTTGTTGTCGACCTGCACGCCATTGAGTTCGATCGCGCGCATCAGCGACTCATGGCTCAGCGGCACGCGCCCTTGTTGCCAGGCGTAGCCCAGCATCAGCGGGTTGGTGTAGAGCGAGTCGCCGACGAGCTTCACGGCCAGGTGATCGGCGTCGATCGCGCCCACATGCGTGGCACCCGCTGCCGCCGCAATGGCCGCTTCGCAGCTCGCCTGCGGAAACTGCCAGTCGGGGTTGGTCACGAAGGCGGCGGTGGGTGAGCCATGGGTGTTGAGCGCCACGTAGGTGCGGCCCTCGCGCATCACCGCCAGCGTGCTCTGGTTGGCGCCGACGATCGGGTCGCAGGCGATCACCAGGTCGGCCTCGGCCGTGCCCACCTTGGTGGTGTAGATCGCATCCATCGAGTCGGCGATCTGGATGTGGCTCCAGGTGCTGCCGCCCTTTTGCGCCAGGCCCGCCGAGTCTTGCGTGACGATGCCCTTGCCTTCGATGTGCGCTGCCATGCCCAGCAGCTGGCCGATGGTGATCACCCCGGTGCCGCCCACACCGGCCACCACGATGCCCCAGGCCTTGGTGGCCAACGGCAACACCGGCTCGGGGAGGGGCGGCAACGAGAACGGGTTGGGCCGTTCGGTGCTGGCCTTCTTCGCCGATTTGAACTGCCCCCCTTCCACCGTGATGAAGCTTGGGCAGAAGCCCTTCACACACGAGTAGTCCTTGTTGCAG
>NZ_JADMJX010000373.1 GCF_018780185.1 Rhizobacter sp.
CGCCGTCCACCCGCAACGGCTCGCCGGCATAGGCGCGCACGTGCAGCATGCCGGTGACGAAGGGGTTGTTGGCGAAGCGCGGGTCGCGGCTGGCGTCGGGCACTTCAAACAGGCCGTCGGTCAGCAGCGCGTGGTTGCAGAACGAGATGGCACGCGGGATCTCGCGCACCGGCAGGTCGTCCCAACCGTGCACGGCCTTGAACCACTCACGATCGGCGTCGACCAGGCTGACGGCGGCGATCGCGCAACCGGTCAGTTGCGCCGCACATTGCGCGATGGTGTTGAAGCTCTCTTCGGGGGCGGTGTCGAGAATGCCTGCCGCGTGCAGTGTGGCCAGCCGGTGTGATTCGTCAGCAGGCGAGAGCGCAGGCGGCATGTCGTGTGGGGCTGGCAGGGGTGACGCCCGGGGGCCCGGGCTGCGGCAATGTAGTGCAAGGCCACCTGCCTTGCCAATAGAGGCAAGTTCGCATGTGGAATGCTGCGTTGCAGCGCGACAAGCGTCAGCGCAACAGCGGTTGGAGATAGCGCCCTGTGTAGCTCGCTGCATTGGCGGCCACGTCTTCCGGGGTACCTGTCGCAACCACCGTGCCACCTCCAGCGCCGCCCTCGGGGCCCATGTCGATCAGCCAGTCGGCGGTCTTGATGACGTCGAGGTTGTGCTCGATCACCACGATGGTGTTGCCCGCGTCCCGCAACTGGTGCAGCACGCGCAACAACAGGTCGATGTCGGCAAAGTGCAGGCCGGTGGTCGGCTCGTCCAGGATGTAGAGCGTGCTGCCGGTGTCGCGTTTGCTCAACTCCAGCGCGAGCTTCACGCGCTGCGCTTCGCCGCCCGACAGCGTGGTCGCGCTCTGGCCGAGGCGGATGTAGCCCAGGCCCACGTCGAGCAGGGTCTGCAGCTTGCGTGCGATGTTCGGCACGGCGTTGAAATAGCCGTGCGCGTCTTCCACTGTCAGGTTGAGCACCTCGGTGATGTTCTTGCCCTTGTAGAGGATCTCCAGCGTCTCGCGGTTGTAGCGTTTGCCGTGGCACACGTCACACGGCACATACACGTCGGGCAAGAAGTGCATCTCGACCTTCAGCACGCCGTCGCCCTGGCAGGCCTCGCAGCGCCCGCCGGCCACGTTGAAGCTGAAGCGCCCCGGCCCGTAGCCACGCTCGCGGGCCGTGGGCACCTCGGCAAACAGCTCGCGGATGGGCGTGAAGAGGCCGGTGTAGGTCGCAGGGTTGCTGCGCGGCGTGCGGCCGATGGGGCTCTGGTCGACGCTGATGACCTTGTCGAACACGTCCAGGCCTTCGATGGCGTCGTGCGGCTCGGGCTCGGCGTGGCTGCCGTAGAGCTTGCGCGCCACCGCCGCGTAGAGCGTGTCGTTGACGAGGGTCGACTTGCCCGAGCCAGACACACCGGTCACGCAGGTGAAGAGACCGACCGGGATCTCGGCCGTCACGTTCTTCAGGTTGTTGCCACGCGCGTTGACGATGCGCAGGCTTTGCGGCTCGTCATGGTCGGCGAGGCGATGGCGCCGCTCGGGCACCGCGATCTTCAACACCT
>NZ_JADMJX010000399.1:0-7640 GCF_018780185.1 Rhizobacter sp.
GTAGACGATGCCGTTGCGCGTTTGCGGGTCGACGGTCGGCGCGACCATGCGCACCTTGCCGACCACGGGCGCGGCGCCGCTGGTGGCGGCCACGGTGGCGGGCAGGCCCACCTTGACCTTCGCCAACTCGCTCGACGGCACCTCGGCACGCCACTCCAGGCGCCCCTGGCGGATCAGGCGAAACAGCTCCTGCCCGGCCGGCAGCACCGCGCCCACGGTGGCGCTGCGCGACGAGATGATGCCGTGGTCGGGCGCGACCACCTGGGTCTGCGCCAGCCGCAGCTGCTGCACGCGGGCGGCAGCACGCGCCGCTTCGAGCCGGGCCTGCGCGGTGCGCTCGCTGGTGAGGTAGTTGTTGATCTGCTGGCCGCTCAGCGCACCGGCGGGCTGCAGGTCGCGGGCCCGCTGCGCATTGGCGGCGGCTTCGGCCAGCGTGGCCTCGGCTTCGGCGACGGCGGCCTTGGCCTGTGCCACGTCGGCCATCACGGTGTCGGCGGCAAACACCGCCAGCACCTGGCCCTTCTTGACCACGTCGCCCACGTTGGCGCGCACCTCGGCCAGGCGCAGGCCATTGGCTTCGGTGCCCACGCTGGCTTCCTGCCAGGCGGCGATGTTGCCGTTGGCGCTGATCTTGAGGGGCAGGCTCGACGCCTGTGGCTGCGTCACCGTCACGGTGAGCGCGGGCTTGGCCGGCGCGGCGGGCTTTTTCTCATCGGCCGCGCGCACGCTGAATGCGGCGACGGTGGCGGCGGCAAGCGCGGTCAGCAAAAGGGGCTTGAGTCGGTAGTGCATGGCCATGGTCGACGTGGGTGTTTGGGTTGTGGTGTCTGACGATGAGGACGACGAGAGAGGGCGGCTTCGGTGGCCGCGCGCCGCCGCCATGCTGCCTGGGCGCTGCTGACAGCGTGATGTCAGGAGCTCGTCTCCTGAAGGCAGGGCGTGCGTGCGAACCGCCGAAGTATGCGATGAACTCGCCCTGGGCGTCGCACGTAACCCCGCTGTAACCAGGTCAAGCGCGGGGCTGGGGTGGCTCGCGCGTGGCCCGTGCTGCCAAGCCCACTTCGCTCGATACTCAGCGACCTCCCCACCCGCACCGCCCCCGATGAAACCTGACTGTCGACTGCCTGCTGTCTTGCTTGTCACCCTGCTGGGCGCGTGCGCCGTGCCGCCCGAAGCCCCGGCCGAGACGCCGGCTCCGCCAGCAAGCCCGGCAACAAATGAAACATTGGCGGTTGCGCCCGTTCAGGCGGCGCAAGCGTCCGCCGTGCCCGCGTCTGCCCCGCCGCTGACGCTGGAGGCGATCGACACCGTGGTGGTGATCTACGCCGGCAGCCGGTCGTTCGACCACCTGTTCGGCCTCTTCCCCGGGGCCAACGGCATCCCCGGCAAGAACCCGGCTTCGCAAGGCCAGCCCGCGCCACAGAAGGACGTGGACGGCAGCGTGTTGCCGGTGTTGCCGCCCATCTGGAACGGGCTCACGGCCAACGGCCAGCCGCTCATGCTGACGCAGGCGCAGTCGGTGGGCCTGCCCAATGCGGTGTTCCAGCTCGATGCCCCGCAAGGCATCGGCAAGAGCGGTGTCAGCGTGCCACCCAGCACCACCACGCGCGGCCTGCCGCGGCGTCATTACCAGCACCTGATGCAGGTCAACGGCGGCGCGAACGACCGCTTTGCTGCGTATTCCGATGGCGGCGCGCTGAGCATGGGCCACCACGATGGCAGCAGCCTCGCGCTGTGGAAGCTGGCGCAGCGCTACACGCTGGCCGACCACTTTTTCATGGGCGCGTTCGGTGGCTCCTTCCTCAACCACCACTACCTGGTGTGCGCCTGTGCGCCCACCTACCCCAACGCCGACAGTTCACCGGCCCAGGGCTTGATCAGCGCGATCGATGTCGACGAGCGGGGCCGCTTCGTGCGGCTCACGCCGGCGCCCAACACCCCCGCTTCGGCGCTCGCCGGGCCGCCACGTTTCTTGCGCGATGGCGCGCTCACGCCCAAGGACGCGAACGGGGTGTTTCACGCCGTCAACACCATGCAGCCGCCTTACCAGCCCAGCGGTGCGCCGCCGGTGGCCGGGGTCGACCCCCGCCTGGCCGACCCGGCTCGGCCCAGCACCTTGCCACCGCAGACGCAGCCCACCATCGGTGACCGGCTCAGCGCCAAGGGTGTGAGCTGGGCCTGGTACGCGGGGGCCTGGGCCACGGTGAGCGCCGGCACGCCCGAAGCGCGTGCGCAGATCTACCGCGGCAAGGCGCACTTCCAGCCGCACCAGCAACCGTTCAACTACTACGCGGCGTTCGACCCGATCACGAAGGCCGAGGCCCGAGCCCAGCACCTGCGCGACTTCGACAGCCGGTTCCTGGCCGACGCTGCCGCCGGCACGTTGCCCTCGGTGAGCTTCTACAAGCCGCAGGCCAGCCTGAGCCAGCAGGCGGGCATTGCCAACCTGAGCGATGGCGACGCGCATCTCGCCGAGGTGGTGGCCAAGCTGGAGCAGAGCCCGCAATGGCCGCGCATGCTGATCGTCATCACGCACGACGACAACGGCGGCTTCTACGACCACGCCCCGGTGCCGCGCGGCGACCGCTTCGGGCCGGGCTCGCGGGTGCCGGCGATCATCGTGTCGCCGTTTGCCAAGAAGGGCTTCGTCGACAAGACGCCTTACGACACCGGCTCCATCCTGCGCTTCATCACCCGGCGCTGGGCGCTCGAGCCGCTGCCCGGCCTGGTCGAGCGTGACGAGGCCTTGCGGCGCAATGGCGCGGCGCCCATGGGCGACCTGAGTGGCGCGCTCGACCTCGCCGCGTCAGGCCGCTGAAGCCGTGAGCTTGTGGGCCGCCAGCATGCGCTGCACCAGCGGGTGGTGCACCTTCTTCTCGGTGTCGATCGCATAAAAATGCTCTTCGACGCCCTCGCAGGCACCGAGGCGTTTGACGCCGTAGCGCTGCACCAGGTCGTCATGTACCCACTCGGCGGCCGGGAAGGCCCCCATGCCGCTCGCGCCGAATGTCTTGAGCAGTGCGCTGTCTTCGAACTCGCCACCGATGCGTGGGCGGATGCCCTGGCGCTCGAACCAATGGTCGACCCGTGTGCGCAGCGCCGCGTGTGTGGTGGGCAGCAGCACCGGAATCTGCGCCAGCGACTGCGGAAAGCCGCGCCGTGCTGCCGCATGCAAAGACGCCGTCGCGTACCAGGCGACCGGCGATGAGCCGAGCGAGTGGCTGTACAGCCGCAGGCTGGGGTTGGGCGGCGCGGCGCGGTCGGCGAGCACCACGTCGAGCCGGTGCAGGGCCAGGTCGGCGAGCAGGTCTTCGAACTGCCGTTCGCGGCACAGCAGCTGCAGCGCAGGCTCCTGGATCACCGGCTGCATCAGCCGGCGCACCACCAGCTTGGGCAAACCGTCCGACACGCCGACGGCCAGCCTGATCGACGGCGAACCGGCGGCGTCGCGCACCGCCGCGGGCAGCTGCTCGCCGAGCTGGAAGATCTGGTCGGCCTGCCGCAACGCCACCAGGCCGGCTTCGGTGAGTGCGAGGCCACGCCCGGCCGGCTTGAGCAGCGTGGCGCCCAGCGCGCGCTCCAGCTCGCGCACCTGGGTGCTTACCGTCTGCACCGCCATGTCGAGCCGGGCCGCGGCGCGTGCCATGCCGCCCTCTTTGGCGACCACCCAGAAGTAGTACAGGTGCCGATAGTTCAAGTCGTTGCTCATGTTCAGGTTTTGCAGAAGTAAAGCTTCTTCATTGTCTGCTTTCACAGAAACCCGGGAGGGCCTATCTTTGCGCCACCCCGCCCCCTGAATGGCGCCCACCCTTGATTGAAGGAGCACACACCATGCGCAGCTACCCCCACAACAGCCCCCAGGCCGCCGCCCGCATCGTGGCGCTCACCCTGCTGGCCGATGGCCACCTTGCCAAGGCCGAGCTCGACGTGCTGGACCGGCTGGGCGTGCACGAGCAGATCGGCCTCGAGCGCGAGGTGCTGCACAGCGTGCTGCACACGTTCTGTGAAGACCTGCTGAGCACGGCCCACCTGACCTGGGCCGACTCCTGCCGCATCGACCCGCGCACGCTGGCGGCCTTGATGGGCGAGATCGACGACCCCGAGCTGCGGGTCAAGCTCATGCGCATCTGCGCCGCGGTGGTCGAGGCAGACGCTCACGTGGCCGATGGCGAGGCCATCGTGCTCGGCGCGGCCGTCGAGCACTGGGGTCTGCAGCGCGCCATGCTGGATGGGCGCGTCACCACCAGCACCACCTGAACGGAGACGGTCTTGGAAGCCTTGTTCGAATTCCTGCAGAGCCCTTTCCTGGGCAAGGCGTCCTGACCGGGCCCGCAGGTGCAAGGCTTTCTCGACCCGGCGATCCTCTTCTTCGTGTTCGGCATCCTGGCCGGCACGTTGAAGTCGAACCTGGAGATCCCGCCGCAGATCGCTCGCTTTCTGTCGCTCTACCTGCTGATGGCGCTCGGGCTCAAGGGCGGGTTTGCGTTGGCAAAGTCGGGCCTGACGCCCGAGGTGGTGACGAGCCTCGGCGCCGCGCTCGTGCTGGCCGTGGCGGTGCCCGCGGCGGGCTACCTGGTGTTGCGCCGCGTCGTGAGTGGCTACGATGCGGCGGCCGTCGCGGCCACCTACGGCTCGGTGAGCGCCGTCACCTTCATCACCGCCGTGCAATACCTCGACACCCACGGCGTGCCCTACGGCGGTCACATGGCCGCTGCGATGGCGCTGATGGAATCGCCGGCGATCGTGATGGCCGTGGTGTTGAGCAACCTGGTGCGCCAGCGCGAGGCCCACGCGGGCGGTGCGGCGCCGGGCCGGGTGGCCACGCCCTTGACCCGCGTGATGCACGAGGCGCTCACCGATGGCGCCCAGCTGCTGCTGCTGGGGGCGATGGCGGTCGGGCTGTTGAGTGGCCCCGCCGGCGAGGCGGTCATGCAGCCGTTCGCGGTCGACCTGTTCAAGGGCATGCTCGCGTTCTTCCTGCTCGACATGGGCTTGCTGGCCGCACGCAACATGGGCCAGCTGCGCGGCAAGTCGCCCTGGCTGCTGGCCTACGCGGTGGTGGGGCCGCTCGCGCACGCCGGCCTGGCGTTGGCGCTGTCGTGGGCCCTGGGACTGTCGGCGGGCAACGCGGCCTTGCTGATGGTGCTGGCGGCCAGCGCGTCGTACATCGCCGTTCCCGCAGTCATTCGCCAGGCCATCCCGGAGGCCAACCCGTCGCTCTATTTCGGCATGTCGCTCGGGCTCACGTTTCCGTTCAACATCCTGCTCGGCATCCCGCTGTACGTGAGGGTGGCGCAGGCCTGCCTGTGAGCCCGAGGCGAGGCACGTCAGTGAAGCAATGACATCTGCTGCACCGGCACGCGCACCGGCGCCGGCACGCGCTTGCGCAACACCGCGTGCGGCACATAACCGCGTGTCGCCAGGTTCCAGCCGTCGGTGGCCTGGCTGTCGCTGAGCTGCTGAACGCGCACGGCGCCGAGCTTCTTGGCGCTGGCGCGGGTGACGAGCGCCTCGCATTGCGCCGCCGTGAGCTGGCTCACGAACGCCGTCCAGCGCTGCAGGGCCAGCGGGTTGCGCCAGGCGTCTTCGATGGCCCAGCGCAGAGCGATGCCGTCCACGCCCTTGCTCGCTTCGAGCACCCGCGGCAACAGCGCATGGAAAAAGGTCTGGAAGGCGCGCTTGACCGCCTTGCCCGGCAGCAGGTCTTCAAGCCGCGTGACACGGTGGCTCCAGCCGGGCGCGAGCAGTTGCTGGCTGATGAAGGCCTGCAGTGCCTGCGCCGGGTTGAACAAGCGCAGCCGGTTGGGCGGCAGCACCAGCATCGGCAGCGTGCAGGCTTCGTCGTGCGGCAGCGGCTCGACCAGGCTGCACAACACCGCGACCCGCGCCCACTGCTCGGCGCTGAGACCCTGCAGGCCACCGAGCTGGCCGTCTTCGATCCGCTTCACGAACTGCAGCGCGTCGCGAAAGCCATAGGCCGCCTTGGCGTGGTTGGCCTTTGTGCTCATCACCGCCAGGTTGCCGGCGGCGTAACCGGCGTCGCTGCGCACCCGGTCGATCGAGGCGTCGGAGCCTTCCAGCGTGGCGCTGCTGAGCGGCGCGCGGGTGATGGGGCAGTGGCTCACGTCGATCTGTTGCAGGTAGTGCGGCGTCACCTGCACCAGCTCGACCGAGCGGCCCCGCAGCCAGGCGTGCAGGCGCAGCTGCAGCCACTTGCGCACGTGCTTGGTCGGCTCCAAGGTACGCAGGCCAAACGTGGCCTGGCCGGCCAGCCAGCCGTGGCGCAGCGACGACGGCTCCTGCCCATAGGGCGCGGGCGGGGTGACGTGGTGGTGGGCGTAGTCCCAGCCGAGCTCGAAGCCGATGTGCTCGTGCGTGGTCAGGCTGCTGCTGGCGTGGTGAAGATGAAGTTCGGTGGTCATGGGGGGGCTCCGGGTGGGGATTCGCTGCAACCGATGCAGCGATGGAGCCAGTGTTGCGGCCCAGTGGCTCAAGGCGTGAGCTACTGAGCGGTGTGGTGAATTGACATCTCGCGTTATGCTCTGCGCCACTGGATCACCTGGTGAGCCAGTCTTGCGGCGCGACCCCCACCACACCCCGTTCGGGCTGAGCCTGTCGAAGCCGGCGCAGTGCTGTGCGCACCCTTCGACACGCTCAGGGCGAACGGGTTCATGCCTTGACCCATGGACCGAACCGAACGTTTCTACAAGATCGAACTGCTGCTGCGCAGCCGTGGCTGCGTGAGCTTCGAGGCGCTGCAGGGCGAGCTGGCCGTCTCGCCCGCCACGCTCAAGCGCGACCTGCAATACCTGCGCGACCGCCTGAGCGCCCCCATCGTCTACGACCGTTTCGACAACGGCTACCGCTTCGAGCAGTCGGTGGACGCACAGGCGCAGCGCCACGAGCTGCCGGGCCTGTGGTTCAGCGAAAAGGAGATCACCGCGTTGCTCACGATGCACCAGCTGATGGCCGGGCTCGACGACGACGGTGTGCTGTCGCGCCACCTGCAGCCGATGATGGACAAGCTGCAAGGCATGCTCGGCGCCGACGAGAGCGAAGCGCGCGAGCTGATGCGCCGCGTCAAGGTGATCTCGACCGCACGCCGGCGCACGCCCAGCCGCCACTTCGAGCTGCTGGGCAGCGCGCTGGTGCAGCGCAAGCGGGTGTGGCTGCGCTACTTCAAGCGCAGCGACCGCAGCACCAGCGAGCGCGAGGTCTCGCCGCAGCGGCTGGTGAATTACCGCAACACCTGGTACCTCGACGCCTGGTGCCACGCGAGCGAAGGCCTGCGCCGCTTTGCGCTCGATGCCATTCAGGAGGCGAAGGCTCAAGACAGCAAGGCGCGCAACGTGGCGGTGAAAGACCTGGAGGCCGAGCTCGACGCGGGTTATGGCATCTACGGTGGCAGTGGCGCCAAGCTGAAGTGGGCCACGCTGGTGTTCGAGGCCGATGCTGCGCAATGGGTGGCGGTGGAAGAGTGGCACGCGCAACAAAAGGGCCGCTGGCTCACCGACGGCCGTTACGAGTTGCAGGTGCCTTACATCGACCCGACGGAGTTGATGATGGACATCCTGCGCCACGGCGGCAGCGTGCAGGTGAAAGGCGACAAGGCCCTGGTGGCGGCCATCGCGCAGCGCCTG
>NZ_JADMJX010000399.1:7740-11737 GCF_018780185.1 Rhizobacter sp.
CAGCGTGCAGGTGAAAGGCGACAAGGCCCTGGTGGCGGCCATCGCGCAGCGCCTGAAAACCGCTGCGGCGCTGTACGCTTGATGTTCAGTCAAGGAGAGCACCCCGCATGAAAGCCACCTGGAACGGCGTGACCCTCGCCGAGAGCGACGACACCGTGATCGTCGAAGGCAACCACTACTTTCCCGAGAGCAGCCTGAACCGCGAGTACGTGAGCTTCAGCAACCACCGCACCAGCTGCCCATGGAAGGGCCAGGCGTATTACTACAGCCTGTTCGTCAACGGCGAGATGAACCCCGACGCCGTCTGGTACTACCCCGAGCCGAGCGAAGCCGCCGCTCAGATCAAGGGGCGGGTGGCGTTCTGGAAGGGCGTGAAGGTCGAGTGACGGCGCTCAGCCTTTGAGGCGCTGCTGCAAGAAGAAGCGCAGCATCTCGCGCGAGGCGTCCGGCCCCTGCGGGTCGGTGAAGCTGCCCTTGGCGCTGCCGCCCGACCAGGCGTGGCCTGAGCCGTGCACCAGCCAGTGTTCGGCGACCAGCCGCCCGCTTGCATCGCGGTAGCTGGTGCGCTCGAAGCCGCGGCCGCTGTCGACGCTGCCTTGCTCCACCTCCGACGCGCTGTGCCCGGCCACCAGGTGCTCGCTGTTGGCAGGGTGCACGGTGGCGTCGAGGTCGCCGTGGAAGACGATCATCGGCACACGCGTGGTGTCGATGACCTTGGGCGCTCCGCGAGGCCCGTGCTTCATCGCCGCGAAGGCGGTCGCCACGTCGTGCGCCGCACCCTGCGGCAGGCCCGAATGCACGCCCACGGCGGCAAACACGTCGGGGTACTCGTGGGCCATGATCACCGACATCGCGCCGCCGGCCGACAGGCCGGCGATGTAGACACGCTCGGCGTCGACCGCATGGGTCTGCATCACGTGGCGGGTGATGGCGGCCAGCAGGGCCGGCTCACCGGCGCCACGTTTCTGGTCACCGGGTTGAAACCAGTTCCAGCAGCGGCTGGCGTTGGAGCGGGGTGGCTGGGCCGGGTAGAGGACACGAAAGCCTTGCGCCTGCGCCAGCTCGTTCATGCGCGTGCCGGCGGCAAAGTCGTCGGGGTTTTGTTTGCAGCCGTGCAGCATCACCACCAGCGGGGCGGGCCGGTCGGGCAGGCCGGCGGGGGTGAACAGCTTGTAGTGGCGCAGGCCCTGGGCAGTGGCAAAGGGCAGCTCGTCGAAGCTTGCGGGCTGGGGTGGGGTCACCGGTGGGGCATCGGCCTCGGGCTCGGGCGTGACGATCTCGCGCACCAGGCCGTCGAGCACGACCACGTCGCCGGTGTCGGCGGGCTCGGCGGGGGCCGCCGTGCTGCGCTGCAGGTGCAGCGCGCGTTGAATGGCCTGCGTGGCTTCAGCGAGGCTGCCGCGCCGGGTCAGTGCCGTGGCCTGGGCCATCAGCTTGGCGAAAGGGCTGTCAGGGTGGAGTGGCATGGGATTTGTGCGGTGCAGCAATTCCCACAGATTAGCGCTTTCGCCGAGCCTCGTTTGTAGGAATACCCCTCGACTGTGCTCAGGTGGACAAAGCCCCCGGTTTATTCATGCCGCAGCGCCTCGATCGGGTCGAGCCGGGCCGCCCGCCGGGCCGGGAAATAACCGAACACCACGCCGATGCCGGCCGAGAACACGAACGACAGCAGGTTGATCGCCGGGTCGAATGCGTAGGGCACGTTCATCACACCGGCCAGCACCATCGACGCGCCGGTGGCGAGCACGATGCCGATCAGCCCACCGAGCGCGGCCAGCGCCACCGCTTCGATCAAAAACTGCAGCAGCACCTCGCGCTCGAGCGCGCCGATGGCCAGGCGCAGGCCGATCTCGCGGGTGCGCTCGGTCACGCTGACCAGCATGATGTTCATGATGCCGATGCCGCCCACCAGCAGGCTCACCGCGGCCACCGCGCCGAGCAGCGTGGTCAGCACTTGCGTGGTACCGGCCAGGGTGTCGGCGAGTTGTTTGGTGTCGAGCACGTTGAAGTTGTCGTCGTCGCCGTCGGCGAGCTTGCGCCGCTCGCGCAGCAGCTGGGTCAGGCCGGCTTTCACGCTGTTGGCGTCAATGCCGTCCTGCATCGACACCAGCAGCGTGTTGACGCGCTGGTTGCCGGTGACGCGCCGTTGCAGCGTGCGCAGCGGCACCAGCACCACGTCGTCCTGGTCGTTGCCCATCGCGGCCTGGCCTTTCGACTGCAGCACACCGACCACGGTGCACGAAAACTGTTTCACGCGCACCTGCTCGCCCAGCGCGTCGCGCTCACCGAACAGCTCGCGCCGCACGGTCTGGCCGATCACGCAGACGGCGGCGCCGGCCCGCAGCTCTTCATCGGCAAAACGCCGCCCGGCGCTGAGCGTCCAGTTGCTGGTGTCGAACCAGCTGTTGGTGCTGCCGGTGATGCTGGTGGCCCAGTTGCGGCCATTGGCGACCACGGTGGCGCCGGTGCGCGCCTCGGGCGCCACCGCCAGGATGCCGCCGATCTGCGTGGCCACGGCCAGGGCATCGGCCTCCTTGAACGCGGGTGCGCCACCCCCGCCGCCGCCGGGGCCCAGGCGCTGGCCCGGCCGCACCATCAGCAGGTTGGTGCCCAGGCCGGCGATCTGGTTCTGCACCGACTGCGTGGCGCCGTTGCCGAGCGTCACCATCGTGATCACCGCGCTGACACCGATCACGATGCCGAGGATGGTGAGGAACGAGCGCAACAGGTTGCGCCGGATCGAGCGCAGCGCGAGCAGGAGCGTGTTGAGCCACATCAGGCGCTCGCTTCCACCAGAGCCGCCGAGGCCTTGAGGCCGACCGGGTGGGGGTTGGGGGTGTCGCTCGCCACCCGGCCGTCGACAAACCGCACCACGCGTCTGGCGTAGGCCGCCATGTCGGGCTCGTGGGTGACCATCAGCACGGTGATGCCGCGCTCGCTGTTGAGCCGCCACAGCAGCTCCATGATCTCCTGGCCGCGCTGGCTGTCGAGGTTGCCGGTGGGTTCGTCGGCGAGCAGCACCGCCGGCTCGGTCACGATGGCACGCGCGATCGCCACCCGCTGTTGCTGGCCACCCGACAGCTCGGCCGGGGTGTGGTGCTCCCAGCCGGTGAGGCCGACCGAGGCGAGTGCCTTCTGCGCCGCATCGTGACGGGCCTTGGCCGACTCGCCGCGGTAGAGCAGCGGCAGCTCGACGTTCTCTTGGGCCGAGGTGCGCGCCAGCAGGTTGAAGCCCTGGAACACGAAGCCGAGGTAGCGCCGGCGCAGGCGGGCGCGCTGGTCGCGCGTGAGGTTTTCGACGTGGGCGCCATGGAACAGGTACTCACCGGCGCTGGGCGTGTCGAGCAGGCCGATGGTGTTCATCACCGTCGACTTGCCCGAGCCGCTCGGGCCCATCACGGCGACGAATTCGCCGGCATTCACGTCGAGGTCGACGCCCTTCAACGCGAGCAGGGCGACGCTGCCTTCGCCGTAGACCTTCTGGATGCCGCGCAACTGGATGAGCGGAACCTGTCCGGCGCCGGGCCGCCCCAAGCCGGACGGCGCCCCTTGGGGGCAGGAGCGGAGCGACTGGGGGGCTGTCATTTCGCCGCTCCCGAACGCTGACCCGTGATGACCAGCATGCCCTCTTGCAGCTCACCGCTCGTCACCTCGGTCATGCGGCCATCGCTGATGCCGGGGGTGACCGCGACCGACACCGGCACGCCGTCGCGCAGCACCCAGACCTGGCGCACGCCTGCGGTGCTGCCGGTGGCCGCGGCCGGGCGCCGTGTGCCGCCGGTGCGCGGCATGCGCGGCATCAGGCTGCCGACGATGCCGGTGCCGCCGGCCGACGAGGCGGCGGGCGTGGCGGTCGACGGGGTGAACCGCAGCGCGGTGTTGGGCACCAGCAGCACGTTGTTGCGCTCGGTGGCGGTGATGGTGGCGGTGGCCGTCATGCCGGGGCGCAGGCTCAGGTCGCTGTTGTCCACGTCGAGGTAGGTCACGTAGGTGACCA
>NZ_JADMJX010000271.1 GCF_018780185.1 Rhizobacter sp.
AGCTCGGCCAGGACGGCCACGACCGCGGCGCCAAGGTGGTGGCCACGGCGTTTGCCGACCTCGGCTTCGACGTCGACATGGGCCCGCTGTTCCAGACCGCCGAAGAGTGCGCCCGCCAGGCGATCGAGAACGACGTGCACGCGGTGGGCGTGAGCACCCTCGCGGCTGGCCACAAGACGCTGGTGCCGGCGATCATCCAGAGCCTCAAGGCGCAGGGCGCCGACGACATCATCGTCTTCGTCGGCGGTGTGATCCCGCGGCAGGACTACGACTTCTTGTACGAAGCGGGTGTGAAGGGCATCTACGGCCCCGGCACGCCGATCCCGGCGAGCGCGAAAGACGTGCTCGAGCAGATCAAGGCCCAAGTCACCAAGGCCTGATCGCCCGTGGCTTTCACCACCTACTTGCTGCGCTGTGCCGATGGCTCGTATTACTGCGGGCACACCGATGACATGGCGGTGCGGCTGCGCCAACATGAGGATGGGTTGATCGGGTACACGGCTGAGCGCAAGCCGTTCAGCGTGGCGTGGCAAGGAGAGTTTGAGTCGCGCGCCGAAGCTTTGCAGTTCGAGTTGCAGGTGAAGGGGTGGTCGCGGGCGAAGAAGGAGGCGTTGATCGCGGGGGATTGGAAAGGCATCCAGCGCTTGGCATGGGGGACACGCAATCCGTTGCCCGAGCATCTGCGCGGCGAGACGGGCCCTTCGATACCTCAGGGCGAACGGGGCGGGGTGAGCGAACGGACAACAGGTTCCGTTCCTCCTGAGCCACAACTCATCAGTCCCGAACCCCACCCCGCCAGTGCTGCCCCCCCAACCGTTCGTCCTGAGGTATCGAAGGACAGCGAAGTGCACCAGCCCGACATGCGCGGCCCTTCGATACCTCAGGGCGAACGGAGTGGGGTGAGCGAACAGGGCGAGTTGGGCGAACAGGCCGGGGTGAGCCAACCGGCCGCGCTGGGCGAACCGGCCGAGCTGTACGACAGGGCAACGATAGCCGCCATCCTCCGTGCCGACCGCCGCGCCCTCGCCAAGGCCATCACGCTGCTCGAATCCACCCGCCCCGATCACCGTGTACGCGCCGATGCCTTGCTCAACGCGCTGCTGCCCCACACCGGCAACGCACTGCGCCTGGGCATCTCGGGCGTCCCCGGCGTGGGCAAGTCGACCTTCATCGAAGCGCTCGGCCTCTCCCTCATCGACAAGGGCCACAAGGTCGCCGTGCTGACCATCGACCCCTCGTCCAGCGTCTCGGGTGGCTCCATCCTCGGCGACAAGACGCGCATGGAAAAACTCTCGGTGAGCGACTCGGCCTACATCCGCCCCAGCCCCGCCTCGGGCACGCTCGGCGGTGTGGCGGAGAAGACGCGTGAGGCGATGCTGGTGTGCGAGGCCGCCGGCTACAGCGTCGTGATCGTCGAAACCGTGGGCGTGGGCCAGAGCGAAACCGCGGTCGCCGGCATGACCGACCTCTTCGTGCTGATGCAGTTGCCCAACGCCGGTGACGACCTGCAGGCCATCAAGCGCGGCGTGATGGAGCTGG
>NZ_JADMJX010000383.1 GCF_018780185.1 Rhizobacter sp.
CAGGGCATACAGCAGCATCGAGCCGTGGCCGTTGGAGACGACGAAACGATCGCGGTCGGGCCACTGCGGGTCAGCCGGGTCATGGCGCAGGTGGTGGCGCCACAGGGCCTCGGCGATGTCGGCCATGCCCATCGGCATGCCGGGGTGGCCGGAGTTGGCGGCTTGCACGGCGTCGACCGCGAGCATGCGCAGCGCATTCGCGCATCTGATGCGGACCCCTCGGTCGACGGGTACGTCGACCGATCCCCCGAGGGGGTGCGGGCCGGCTTGGGAGCGGCCCGGCGCTCGGCCCGCCGCGACGGTGTTGACTGTTGGATCGTGCTTCATGGTTACGCCGCCAGCAGGTTCTGGCGGCGCTCCACCAGCCGCATGATCATCGGCGTGAAGATCAGCTGCATCGCGAGCTCCATCTTGCCGCCCGGCACCACCAGCGTGTTGGCGCGCGACATGAACGAGTCGTGCAGCATGCTCAGCAGGTAGGGGAAGTCGAAGCCGCGCGGGTTGGCGAAGCGGATCACGACCAGGCTCTCGTCGGCTGTCGGGATGGTGCGTGCGATGAAGGGGTCGGAGGTGTCAACCACCGGCACGCGCTGGAAGTTGATGTGCGTGCGCGTGAACTGCGGGCAGATGTATTCCACGTACTCGTGCATGCGGCGCAGGATCACGTCGGTCACGGCCTCGGTGGAGTAGCCGCGCGTGCTCTTGTCGCGGTGGATCTTCTGGATCCATTCGAGGTTGATCACCGGCACCACGCCGATCAGCAGGTCGGCGAAGCGGGCGACGTCGACCTTGTCGGTCTTCACGCCGCCATGCAGGCCTTCGTAGAACAGGATGTCGCTGGGCGGCAGCGGCTCCCAGGCGGTGAAGGTGCCCGGCGGCTGCTTGTAGGGCGCGGCTTCGTCGTCGTTGTGCAGGTACTTTCGGCTCTGGCCGCTGCCGGTCTCGGCGTAGCTGCGAAACAGCTCCTGCAGCTCGCCGAACAGGTTGGCGTCTTCACCGAAGTGGCTGAAGTGCGGCTTGCCGTTCGCTTCAGCCTCTGCCATTGCCGTCTTCATGGCCGCGCGGTCGTAGCGGTGGAAGCTGTCGCCCTCGACGATGGCGGCGGCCACGCCTTCGCGGCGGAAGATGTTCTCGAAGGTCTTGGTGACCGAGGTGGTGCCGGCGCCGGACGAGCCGGTGATGGCGATGATGGGGTGTTTGGCAGACATGGCTGTGCCTCCGTTCAGACGGTCGCGGCGAAAAGACCGCGCTTGGCGAAGAGCGGCGAGTCGTAGTTCGACGCGGGCTCGTCGTGGTGGTACTTCTCGATGCGCGTCACCTCGTGCTTCGAGCCGAAGACGAAGCCGATGCGCTGGTGCAGCGACTCGGGCTGCACCTCGAGCAACCGCCTGTGCCCGGTGCTGGCACCGCCACCGGCCTGCTCGATCAGGAACGAGATCGGGTTGGCCTCGTACAGCAGGCGCAGGCGGCCGGCGCGAGAGGGGTCCTTGCTGTCGCGCGGGTAGAGGAACACGCCGCCGCGCATCAGGATGCGGTGC
>NZ_JADMJX010000114.1 GCF_018780185.1 Rhizobacter sp.
GCCGACCGCATCGAGCAGAACCTGGAGCTGCTGGCCTATGCCGAGACGGTGGACAACGGCAAGCCGATCCGCGAGACGCTGAATGCCGACATCCCGCTCGCGGCCGACCACTTCCGCTACTTCGCCGGTTGCTTGCGGGCGCAGGAAGGCGCGCTGAGCCAGATCGACGACAACACCGTGGCCTATCACTTCCACGAACCGCTCGGCGTGGTCGGGCAGATCATTCCGTGGAACTTCCCGATCCTGATGGCGGCGTGGAAGCTCGCGCCCGCGCTCGGCGCCGGCAACTGCGTGGTGCTCAAGCCCGCCGAATCGACGCCGGTCAGCATCCTGGTGCTGACCGAGCTGATCGCCGACTTGCTGCCGCCCGGCGTGCTCAACATCGTCAACGGCTACGGCAAGGAGGCCGGCATGCCGCTGGCTACCAGCAAGCGCATCGGCAAGATCGCATTCACCGGCTCGACCGCCACCGGCCGCGTGATCGCCCAGGCCGCGGCCAACAACCTGATCCCGGCCACGCTCGAGCTCGGCGGCAAGAGCCCCAACGTCTTCTTCGACGACGTGATGGCGCACGACGACGCCTTCCTCGACAAGGCCATCGAAGGCCTGGTGCTGTTCGCCTTCAACCAGGGCGAGGTCTGCACGTGCCCGAGCCGCGCGCTGGTTCAGGAATCGATCTACGACAAGTTCATCGAGCGCGCCATCAAGCGCGTCGCCGCCATCAAGCAGGGCAGCCCGCTGGACACCGACACCATGATGGGGGCGCAGGCCTCGGCGATGCAGATGGACAAGATCATGTCCTACCTCGAGGTGGGCAAGCAGGAAGGCGCCAAGGTGCTGATCGGCGGCGACCGCAACCTGCTCGGCGGCGAATTGGCGGGCGGCTATTACATCCAGCCGACGCTCTTCAAGGGCACCAACAACATGCGGGTGTTCCGCGAAGAGATCTTCGGCCCGGTGCTGGCGGTGACCACCTTCAAGGACGAGGCCGAGGCACTGCAGATCGCCAACGACACGCCCTATGGCCTGGGCGCCGGCGTGTGGACGCGCGACGGCAGCCGCGCCTACCGCATGGGCCGCGCCATCCAGGCCGGCCGCGTGTGGACCAACTGCTACCACGCCTACCCGGCGCACGCGGCCTTTGGTGGCTACAAGGAATCGGGCATCGGCCGCGAGACGCACAAGGCGATGCTCGATCACTACCAGCAGACCAAGAACCTGCTGGTGAGCTACTCGCCCAACGCGCTCGGCTTCTTCTGACACCGGAGCGCAGACCATGAGCAACATATTCAAGCGCACGCTGTGCGCAGCGTCAGCCTGTGCGCTGCTGGCCACCGGCCTCGGCGCAGCACAAGCCCAGGACGCCCAGGCCCGCGAGGCCGAGGCCAACGGCTGGGTCATGTATGGCCGCGGCTACGACAACACCCGCTTCTCGCCGCTCAAACAGATGACCACGGCCAACGTGGGCAAGCTGAAGATGGCGTTCTCGTTCCAGCTCGGCTCGCTGCGCTCCAACGAGTCGTCGCCCATCGTCATCGGCGACACGATGTACGTGAGCACCTCGTGGGGGCCGAAGTATGTCTACGCGCTCGACGCCCGCACCGGCGCCACCAAGTGGACCTACCAGCCCGAGGTGCCCGACGACACGCTGCAGTACGCCTGCTGCGACGTCAACAACCGCGGCGTCACCTATGCCGAAGGCAAGATCTTCGTGGGCCGGCTCGACGGCAAGCTGTCGGCCGTCGATGCACGCACCGGCAAGGAGCTGTGGACCACGACGGTCGTCGACTACAAGCAGGGCTCGGTCATCACCTCGCCGCCGCTGGTGGTGCGCAACATGGTGATGACGGGTTTCGGCGGCGGCGAGTATGGTGCCCGCGGCAGCCTGCAGGCCTATGACATCAACACCGGCAAGGAGATCTGGAAGACCTGGACGGTGCCCGGCCCCGGCGAAGCCCACAACGACACCTGGAAGGGCGACAGCTGGGAGCACGGCGGCGCAGTGCCGTGGCTGATCGGCTCGTACGACGCCAAGACCGACACGGTGTTCTGGGGCACCTCGAACCCGGGCCCGTGGAACACCGTCGTGCGCAGCAGCGGCGACGGCAACTACGGCAAGCTCACCAACCTGTACTCGGCCAGCACGCTCGCGTTCGACGCCGCCACCGGCAAGATCAAGTGGTGGGTGCAGGCCACGCCGGCCGACGCGTGGGACTACGACGGCGTCAACGAGCTCGTGCTGGCCGACCTCAACATCGCCGGCGTGAAGACGCCGGTCTACATGAAGGCCGACCGCAACGGCTTCTTCTACGTGGTGAACCGCGAGACCGGCAAGATCATCTCGGCCGAGAAGTACGTGCCGACCACCTGGGCCTCGAAGATCGACGTGGCCAGCGGCAAGCCCGCCGAAGACCCGGCCATGCGACCCGGCCCCGGCCGCCCGGCCAAGGGCATCTGCCCCAACCTGATCGGCGGCAAGAACTGGCAGCCGATGTCGTTCAACCCGCAGACCGGCCTGGTCTACATCCCGAGCAACAACGTCTGCATGGACTGGTCGGTGTCGGAGGTCAACTACCGCAAGGGTGTGTTCTACCTCGGTGCCGACTTCCCCACGCAGCCCGGCCCCGGCGGCTACATGGGTGAGCTGATGGCCTGGGACCCGGTCAAGCAGAAGAAGGTCTGGGGCGTGAAGACCGACCTGCCGTTCAATGGCGGCACGTTGACGACGGCCGGCAACCTCACCTTCTGGGGTGACCTGCACGGCGTCTTCCATGCCTACGACGCCAAGAGCGGCAAGGAGCTGTGGAAGATGCCGCTCGGCTCGGGCATCGGGGCCGGCCCGATCAGCTATGCCGTCGACGGCAAGCAGTACGTCGCGGTCGTGGTGGGGCGCACGGCGTCGATCCCGGCCTTCCTGGGTGACGTGGGCAAGAAGATGACGCAGGCCACGCCCGAGGGCGGCGCGCTGTTCGTCTTCTCGGTGGAATAAGCCATGGGAGCCGCTCGTTTGATCGGCTTGGCGGCGGCCCTGGCCTGCGGGGCTGCGGCCTCGCAGGCCGAGGTGTCGCCCCTGCGCCTGTGCGCCGACCCCGCCAACCTGCCCTTCAGCACCAACACGCCCGAGGCGGCCCGGCAGGGCTCGCCCGGCCTGTACGTGGAGATCGGCCAGGCGCTGGCCCAGGCGCTCGGCCGCCCGCTGGAAACCGTCTGGTCGCTCAGCTACTTCGGCAAGCGCAACCTGCGCACGACGCTGCTGGCGGGCCAGTGCGACCTGGCGGTTGGTCTGCCTGCGGGGAACGACTTCATGGGCCCGCGCCTGATCTTCACGCGCCCGATCCTGAACCTCGGCTATGCGCTGGTGGTGGCGAAGGATCGCTCCGTCGGCCGCATCGACGACCTGGCCGGCCTGCGCGTGGCGGTGCAGTTCAACTCGCCGCCGCAAAGCCTGCTCGCGACGCGCAGCGACATCACGTCGATCACGGCGATGGACCCGGAAGAGGCGATGCGCAAGCTCGCCGCAGGTGAAGCCGATGCCGCCTTCGTCTGGGGCCCGAGCGCGGGCTACATCAACCACACCGCGCTGCAAGACCGCTTCAAGCTCGTTGCCGTCGACGCGCCGCAGATGCAGTTTGCGGCGGCGATTGGCCTGGCCCGCAAGCAGACCACGCTGCGCGACGAGATCGACAGGGTGCTGCCCAGCCTGGCCACGCGCATCCAGGCGCTCAGCGCAAAGTATGCGGTCGCGATGGAACCGACGCTCGCCCTCGCCGATGCCGGGCCGGCAAAACCTGCCGCCACCCAGGTCACCGCGAAGTCTGCGGTTCAGGCCACGTCGAATCAGGGTGAACCGGCCAAAGGCAAGGAGATCTTCAATGGCACCTGCGCCCACTGCCATGGACCGAACGCCGTCGTCGAGGACCGCAAGATCAACCTGCGCCGCCTGCAGATCAAATACAGCGAGCAAATGGAGGAAACGTACTTCACCGCCGTGACCAACGGCCGCCCGACCAAGGGCATGCCGGCCTGGAAGGATGTGTTCAAGCAGCAGGACTTCGTCGACATCCTGGCTTACCTGAAGACGCTGCAGGAGAAGTGACGCATGCCTCGCGCCGACCCATCGTGGCGACCGGATAGGCACCAGCGCCAGTCCCTCAATCCAATGGGGGCATGCTCAAACGGTCATCTCAATTCGAACGACAGGCGCCTGCACATCGCTCACGGGCCTTGAAACGTGCGGCCCGCCGTCAGTCCTCGCCCAGCTCATCACTCGACGCCACACGCGGCACGATTGGCGCTTCGCTCATCACGTCGCGCCACAGCTTCTTGGGCAAGAAGGTGCGCAGCTGCTCGATGGCCTTGTCCATCAGCAGCGGGTGCAACTCGTGGCCGATGTGGGGCAGCACGTCGGCCGTCACGTCGCCGCCGAGCGCGACCAGGCGCTCGGCCGAGTCGATGGCCGGGCCGGGCGGGATCACCGTGTCGACCATGCCGTGAAAGAAATGCAGTGTGGTGTCGTGCGGTGCATGCGCGGGCTGCACCGCGTGGCGGCCCGAGAACGCGAGCACGCGGCCGGCGAGCGCGGGCTCGGCCTGCACCGCCTCCAGCGCCATGATCGCGCCCTGCGAAAACCCGGCCAGCGCGGTGCGCTCCCAGGTCATGCCGAACTGCTGCTGCAACGCGCGCACCGTGGCGATGAAGCGGGGCAAGGCCAGCGCCACGCGCTCGGCTCGGTTGGCATCACTCACGCCACGCACCGAGAACCACTGCCAGCCGGAGCCGCCGCCGGGCACGCCGTCGAACGCATCGGGCGCGTTGAGGCAGACCACCGCCGCCTGCGGGTACTCGGCCACCAGGCGCTGCGCCAGCGGCGTCATGCCGGCCGCGTCGGCCCCCACGCCGTGGAACAGCAGAAACAGCAGCTCGGTCGGGCCACTGGGCGGCAGGTGGGCGAGGGCGGTGACGGGCATGGCGTGAGTTTGCACCCGCCACACCGCCAGCAAGGGTTTGCCCATAGGTAACACCGCGGCGACCCCCTTCTCTCGCCCGGGCAGCCTCTTTACACTACAACTTGTTACACGGCGCATTCCGCCGTGGCGAACTCGTCAAACGCAGACACCGGAGGCCCCCATGAGCGACGCAATGCAGGCACGTCAGTTCCAGGAATCCCGCATCGAAGACGAGCCCATCCTGGGCGCCGTCCTGGCGATGCCCGACGGGCGCATCCAGCCGCTGACCTGGCTGGAGCGGGTGCAGGTCAAGCTGCACCTGACCAATGCCAAGGTGCTCGAAGCGCGTTACTTCAAGCCGGCCAACAGCTGAGCCTGTAGAGCGCCGCCGCCACGGGCACGTGATGTGCGCCCGCGCGGGCGCATGATGGGTCTTGCGCCGCCGACCCGAGGCGCCGACGCCCGCGCACATCGCGCGGGGCACTTCGAGGACCCGGCCCATGCGCACCTTCCGGATCTACCGCTACGACCCGGATCAAGACGCCAAGCCGCGCATGCAGACGCTGCAGATCGAGCTCGACGGCCACGAGCGCATGCTGCTCGACGTGCTGATCAAGCTGAAGGCGATCGACCCGAGCTTGAGTTTTCGACGCTCCTGCCGCGAAGGGGTGTGCGGCTCCGACGCGATGAACATCAACGGCAAGAACGGCCTGGCTTGCGTGACCAACATGCGCAGCCTGCCCGACACCGTGGTGCTCAAGCCGCTGCCGGGCCTGCCGGTGATACGCGACCTGATCGTCGACATGACGCAGTTCTTCGCCCAATACCACTCGATCAAGCCCTACCTCGTCAACGACGACCCGCCGCCCGAGCGCGAGCGGCTGCAGTCGCCCCAGGCACGTGACCAGCTCAACGGCCTGTACGAGTGCATCTTGTGCGCCTGCTGCTCCACGGCCTGCCCGAGCTTCTGGTGGAACCCCGACAAGTACGTGGGCCCGGCCGGGCTCTTGCAGGCCTATCGTTTTCTGGCCGACAGCCGCGACCAGGCGAGCGCCGAGCGGCTCGACAACCTGGAAGACCCGTACCGATTGTTTCGCTGCCGTTCGATCCTGAACTGTGTGGACGTCTGCCCCAAAGGGCTGGAGCCCGCGGGCGCCATCAGCAAGATCAAGGAAATGATGGTGCGCCGGGCCGGCTGAACCCCCAGCGCCTCACAAGCGGATCGTGACCAGCGCAGACGCGTCGGTGATCGCTCGCAGCGAATGCGGCTCTTCGCGTGCCAGGTGCATGAAGTCGCCCGGCCCCAGCACCTGCACCGCGCCAGGGGTGCGGAACTCGATGCGGCCCTCGATGCATTGCACGGTGATTTCGCCCGGTGTCCGGTGCTCGCGCATCTCTTTGCCGGCGAGCAGCACCACGCGAATCACCTCCAGCTGCTCGGCCTTCAGAAGGGCCGTCGTCTTGGCGCTGCCCAGTTGATCTCCGAGGGGAAGAACGCTGACGACCTGTCCTGAGCGGGCGTGTGTCTGGGCCATGGGGTTCTCCAGTGCAAGAGGTTGCCCGGTTCTAACAGCTTTCCAGCGGCCCGGCGAGGCTGTCAGCCACGGCTGCTAGCCTTGGCGCATGAACACGCTGCCCTTCACGACGCAGGCGCTGGTGGCCGAGCCGCTGCGCTCGCTGACGGTGAACGCCGCCGAACACCCGCGCGGCCAGCCGCATTTCAGCGCCGCCAGCGGCCTGGTGTGCGCCCTCGGGCGCGCTTATGTGGTGTCGGACGACGAACACCACCTGGCGGTGTTTCGCGACCTGCACAGCCCGGGGCTGTTGCACCGCATCCTGCCGGGTGACCTGCCGCAATCGAAGAAGGCACGCAAGCAGCTGAAGCCGGATCTGGAGGCCTTGCTGCTGCTGCCCGGTACTGAAAGCGGTGAGCACCACTCACTGATCGCCTTCGGCTCGGGCTCGCGGCCCAACCGAGACACCGGCATCGTGATCCCGCTCAGCGCGCGCGGCGGGCCCTCGGCACAGGTGCAGCGCTTCGACCTGAAGCCGCTCTACGAGCCGCTGCGTGCCGCGCTCGGTGAAATCAACATCGAAGGGGCGATGCTGCTCGCCGACACGCTGGTGCTGCTGCACCGTGGCATCAGCGGCGAGTCGAACAACGCTGCGGTGCACTACCGGCTGAACGAGTTGCGCGCGGTGATCGACGGCAAACGCCACACGGTGGCGCCACGGGCCATCCGGCCCTACAGGCTGGGTGCCATTGACGGCGTCGAGCTCGGGTTCACCGACGGCACCGCCTTGCCCGGCGGCGGCTGGGTGTTTTGCGCCGCGGCTGAAAACACCGCCGACAGCTATGCCGACGGGCCTTGCCGCGGCAGCGCGCTGGGCGTGGTCGACGCCCACGGCGCCCTGGTGGCACTGCACCAGCTGGCCGACACCTCGCTCAAGGTCGAAGGCATTGCCGCACGAGCGCATGCGGCGGGCATCGACATCTGCCTGGTGACCGATGCCGACGACCCGCGCTTGAGCTCTCAGCTCTTGTTCACGCGGCTCTGAAGAAAGCGCCGGGCCGGGCACGGCCCAGCCCCGGGGGCGCTCAGTGCGCTCAGAACTTGAGCTTCAGGCCCAGCGCGAGGGTGTTGCCAGTGGCCTTGTCGGTGAACTTGTCGTTCATCACCAGGGCGTAGATGTCGGTGCTCTTCGACAGGTAGTAGTCGTAGCCGACGGTCAGCGTCTTGTTCACCACTTCGCTGCTCGGGAACTCGGCCTTGGCGTTGCCGTACTGGGCCAGCACTTTGCCGGGGCCGACCGGGGCCGAGACACCCAGGCCGTAGATGGTGCTCTTGGTCTCGACCGTGGCCTTGGTCTTGACCTGGCTGTACTGGCCGAAGAGCTTGACCACCTTCAGGTCGTACGAGGCGCCCACTTGCACCGAGTCCTGGCTCTCGAAGCCAGCCGACTGGATGGCGGGCGTGAAGCCGCTGATGCCTTGTTTGACCTGCTGCGCCGCCACGGTGGCCGCAAACGGGCCGCCGAAGTACAAGACGTTGACGCCCACGTTGCGGCCGCGTGCGCTGGCAGCGCCTTCACCAAGCGAGCCTTGCAGGTTGAAGCTGAAGCCGCCCGAGCTCGGGCTGGAGTAGAGGATGGAGTTGCTCCAGCCGGTGTCGCCCAGGAAGGCGAGCATCTGCGGGTGCACCACGCTGGGCGTGAGCACCTGGCGGATCGACGGCGAGTAGCCGAACGAGTCACCGAAGGCATTGAAGATCAGCGTGGAGACAAAAAACTGGTTGGTGGTGCGGCCGAGCTTGGTCGCGCCGAACTCGCCCTGCAGGCCCACCCAGGCGGCACGCGCCCAGAACACGTCGCCCCCGAAACGGCCCGCCTCGCCGGTGTCGGCGCGCAGGAAGGTCTCGATCGCGAAGTTGGCCTTGATGGTGCCGCCCAGCTCTTCGGTGCCCTTGAAGCCGAGGAAGCTGGTGGCCATGTTGCCGCTCTGGGCCTTGTAGATCTTCTCGGCACCGGCGTCCTGGAACTGGCCTGCCGACATGTCGATCAGGCCATAAACGGAAGCTGAAGACTGTGCCAATGCGGCAACCGGCAGGCACGAGAAGGCGGCGGCCAGGGCAACGGCTTTGAGGGGATGGGTCATGGCAGGAACACTCCAACGGTATTGATGTTTGGGGAGGGAGACAAAAGAGAGACAGAGCTCAGAACTTGTATGCAAGGGCCGTACCTGCGGCCCATCAATCGGTTGCATTGTGTCTGCCAGGAGCCCACAGCTCTTGCAGCAGAATGCGCCACACCTCGTTTGTGGATGGAGCCAGCCCATGGATCTCAGCGTCAACGGCCAGAGCCGCACGATCGCCGATGCGGACGTCGACCCCAGCATGCCCTTGCTGTGGGTGATCCGTGACGTGCTCAACCTCACCGGCACCAAGTTTGGGTGCGGCGTGGCCGCTTGCGGTGCCTGCACGGTGCACGTCGACGGCCAGGCCGTGCGCTCCTGCGTGACGCCGCTGTCGGCGGCACAGGGCAAGGCGGTGCGCACCATCGAGGCCCTGGGCTCGGTGGACCAGCCACATGCGTTGCAAAAGGCCTGGGTGACGCACCAGGTGCCGCAATGCGGCTACTGCCAGAGCGGCATGCTGATGGCCGCGGCCGACCTGCTGGCCAAGAACCGCGACCCCGGCGACGCCGAGATCGACGCTGCCATCACCAACATCTGCCGCTGCGGCACCTACCCCCGCATCCGCGAGGCCATCAAGACGGCGGCCAAGGCCATGCGCACGGGAGGCTCAACGTGAGGCGGCGCCACATGCTCCTGCTGGGCGCCGGCGTCACCGGCGCGCTGGTCGTCGGCTGGGGCGTGCTGCCCCCGCGCAGCCGCCAGGGCCGCCCCGACAACCCCCCCGCCGCTGAAGGCCCGGTGGGCCTGAACGGCTGGATCAAGGTCAACCCCGACGGCACGCTGCAGCTCGCGATGAACCGCAGCGAAATGGGCCAGGGCGTGCACACCGCACTGGCGATGCTGGTGGCCGAAGAGCTCGACATCTCGCTGGCCAAGATCAAGCTGGTGCAGGCCGTGCCCGACAAGATCTACGGCAATGTGGCCATGTTCGTCGGCAGCCTGCCGATCCACCCGCATGACAGCGAGCCCGGCCGCGAAACCGGCGGCGTGAAGGCCGGCCGCTGGGTTGTCAGCAAGGTGGCACGCGAGCTGGGCATCAGCGTCACCGGAGGCTCCTCCAGCGTGGCCGACGCCTGGGACGTGCTGCGCCTGGCCGCCGCCAGCGCACGCGCGCAACTGCTGGGCGCCGCCTCGCTGCAATGGAAGCTGGCACGCGAAGAGCTGGAGATCCACAACGGCGTGGTCAGCCACCCCGGCACCAAACAAAGTGCGCACTTCGGCGAGCTGGCCCGCATGGCCGCCGCCACGCCGGTGGGCAGCGTGGTGGTCAAAGACCCGAAGAACTGGCGCTTGATCGGCACCGCCGCGCCGCGCACCGACCTCGCCGCCAAGATCGACGGCAGCGCACGCTTTGGCATCGACACCCGCGAGAGCGGCCAGCTGTATGCGGTGATCCGCCACAGCCCGATGCTGGGCGGCAGCCCGGGCCGGGTTGACAGCGAAGCGGCCATGAAGCTGCCCGGCGTGGAGCGCGTGATCCGCCTCGGCCCGTATGCCGGCTCGACCGCTGGTGTGGCCGTGGTGGGCCGAACCACCTGGCACGCCAAGCAGGGCGCGCAGGCACTCGACATCGAATGGCGCGCGCCCCCCGCCGGCGCGGCCGATTCGAAGCAGATCGCCCAGCACCTCGAAGCCACCGCCCGCGAGGCCGCGGCCTCACACGGCGGCTTTGCGTTCTACAAGGCCGGTGATGTGCAAGCCGCCAGCGCCGCCGCCGCCCGCCGCATCGAGGCCGTCTACCAGGCCCCCTACCTGGCACACGTGGCGATGGAGCCGATCAACTGCACCGCGCGGGTCAAGGGCGGCATCGTCGATGTGTGGGCGCCGACCCAGGTGCCCGACATGGCGCGCGCCGAAGCCGCGCGCGTGGCCGGCGTCGACAAGAGCGCGGTCAACCTGCACGTCACCTTCCTGGGGGGCGGTTTTGGCCGCCGGCTGGAGGTCGACTACGTCGGCCAAGCGGTGCGCATCGCGCTCGAGACCAACGGCCGCCCGGTGCAACTGCTGTGGCCGCGCGAAGAAGACACCATGCACGACTTCTACCGACCGGCCGGCGCGGCGGTGATGCAGGCGAGCATCGATGCGCAGGGGGCCGTCAGCGGCTTGAGCATCACCAGCGCCGGCGACATGATCACGCCGCGCTGGATCGAGCGTGGCCTGCCCGCACTCGCCGGCCCCATCGACCTGCCTGACAAGACCGCGAGCGAAGGCCTGTTCGACCTGCCCTATGCCATTGCCAACCAGCGCATCGCGCACGTGGCCACCCGCAGCGGGGTGCCGGTGGGCTTCTGGCGCGCGGTCGGCCACTCGCACAACGCGTTTTTCTCGGAGGGTTTCATCGACGAGCTGGCGTTCGAGCTGAAGCAAGACCCGGTGGCCTTTCGCCTCTCGCTGCTGAGCGAGATGCCGCGCCACGCGGCGGTCCTCAAACTGGCCGCCGCCAAGGCCGGTTGGAGCCAGCCGCTGCCCGCCGGCCGCGCGCGTGGCGTGGCACTGCACGAGAGCTTCGGCAGCATCGTGGCCGAGGTGGCCGAGGTGTCTTTGGTCGAGGGCAAACCGCGGGTGCACCGCGTGGTGTGCGCCGCCGACATCGGCACCGTGGTCAACCCAGGCATCGTCGCGCAGCAGATGGAAAGCGCGGTGATCTTCGGCCTGAGCGCGGCCTTGTATGGCCGCATCGACATCGAAGGCGGCGTGGTGAAGCAGAACAACTTCCCCAACCACCCGGTGCTCAAGCTGGCCGACACCCCGCGCATCGAGACCCACCTGATCGCCAGCAGCAACCCGCCCGGTGGAGTGGGCGAACCCGGCACGCCGCCGATCGCGCCGGCGGTGGCCAATGCCTTGTTTGTGTTGACGGGCAAACGCGTGCGGGCCTTGCCGCTGGTGAGCTGAGCACCCCACCGTTCGGGCATGAGCGCCCCATCGTTCGCCCTGAGCGCCCCTCCGTTCGCCCTGAGCCTGTCGAAGGGTGCGCAGGGCACGGCGCTGACTTCGACAGGCTCAGCCCGAACCGAGATCAAGAACCTCTCAGGGGCTGGGTCATCGCAGCTTGG
>NZ_JADMJX010000163.1 GCF_018780185.1 Rhizobacter sp.
CAAGAAAGGAGGTCGCCTGCCGGGGCGAACACCCGGCGCCGACGAACAAGCCAGGAAGAAACAACTACGCGAAGCGGCACACACATCCGGGATGCTCACTCGTCAGCCGACGGATCAAACCGACTCCCATACACCGTCACCGCCGTCGCCTTCAAGGCCTTCAACATCACCTTCGCCGCCGGCGACAACAGCTTGTCCGTGCGCGTGATGATGCCGAACGCATCCATGTGGCAAGGCAGCTCCATCGGCAAGATGGAGACGATCCCATGCGACGCGTAATAGCGCGCCACGTCGGTCGCCACCACCGCGATCATGTCGCTTTGCTGCAGCATCTTGGTGGTGAACAGCAGGGCCGATGTCTCGATCACGTTGACCGGCGGCTCCAGCTTGTCTTCCTGGAACATCAGCTCGAAGCGGTGTCGCAGCACGCTGCCGACAGGCGACACGATCCAGCCCGCGCTCACCACGTCGCGCAGCCCCAGGTTGGCCACGTTCAGCAGCGGGTGGCCGGGCCGCGTGATGGCGCACACCGGCTCTTCGGCGAGCACCTCGTAACGCAGGTCGCTCTTGTCGTGCTGGGCGAAGAGCCGCGCCACCAGCATGTCGAGCTTGCCGTGGGAGAGGCGCTCCATCAGCACGTCACTGGTCTCGATCTGCAGCGCAATGCGCAGGCTCGGATGCTCCTGCTTCACCAGCGCCACCGCCGGTGGCAACAGCACCAGCCCGGGCGCGGTGATCGCCCCCACGCTCACCTGGCCGAAGCGGCCGGCCTTCAGGGCCTCCAGCTCGTCGTGCGCCTGGTTCAGGCTGGCCAGTGCCACGCGGGCGTGCCGGATCATGGTTTCGCCGTACCAGGTGGGCCGCATGCCACGCGGCAGACGCTCGAAGAGCGGCACCTCGAGCACGTCTTCCAGGTCCTTCAGCAGCTTGGAGGCCGCCGGCTGTGTCATGTTGAGCACTTGCGCCGCGCGGTGGATGTTGCCTTCTTCGGCCAGTGCCACCAGCAGCAGCAGCTGGCGGGTCTTCAGGCGGGCGCGGATGAACCAGTGGGTGTAGGTCGACATGAAATCAAGGCATTCGGGTTTACATCGATGCCTAAGCGTATATCGGTTGCTGGCAAATATCTATTAGGAAGTTATCTCACGGATTCGTACCATGCGGCACCTTGATTTGGGGCTCGGCGAATTTCATGAGACTGATCCAGTTCATCGACGATGACAGTTCCCAGCGTGCCGGCCGCGTCAGCGACGACGGGCTGACGGTGCGCCGCATCGGCGACTACCGCAGCAGCTTCGCGCTCGCCCAGGCGGCGGTCGCCAGCGGTGTGAGCCTGCAGGCGCAGGCCGATGCCGCTTCATCACCCGGCGCTGCCGTGCCCTACGCCACGCTGCAAGCCGAGCAAAGGCTGCTGTCACCTGTGACCCACCCCGACCCGGCGCACTGCCTGGTCAGCGGCACCGGCCTCACCCACCTGGGCAGCGCGGCCGCACGCGACGCCATGCACCAGAAGCTCGCCGGCGGCGAAGAAACGCTGTCGGATTCGATGCGCATGTTCAAGTGGGGCCTCGACGGTGGTCGCCCCGCCGACGGCGCCACGCCGGGTGTGCAACCCGAGTGGTTCTACAAGGGCAACGGCCACATCGTCGCCGCGCCCGGCGCGCCGCTCACCATGCCCGACTTCGCGCTCGACGGCGGTGAAGAGCCCGAGCTGGTCGGCATCTATCTGATTGGCCCCGATGGCACGCCGCAGCGGCTGGGCTTTGCCATCGGCAACGAGTTCTCCGACCACGTGACCGAGCGGCAGAACTACCTCTACCTCGCACATTCGAAGCTGCGCGCTTGCGCCGTGGGCCCCGAGCTGCGCACCGGCGCGCTGCCCGAGCACCTGGCCGGCACCAGCCGCATCCGGCGTGGCAATCAGGTGGTGTGGGAGAAACCATTCCAGACCGGCGAGGCCAACATGAGCCACACGATCGCCAACCTGGAGTACCACCACTTCAAGTACGCCGCACACCGCCAGCCGGGGGACGTGCACCTGCACTTCTTCGGCACCGCCACGCTGAGCTTTGCCGACGGCATCAAGGTGCTGCCCGGCGACCGCTTCGAGATCGACCTGCCGGCGCTCGGTGCGCCGCTCATCAACCCGCTGGCCCTGGCCGAGCGTGGCTTCGCCTACGGCGGCGTGAAAGCACTCTGAGCAAACAGGCCATGGCACAGAAATTCAAGAACTACATCAACGGCCGCTGGGAGAACGGTGTCACGACTGGCGCCAGCGAGAACCCGTCCGACCTCGCCGACATGGTGGGTGAATACAGCCGCGCCGACATCAAGCAGACGCAAGAAGCCATTCGCGCGGCGGCCGATGCGCGCGGCGCCTGGGGTGGCAGCACACCGCAGCGGCGTGCCGATGCGCTCGACCAGATCGGTAGCGAGATCATCGCCCGCAAGAACGAGCTCGGCGAGCTGCTGGCGCGCGAAGAAGGCAAGACGCTGCCCGAGGCCGTTGGCGAGACCGTGCGTGCCGGCAACATCTTCAAGTTCTTCGCCGGCGAGTCGCTGCGCATCGGCGGCGAGCGCCTGGCCTCGGTGCGACCGGGGGTCGACGTGGAAGTGAGCCGCGAGCCGGTGGGGGTGGTCGGCATCATCGCGCCGTGGAACTTCCCGCTCGCCATCCCCGCGTGGAAGATCGCACCGGCGCTGGCCTACGGCAACACCGTCGTCTTCAAGCCGGCCGAGCTGGTGACGGCCTGCGCCTGGGCGCTGGCCGAGATCATCAGCCGCGCGGGTTTGCCCGCCGGTGTGTTCAACCTGGTGATGGGCAGCGGCCGGCAAGTGGGCCAGGCCCTGGTCGACAGCGCGCAGGTCGATGCCATCAGCTTCACCGGCTCGGTGGCCACGGGTGAACAGATATTGAAGGCCACGGCTGCACGCCGCGCCAAGGTGCAGCTCGAGATGGGCGGCAAGAACCCGCTCATCGTGCTAAACGACGCCGACATGGAGCAGGCCGTCGAGTGCGCCGTGCAGGGCGCCTACTTCTCCACCGGCCAGCGTTGCACGGCGTCGAGCCGCTTCATCGTCGAGGCCGGTGTGCACGACGCCTTCGTGAGCCGCGTGCGCGACCGTGTGAAGGCCTTGCGCGTGGGCCATGCCTTGCAGCGCGACACCGAGATCGGCCCGGTGGTCAGCAGCGACCAACTGGCGCAGAACCTGTCGTACGTGGAGATCGGCCGCAACGAAGGCGCCGAACTCGTGTGGGGCGGCGAGGCGCTCACACGCGACACGCGCGGCCACTACATGAGCCCGGCGCTCTTTCTCGCGCAGCCGCAGCACCGCATCGCCCGCGAAGAGATCTTCGGCCCGGTGGCTTGCGTGCTGCGTGCCGACGATTACGAGCACGCACTCTCGCTCGCCAACGACACGCCCTTCGGCCTGTGCGCCGGCATCTGCACCACCTCGCTCAAGCGCGCCACGCACTTCAAGCGCCACATCCAGGCGGGCATGGCGATGGTCAACCTGCCCACAGCGGGGGTCGACTACCACGTGCCCTTTGGCGGGCGCAAAGGCTCCAGCCACGGCCCGCGTGAGCAGGGCCGCTACGCCGCCGAGTTCTACACCACCGTCAAGACGGCCTACACCTTCGCTTGAGGAACTCAGGTTGTCGACGACGAACCCGCCCCCCAAAACTCCGTTCGGGCTGAGCCTGTCGAAGCCGGCGTGCACCGCGTTGCAGGCACTTCGACTAGCTCAGTGCGAACGGGCCAAAGAGTTCCCCAACCACTGACATCGAGCCCCAAGAAGAAACCGATTTCACCGCGTGGCGCCAAGACCACCCAACCCATCACACATCAGCTAGAGGAGACATCAATGAAGAAACTGCAACGACGTACCCTGTTCGCGGCCATGGCCGCTGCATCCCTGGCGGGCACCTGGCCGCTGAGCGTTCTGGCCCAGAAGAAGATCGTTCTGGGCTTCAGCCAGATCGGTGCCGAAAGCGAATGGCGCACCGCCAACAGCGAGTCGATCAAGTCGGCCGCCAAGGAAGCGGGCATCGAGCTCAAGTTCTCTGACGCCCAGCAGAAGCAGGAGAACCAGATCAAGGCGATCCGCAGCTTCATTGCACAGAAGGTCGACGTGATCGCCTTCTCGCCGGTGGTCGAGTCGGGCTGGGGCACGGTGCTGCGCGAGGCCAAGGCGGCCAAGATCCCGGTGATCCTGTCCGACCGCGCGGTCGATGAAAAAGACACCAGCCTGTGGGTCTCGTTCATGGGCTCCGACTTCGTCGAAGAGGGCCGCAAGGCCGGTCGCTGGCTGGTCGACAAGACGAAGGGCCAGGCCGGCCCGATCAACATCGTCGAGCTGCAGGGCACGGTGGGCTCGGCGCCCGCGATCGACCGCAAGAAGGGCTTCGAGGAAATCATCAAGGCCGACCCCAAGTTCAAGATCATCCGCTGCCAGACCGGTGACTTCACCCGCGCCAAGGGCAAGGAGGTGATGGAAGCCTTCCTGAAGGCCGAGGGCAAGAAGATCAACGTGCTCTACGCGCACAACGACGACATGGCCATCGGCGCGATCCAGGCCATCGAAGAGGCCGGCCTGAAGCCCGCGAAGGACATCACCATCATCTCCATCGACGCCGTGAAGGGCGCCTTCGAAGCCATGATCGCCGGCAAGCTGAATGTGTCGGTCGAGTGCAGCCCGCTGCTGGGCCCGCAGCTGATGACCGCCGTGAAGGACCTGGTGGCCGGCAAGACCATCCCGAAGCGCATCGTCACCGAGGAGGGCATCTTCCCGATGGAAGTGGCCGCCAAGGAATTCCCCAAGCGCAAGTACTGATCGTTCCGGTCCACGAGGCCGGGGCGGTGGTGCCGGGGCTTGCCAAGCGCAGGCCCCGGTGTTCACCCGCCCGATACACCTACAAGAACGGAGACACCCCATGCAGAAGTTTCAAGCACTCATCACCGCCTTCATCGTCGGCCTGGCCGGGCTGCTGCCCGCGGCCCAGGCGCAAGACAAGGGCACCATCGGCATCTCGATGCCCACCAAGTCATCGGCCCGCTGGATCTCCGACGGCGCCAGCATGGTCAAGTACTTCCAGGCCAAGGGCTACAAGCCTGACCTGCAGTACGCGGATGACGACATCCCCAACCAACTCGCGCAGATCGAGAACATGATCACCAAGGGCTCGAAGGTGCTCGTGATCGCCGCCATCGATGGCACCACGCTGTCCGACGCGCTGCAGAAGGCCGCTGACAAGGGCATCAAGGTCATCTCCTACGACCGGTTGATCCGAGGCTCGAAGAACGTCGACTACTACACCACCTTCGACAACTTCCAGGTGGGTGTGCTGCAGGCCGGCTCCATCGTCGACAAGCTCGGTCTGAAGCAGGGCAAGGGCCCGTTCAACATCGAGCTCTTCGGTGGCTCGCCGGACGACAACAACGCCTTCTTCTTCTACAACGGCGCCATGTCGGTGCTCGACCCGTACATCAAGAGCGGCAAGCTCGTGGTGCGCAGCAAGCAGATGGGCATGGACAAGGTCGGCACCCTGCGCTGGGACGGCGCCGTGGCCCAGGCTCGCATGGACAACCTGCTGTCGGCCTTCTACAGCGGCCACCGGGTCGACGCGGTGCTGAGCCCGTACGACGGTCTGTCGATCGGCATCCTGTCGTCGTTGAAGGGGGTGGGTTACGGCACACCGAAACAACCCATTCCGGTGGTGAGCGGGCAAGACGCCGAGGTGCAGTCGGTCAAGTCGATGCTGGCGGGCGAGCAGTACTCCACCGTGTTCAAGGACACGCGTGAGCTGGCCAAGGTGACGGTTGACCTGGTCGACGCGGTGCTGGCCGGCAAGCAGCCCGTGATCAACGACACCAAGACCTACAACAACGGCGTGAAGGTCGTGCCTTCGTACCTGCTCAAGCCGGTAAGCGTTGACGCTTCCAACTGGAAGACGGTGCTGATCGGCAGCGGGTACTACACCGAAGCGCAGGTCAAGTAGTTTTCCAGCGAGTGGTTTGACGGCCTGCGTCCCCCAGCGCGGGCTTTTTTTCCTCCGTTCGGGCTGAGCCTGTCGAAGGGTGCGCAGGGCACAGCGCCGGCTTCGACCCTTCGACAGGCTCAGCCCGAACGGAGAAGGAAGAACCGACAACCTACGACTCCATGGACGCCATCCTAGAAATGCGAAGCATCACCAAGACCTTCCCCGGGGTCCATGCGCTGAGCAATGTGAACCTCGCGGTGAAGCGCGGTGAGATCCATGCCATCGTGGGTGAGAACGGCGCTGGCAAGTCGACGCTGATGAAGGTGCTGAGCGGTGTCTACCCCTGCGACAGCTACAGCGGCGAGATCCACTACCAGGGTGAGTTGCGTCGCTTCAAAGGGATTGCCGACAGCGAGAAGATCGGCATCATCATCATTCACCAGGAATTGGCGCTGGTGCCGCTGCTGTCGATTGCCGAAAACATCTTTCTCGGCAACGAGCCGGCGCGCTTCGGGGTGATCGACTGGTCCGAAGCCCACCGCAGGACGCAGGCGCTGCTGAAGAAGGTGGGCCTGAACGAGTCGCCCTCCACCCTCGTCACGCACCTGGGCGTGGGCAAGCAGCAGATGATTGAGATCGCCAAGGCGCTGTCGAAGGAAGTGAAGCTGCTGATCCTCGACGAACCCACGGCCAGCCTGAACGAGAGCGACAGCGACGCACTGCTGCAACTCTTGCTCGAACTCAAGGCGCAGGGCATCTCGTCGATCCTGATCTCGCACAAGCTGAACGAGATCGCCAAGGTGGCCGATGCCATCACGGTGCTGCGCGACGGCAGCACGGTCGAGACCATCGACTGCCGCAGCACCCCGGCGAGCGAAGACCACGTGATCCGCTTGATGGTGGGCCGCGAAATGGCCGACCGCTACCCCAAGCGCACGCCTGTCATCGGCGAGACCGTCTATGAGCTGCGCGACTGGCGCGTGCACCACCCGGTGCACGCCGAGCGCGAGGTGGTGAAAGGCGTGAGCCTGCATGTGAAACGTGGTGAGATCGTCGGCATCGCGGGGCTGATGGGGGCAGGGCGCACTGAACTCGCCATGAGCCTCTTCGGCCGCGCCTACGGCCAGCGCATCAGCGGCGAAGTTCGCAAGAATGGCCAGCCCATCGACGTGGGCAGCATTGAAAAGGCGATCGCCCACGGCATCGCCTACGTCACCGAAGACCGCAAGGCGCTCGGCCTGGTGCTGCACGACGACATCAAGCACAACATCTCGCTGGCCAACCTCGAGGCGGTGGCGAAACGCATGGTGATCGACGAGGGTGTCGAGTACGGCGTGGCGAGCGACTACCGCCGCCAACTCAACATCCGCTCGTCGGGTGTGTATCAGCCAGTCGTCAACCTCTCGGGCGGCAACCAGCAGAAGGTCGTGCTGAGCAAGTGGCTTTTTTCGCAGCCTGAGCTCTTGATCCTCGACGAGCCGACGCGGGGCATCGACGTGGGCGCCAAGTTCGAGATCTACAGCCTGATGAACGCGCTCGCGGCCGAAGGCAAGAGCATCCTGATGATCTCGTCGGAGATGCCCGAGCTGCTCGGCATGTGCGACCGCATCTACGTGATGAACGAAGGCAGCTTCGTGGCCGAGTTCTCGGCGGCCGAAGCGTCACAAGAAAAGATCATGCGCGCCATCGTCAAGGCGGGCAGCGTGATCCACACACCGGAAGAAGTTGTCCATGAGTGAAGCTGTCTCCACCCCGGCGCCCCTCGCCGCCAAGCAGTACACCGGGTTCCTCAAGAACAACATGCGCGAGTACGGCATGCTGCTGTCGCTCGTGGCCATCATGGGCCTGTTCCAGGTGCTCACCGACGGCACGCTGCTCAAGCCGCTGAACCTCACCAACCTCGTGCTGCAGAACAGCTACATCGTCATCATGGCGCTGGGCATGCTGCTCGTCATCGTGGCCGGCCACATCGACCTCTCGGTGGGCTCGGTGTGCGGCTTCATCGGCGGGCTGGCGGCGGTGCTGATGGTGCAGTACGGCTGGCACCCGCTGCCCACGGCGCTGGTGTGCCTGGGCGGCGGCGGCCTGATCGGTGCGGCGCAGGGCTACTTCGTGGCCTACACGCGCATCCCGTCGTTCATCGTCACGCTGGCCGGCATGCTGGTGTTCAAGGGGCTCACGCTCGCGTTGCTGCAGGGCATGTCGCTCGGGCCGTTTCCGGTGAGCTTCCAGCGCCTGAGCTCGGGTTTCATTCCCGATGTGTTCGGCGGGGTCGACCTGCGCCTCACCTCGCTGCTGGTGGGGGCGTTGGCCGCGGTGGCGCTGCTCTACACCAAGCTGCGCTCGCGCCTGCGGCAAAACCAGCACGGCATGGAAGACGAGCCGTTTCCCTTCTTCATGGTGAAGACCATCGCCTTCACGGCCGCCATCGTCTACTTCAGCTACATGCTGGCTTCGTACAAGGGCCTGCCCAATGTGCTGATCGTGATGGTGTTGCTGATGCTGGCCTACGACTTCGTCACCCACCGCACCACCATCGGCCGGCGCATCTATGCGCTGGGCGGCAACGAGAAGGCGGCGCGGCTCTCGGGCATCAAGACCGAGCGGCTCACCCTCTATGCCTTCATCAACATGGGCGTGCTGGCCGCGCTGGCGGGCCTGGTGTTTGCCGCGCGCCTGAACACCGCCACACCCAAGGCGGGCCTGGGCTTCGAGCTCGACGTGATCGCCGCTTGTTTCATCGGTGGCGCCTCGGCCTCGGGCGGCGTGGGCAAGGTGATGGGCGCGGTGATCGGCGCCTTCATCATGGGCGTGATGAACAACGGCATGTCCATCATGGGCATCGGCATCGACTACCAGCAGGTCATCAAGGGGTTGGTGCTGTTGGCGGCGGTGTTCATCGACGTGTACAACAAGAACAAAAGCTGAGACAGGACGCAAGAGACACACCATGGTCTACCGCGAATGCCCCCACGCCGGTTGCCCGCAGCCCATGCTGCGGCTCGACGGCGTTTCCAAGTCGTTCTTCGGAGTGAAGGCCTTGAGCCAGGTTGGCCTGCGCCTGTTTCCCGGCGAGGTGCATGCGCTGATGGGCCAGAACGGCGCCGGCAAGTCGACCCTGATCAAGGTGCTGACCGGTGTGTACCCGGCCGACGCCGGCGAGATGAGCCTGGCCGGCCAGCCCATCGCACCCGCATCGCCACAGCACGCGCAGGCGCTGGGCATCAGCACGGTCTACCAGGAGGTGAACCTGTGCCCCAACCTCAGCGTGGCCGAGAACATCTTCGCCGGCCGTTACCCGCGCAAGGGCGCGGCGGGCGCCTGGCGCATCGACTGGGCGCTGATGAACGCGCAGGCCGCCGAATGGCTGGCCAAGCTCAACCTGCACATCGACGTGACACGCCGGCTCGACAGCTACGCCGTGGCGGTGCAGCAGATGGTGGCAATTGCTCGCGCCTTGAGCGTGCAGGCCAAGGTGCTGATCCTCGACGAGCCCACCTCCAGCCTCGATGAAGACGAGGTGGCGCGCCTGTTCGAGGTGCTGCAACGGCTGCGCGACGAGGGGCTCGCAATCCTGTTCGTCACCCACTTCCTGGAGCAGGTGTACGCCATCTCCGACCGCATCACCGTGCTGCGCAATGGCGAGCTGGTGGGCGAATACCCGGTGCAGGCCCTGAGCCCGTCGATGCTCATCACCGCGATGATCGGCCGCGAGCTGGAACGGCAAGGCGAGGTGGCGCCCAAGGCCGCAGCTACCGAAGGCGCGACACCGCTGCTGCGCGCACAAGGCCTGGCCCAGCGCGGCCAGCTGCAACCCGTCGACCTGAGCCTGCATGCGGGCGAGGTGGTGGGCCTGGGCGGCCTGCTGGGGTCGGGCCGCACCGAGCTGGCGCGCCTGCTGTTCGGCCTGGCCAGCGCCGACCAGGGCGAGCTGCAGGTCGATGGCCAGGCCGTCAGCTTCAAGTCACCGGCCGACGCAGTGAAACACGGCCTGGGCCTGTGCCCCGAAGAACGCAAGACCGATGGCATCGTGGCCGAGCTGTCGGTGCGCGAGAACATTGCGCTTGCGCTGCAGGCGCGGCACGGCCTGGCGCGCTTTCTCTCGCGCGAGCAGCAGGCCGAGCTGGCCGAGCGATTCGTCAAGGCGCTGGGCATCAAGACCGCCAGCATCGACACCCCCATCGGCCTGCTGTCCGGCGGCAACCAGCAAAAGGCCATGCTCGCGCGCTGGCTGGCGACCGAGCCGCGATTGCTGATCCTCGACGAGCCCACGCGCGGGATCGACGTGGCGGCCAAGCAGGAAATCATGGATCAGATTCTTCGGCTCGCCGAAGGCGGCATGGCGGTGCTGTTCATCTCGTCGGAGATGAGCGAGGTCGTGCGGGTGTCGCACCGCATCGCCGTGCTGCGTGACCGGCGCAAGGTGGGCGAGCTGCCAGCGGGCAGCAGCGAGCAAGCGGTCTATCACCTCATCGCGGCGGACGCATGAACTCACTCTTCAAACACCGATTGGCGTGGCCGGTGATCACGCTGGTGCTGCTGCTGATCCTCAACGCCAGCTTCAACACGAGCTTCCTGCACCTGGAGTGGCGCGACGGCCACCTCTACGGCAGCCTGATCGACATCCTCAACCGCGCCGCGCCGCTGGTGCTGGTGTCGCTGGGCATGACGCTCGTGATCGCCACGCGCGGCATCGACATCTCGGTGGGTGCCACCGTGGCCATCACGGCGGCCATCGCGGCCTGGATGATCGGTGGCGCGCTGGTGATGACCGATGGCGTAGCCACCCACACCAGCCGCTTCCCGATGCCAGTGGCGATTGCCGCGGCTTTGGGCGTGGCGCTGCTGTGTGGCCTGTGGAACGGCGTGCTCGTGGCCAAGGTGGGCATGCAGCCCATCATCGCCACGCTGATCCTGATGGTGGCCGGGCGCGGCATCGCCCAGCTCATCACCGACGGGCAGATCATCACCATCTACTACGCGCCGTATTTCTTCATCGGCAGCGGCTACCTGCTGGGCCTGCCGTTCTCGCTCTTCATCGCCGCGGCGGTGTTCGTGCTGCTGTGGTGGGTGGTCACCAAGACGGCGCTCGGCCTCTTCATCCAGGCGGTGGGCATCAACCCGGCGGCGGCGCGGGTGGCGGGTGTGCGTGCCAAGCTGATCACGGTGTGGGCCTATGCCTTCTGCGGCCTGTGCGCGGGCGTCGCGGGCCTGCTCATCAGTTCCAACGTCAAGAGTGCCGACGGCAACAACGCCGGCCAGCTGCTGGAGCTCGACGCCATCCTCGCCGTCACGCTCGGCGGCACGGCGCTCACCGGCGGGCGCTTCAGCCTGGCCGGCAGCGTGATCGGCGCGCTCATCATCCAGACGCTCACCTACGCCATCTACTCGCTGGGCGTGCCGCCCGAGGTGAACCTGGTGGTGAAGGCGGTGGTGGTGTTCGCGGTGGTGCTGCTGCAGTCGGCCGAGTTCAGGCAGACGGTGCGCGCGTGGGTGTTCCGCGCACCGGCAGGAGCGAAGCCATGAGCGCCACGCCGACCCGCGAAGCCATGCCGCTCGAAGCGCAGATCGGGCAACGTGCGCCCGGCCTCGCCGCGGCCCCGGTGCGCATGACGATGGACCCCAAGTACCTGCCACTCAGCGTCACCATCGCGCTCTTCTTCGCCATGGCCACCGTGGGCTCGGTGGCCTACACCGGCTTCTTCTC
>NZ_JADMJX010000285.1 GCF_018780185.1 Rhizobacter sp.
TGGCGCGCAAGCTGGTCGAGCGTTTGCCGCAGGGCTACCTCACCGAAGTGCTGCCGGGGTTGAGCTATGGCGACGCCCTTCTTGCCCCCACCGTTCTGTATTCGCCGGTCACCGAAGCGCTCTACAAAGCCGGCATCACGCCGAACTACTGCGCCAACATCACCGGCCACGGCTGGCGCAAGCTGCTGCGCCACCCGGCCACGCACACCTACCGAATCCACACCGTGCCCGAGGTGACGCCGGTGCTGAAGTTCATCCAGCAACACGCCAAGCAAGACGACCAAGAGGCCTACAGCACGCTCAACATGGGCGCAGGTTTTGCGCTGTTCGTGAAGGCCGAAGACGCCGAGCGAACAGTGCAGGTGGCGCAGGCGCAAGGCGTCAAGGCGCTGATCGCCGGCCGTGTGGAAGCCGGCCCCAAGAAGCTCGTCATCGAGCCGCTGAACATCGAGTTTGGCGACGACGCGCTGCAACTGCGTTGAGCTGAACAAGCCCTTGCGAGGGCGATTCATCAAACTCCTCCCCTACAATCACCGGTGACGGGCCTCCCCGCATGGAAGCGCGCCCAACCGGGTCAGGTGGGGAACCAAGCAGCCCTAAGCGTTGCAACCAGTGCCGGGGGTAAGGCTCGTCACCTTCCCCACCTCTTGTGAAGCCGCCTCGGCGGTCGTGCTCCCCGTCAGCACGAAGCATTGAATGCTGGTGGGCGCGCTGGCCAGCAGTGGCATCACCACGTCGCCAGGCGGCTGGCACGAGGTGCCAGCACTCATCAGGTTGCCCAGCACCAGCCCGTCTTCGTCGAACATCTCGGCAAGGAAGCGGTGATCCTGGCCAAACAGCAAGGCGCGTGTGGCGCTGTTGCTGTCGAGCAGGATGAGGTATTTGGCGGTGTGCTCGGTGCCATGCTGCTTGATGGGGTTCATGTCTTCTGGTGGGCGCTCACGGGCGCTTCGGTTTCTTGGGGGACGGCACTGCGCGTTCTTTCTGGCGCTGGTAGGCCCGGTCCATCGGCACACCGCGGTCGGTGTCTACACGGCCGGCCATCACGTCGTCGTGAGCCTGCTGGATGATGGGCTGCACCTCGCCCTGGGTCTGACTGTCGGATGACTCGTCATGCTCGTGTGGCAGCCGGGGCACCGGCTTCTGTTTGATCGACGGGCTCGTGCGCCCGGATTGCCTGCCGCTCATCTTGCGTCCCCAGGGTCTTCACCCTTCGAGCGAGATTTGCCGGCCTTTTCGGCTCGCTTGAGTTCCTCGGCTTCCTTGGCGTCGTGCGGCTGGGCCTTGCGCGCCGCCTCGGCGACTTTGCCCGATTGAGCGAAGTCTTGCGCCGACTTGTCGTAGCGGCGAGCGGCTTCGTAGTCGCCTTCGCCCTGCACCTTGGTGTTGCCCGGAAGGGCATCAGGTTTCGTTGCCTTCATGGTCGTCTCCCTGGGGGAGTGAATGAGGGAACAACGATAGGCAAGCTGGCAGGCGGCGGCCACCGGTGGCTCGCGCAATTGCGGGTCGGATCGGGGGGTCGTTCGC
>NZ_JADMJX010000344.1 GCF_018780185.1 Rhizobacter sp.
GCCTTCAGCTACTTCTCGCACCTGGCCAACATCGCCGAAGACCGCCACCACGTGCGCCGCCGCGAGCACCACGAGCGCCAGGGCCACCTGCAGGAAGGTTCGCTGGCGATGAGCCTGTCGCGCCTGGCCGACGCCGACATCCGCGCCACCGACATCGCCGCGACGCTGGCCCACGCCTACATCTCGCCGGTGCTGACCGCCCACCCGACCGAGGTGCAACGCAAGAGCATCCTCGACGCCGAGCGCGCCATCGCTGAGCTCATCGGCCAGCGCGACGGGCTGCACACCGCGCGCGACCTGGCCGAGAACGAAGCCTTGCTGCGCGCCCGCATCACCCAGCTGTGGCAAACGCGCATGCTGCGCTACACCAAGCTCACCGTGGCCGACGAGATCGAGAACGCGCTGAGCTACTACCAGAGCACCTTCTTGCGCCAGATCCCGCGCATGTACCGCGAGCTCGAAGAAGCGCTGCCCGGCCACGCGATCGCGCCCTTCTTCCGCATGGGCAACTGGATCGGCGGCGACCGCGACGGCAACCCCAACGTCAGTGCCGCCACGCTGCAGATGGCGCTGCGCCGGCAAAGCGAGACCGTGCTGCGTTTCTACCTGACCGAGGTGCACGAGCTGGGCGCGGAGCTCTCGATCTCGGCCCTGCTGTCGCCCGTCACGCCCGCGATGCAGGCACTGGCCGCGGCCTCGCCCGACCATGGCGAGCACCGGCTCGATGAGCCCTACCGCCGTGCCTTGATCGGCATGTATGCGCGGCTGGCGGCCACCTTGCACCAGCTCACCGGCACCGAAGCGCTGCGCCACGCGGTCGCACCCCAGGCGCCCTATGCGAAGAGCGACGAGTTCCTGGCCGACCTGGCGGTGATCGAAAGCTCGCTGCAATCGCACCATGCCCAGGCCTTGATCGGGCCGCGCCTGCGCCCGCTGATGCGTGCGGTGCAGGTGTTCGGCTTTCACCTCGCCACCGTCGACCTGCGCCAGAGCTCCGACAAGCACGAGGCCGTGATCGCCGAGCTGCTGGAGGTGGCGCGCATCGAGGCCGACTACAGCGCACTCAGCGAAGACGCACGCCGCGCGCTGCTGCTGCGCCTGCTGAACGACGCTCGGCCGCTGCGCGTGCGCGCCGCAGCGTATTCGGAGCATGCTCAGAGCGAGCTCGCGATCTTCGAGGCCGCGCTGCAGATGCGCGAGGCCTACGGCCGCGAGTCGCTGCGCCACTACATCATTTCGCACACCGAAGAGGTGAGCGACCTGCTCGAAGTGCTGCTGCTGCAAAAGGAAGTGGGGCTGATGCGCGGCACGCTCGACGACCACGCCCTGTGCGACCTGATCGTCTCGCCGCTGTTCGAGACCATCGGTGACCTGCGCAACGCCGGGCCGATCATGCGCGACTACTACGCGCTGCCCGGCATCGCCGCGATGATCCAGCGCTCGGGCGGCGAACAAGACGTGATGCTGGGCTACAGCGACAGCAACAAGGACGGCGGCTTCTTCACCAGCAACTGGG
>NZ_JADMJX010000284.1:0-4380 GCF_018780185.1 Rhizobacter sp.
GCCGGTGCCGAATGGCTGCAGCGCCTGACCAACGCCTTCCCCAAGTTCGCCTGGATCAACCCCGAGCCGCAAGGCGTGTGGAGCTACCGCCAGAGCATCTCGATCGTGCAGCAGCTGATGAACCAGCGCATGTTCCCGCTCACCCTCCAGGGCCTCGAAGGGGCCATGCGCCTGCTGAGCAAATGAGCGATCGGGGCCGTCGCGCGACCCGGCATGCGTCGGGTCTGTTGGCCGCTGTGTGCCTTCTCTCTGGCCTGCTCGGCTGTGCCGCACTGCCGCAAGACGAAGCGCCTGCGCCCGTCGCCGCACCGAGCCCGGCTGCGGCAGAAGCACCGGCGACGGCCGCCTCGGCGCCGAGCACGGTGTCGTACCGGGTCGAGGTGCAGGCCCCCGACGAGCTGCGCCAACTGCTGCTCACCTACCTCGACCTGGCGCGCTTCCAGAATGCGCCGCAGGCCGACGGCATCACCAATGCCGAGCTGATCCGCCTGGCCGCCGCCTCTCCGGCGCAGGCGCGCACCCTGCTCGAAACCGAGGGCTACTTCAGCCCGCAGGTCACGGTCAAACGAGACGACCCTCCCGATCAGACCCCACTGATCACGCTGTCGGTCACGCCGGGGCCGCGCACCACGATCGCCACCTGGGAGCTCAACGCCGGTGGTGACCTGAAAAAACACATCGACGCCGGCGACCCGGCCGCGCAGGCCTTGCTCGCCCGTCTGCGCGGGCGCTGGCCGCTCAAAGAAGGCAAGCCCTTCAGCCAACCCCAGTGGAGCAGCGCAAAGAACAGCACCCTCGCCTTGCTGCGTGCCGACGGTTACCCCACGGCCAACTGGTCGCTCAACACCATCGCGCACATCGACGCCAAGACCCACGAAGCCAACCTGGCGCTGGAGATCGACAGCGGCCCGCTGTTCCTGCTCGGCGAGCTGCGCATCGAGGGCCTCAAGCGCTACAGCGAAGCCGGCATCCGCAACGTGGCCGACTTCAGCCCCGGCACGCCCTACAGCGAAAAGCGCCTGTTCGACTATCAAGAGCGCCTGGGCAAGCTCGGCCTGTTCAACAGCGTCTCGGTCGAGATCGACCCCGACCCGGCGCAAGCCGCTGCCGTGCCGGTGCTGGTGCGGGTGACCGAACAATCGCTGCAACAGGCCGTGGCCGGCGTGGGCTACAGCGACAACACGCGCGAGCGGGTGACGCTGGAACACCGCCACCTGCGGCCTTTCGGCTTCGACCTGCAGATGCACAACAAGTTTGAGCTGGGCCGCACCCGGCGTGCCTGGACGGGCGAGTTGCTGACCGACCCCGGTAACGCCCAATACCGCAGGCTGCTGGCGGGTGGTGTCACCCGGCTCGACACCGTCGACGACGTGACCTTTTCCTGGAACGTGCGCGCGGGCCGTTCGCTCTACACCGAGCGCATCGAGCGGTTGATCTTTGCCGAGCTGCTCAACGCCACGGTGAAAAACGGGCTCGGCGAGTTCACCAGCCGCGCGCTGTCGATGAACTACAACTGGATCTGGCGTGATGTGGACGACATCATCCTGCCCACCCGCGGCCTCACCTCGGTGATCCAGATGGCGGGCGGCTATGCGGTCTCGGACAGCGCCGACAACGGCCCCTTCGGCCGTCTCTACACCCGCAACACGCTCTACTGGCCGCTGGGCAGCTCCTGGTTCACGCAGACACGGCTCGAGTTCGGCGAGGTGTTTGCCAAAGAAAACGTCGGCATCCCCGACACCTTGCTGTTTCGCGCCGGCGGCGACGACTCGGTGCGCGGCTACGGCTACCGCGACCTCGGGCCGCGCAAGATCAATGCGCTGACGGGGAAAAGCGTGCTCACCAGCGGCCGCAAGCTGCTGACCGGCAGCATCGAAATCGCCCACGCCTTCAGCGCCAAGCGGCCCTCGTTGTGGTGGGCCGCCTTCCTCGACGCCGGCAACGCCGTCGACCAGTGGAGCGAGTACAAGCCCGCGCTCGGCTACGGCCTCGGCCTGCGCTGGCGCAGCCCGGTCGGGCCGCTGCGCATCGACTGGGCCTATGGCCGAGACCTGCACAAGGGCCGCCTGCACTTCAGCGTGGGCATTGCGTTCTGATGGACGACGCCGCGACAACACCCCCCCCGCCGCGCCGCCGCTGGCGCCGCGCGCTGATCGGCGTCGGCGTGCTGGCCTTGGTGTTCGCCTTGTTCAGCGGCATCGTGGCCACGCTGTTCTGGGCCGCCGGCACCAGCGGCGGCACCGCCTGGCTGCTGGCGCGCCTGTCGCTGGCCGGCATCGACGTGACGGTGATCGAGCCCGAGGGCACGCTGATCGGCGACCTCAAGGCCAGGCAGGTGATCGTGGTGACCGCCGGCGGCACGCGCATCGTGATCGACCGGCCGGTGTGGCGCGCGCTCAACGTGCGCTACACGCCGGTGCCCGACACCTGGGCCCGCTTCGAGATGGAGTCGCTGACGGCCGAGCGCGTGACCATCACCGCGCCCCCCAGCCCGAGCGACAAACCCGTCACCCTGCCGGCCAGGCTGCGCCTGCCGCTGGAGCTGGTCATCAACGAGCTGCGCGTTGACGAAGTGCAGTTGCCCGGCCTCGAACAGCGCCCGCTGCGCGACCTGCGCGCCAAGCTGGAGCTGGGCCACGACCGCGGCCGGCAACACCGCATCGAAGGCCTGAGCCTGCGCCTCGACCCGATGCAGCTCAGCGGCCACCTGCGCATCGGCGCCGAAGCGCCCTTGCAGCTGGACGTGCAACTCAAGGCCACCCAAAGCGCACAAGCCGCCAGCAGCCCGAGCCTGCCCACCTGGGCCAAGACCTTGCGTGCCGATTGGCAGGCGCAGGCTCAAGCCAGCGGCCCGCTGGCGCGCTTCAACGCCCAGGCCAGCCTGCGGGCCCAGGGCCAGGCGTTCGATGCCACCGCACAGGTCGCCCTCGCCGATGCCTGGCCCTTGCCGCAGCTCGAAGCCCACACCCAGGGGCTGGACCTGTCGGCCGTGCTGGAGCGCGCGCCGCTCACCGCCCTGAGCGGCACGCTGCGCATCGCCCCCGCCGGCGCGAACGAGCCTCACACCCTGACGCTCAACGCCGACCTCGACAACGCCAAACCCGGCCGCTGGGACGTGCAGCAGCTGCCCGTGCGCAAGCTCGTGGCGAGCGGGCGCTGGCGCACCGACCAGACCGACCTGCTGGAGCTGACCCGCTTCGAAGCCCAGCTCGCCGACGAGCGCCGCAGCGCCGGCACGGTGCAGGGCAAGGCCCGCTGGCAAGCCGGCGAGTTCAACATCGAAGCCCAGCTCGACAAGCTGCAACCCAGCGCGCTCGACTCCCACCTGGCCGCCATGACGCTGAGCGGCCCGCTCACCCTGTCGGGCAAGACACAGCCCAAGAAACCCTCGGGCGCCACCGGCCCGCCCAACTTCACGGCGCTGGCCGAGCTGAGCGGCCAGCTGGTCGACCTGGCCCGGCCGGTCAAGCTGCGGCTCGATGCCGTCGGCTCCGAAGAGCGCATCGAGCTGCGTGAGCTGCGCGCTTCCGCTGGCGGCGCCAACGCGCTGCTCACCGGCACCGCCGACCGCGTGGCCACCGCCTGGCAGATCAAGGCCAAGGCTTCGCTGGTCGAGTTCGACCCCAAACCCTGGTTCCCTGCCGGGCCCGGCGGCGGCTGGCAAGGCGGCGTGCACCGCTTCAACCTGGTCGGCGACGCCTCCTTGAGCGTGCCCGACAGCCTGCGCAGCAGCGGCCCCGGCGACAAGCGCAGCCTCATCGAGCGACTGAGCGGCCTGATCGGCGAAGCCAGCGCCCAGCTCAACAACAGCGTGGTCGCCGGTGCGGCCGTCACTGGCAACGTGGCCTGGCGCCATGCCAAGCCCGCCGACCCGATGATCGCCAGCGCCGCACTCGACGTGGCCGGCAACCGCCTCAAACTAGACGGCGAGATCGCACCCAACGCCGTGGGCAAACAGGATCAGTGGACGCTCGACGCCCGCGCCCCGGAGCTGAACCGCCTGGCGCCCCTGCTCAGAGAAGTGCTGCCGCCCGGCCAGGCCGCCAATCTGGCCGCCAACCTGAGCGGTGCCCTCAACGCCGAAGCACAGGTGAGCGGCCGCTGGCCCGAGATCAGCACCCAGGGCAAGGGCACGCTCGCCGGCGTGCGTGCGGGTGAGTGGAGCGTGGGCCAGGGCGATGCCCGTTGGCAGCTGGGCACCGCCACCGACGCACCACTCGACGTGCAGCTCGACATCGGCCAGGCCGCCTGGGGCAACAAGCAACTCGGCAACAGCACGCTGCAGCTCAAGGGCAGTGCGCGCGATCACCAGTTCAGCCTGCGCACCGAGTTGAAGGTGGCGCCGCCGGTGTGGGTCGAAAACCTGCAGGCCCGCCCGCC
>NZ_JADMJX010000284.1:4480-11506 GCF_018780185.1 Rhizobacter sp.
ACTGCTCCCGCGCCTGCCACGGCGGCGTCGGCACCGGCCGCCGCGCCCGTGCGCACCCTCGCCCTCGCCTCGGCGCAAGGCAGCCTGAGCGGCAACCTCTTTGGCCGCAGCGCCCAAGGCACCCCCGCCCCCTGGGCCTGGAAGGGCGTGTTGAAGCAACTCGAGCTGCGCACCACCCAGGCCGGTGCCACGCCCTTGCTGATCACCAAAGACATCGGCCTGGAGCTGAGCTCCGGCCCCACCACCCGCATCGCGGTCACCGCGGGCCGGGCCGACATCCTCGGTGCCGGGCTGCGCTGGAACCGCATCGACTGGGAGTCCGGCCAGGCCGTGCGCACCCAGCAGCTCGACATGCAGGCCGAGCTCGAGCCGCTGGCCGTGGCGCCGCTGCTGCGCCGAGCCCAACCCAACTTCGGCTGGGGTGGCGACCTGCAGATCGCCGGCAAGGTGGTCATCCGCCAGACCGACAGCTTCAGCGCCGACATCGTGCTCGAGCGCACCCAGGGTGACCTGACCGTCACCGAAGAAAGCGGCACCCAGGCCCTGGGCCTGACCGACCTGCGTGTCGGGCTCGACGCCAAAGACGGCGTCTGGAGCTTCACCGCCGGCCTGGCCGGCCAGCAGCTCGGCGTGCTCGGCGGCGCGGTGGTGGTGCGCACCTCACCGCAGGCCGCCTGGCCGTCGCCCGATGCGCCGCTGCAAGGCGTGCTCGAAGCCCAGGTCGCGAACCTCGGCACCTGGGGTGCCTGGGTGCCCGCCGGCTGGCGGCTCGACGGCCGGCTCAACACCAGCGCCACCCTGGGCGGGCGCTTCGGCGCACCCGAGTACACCGGCAGCGTGGTGGGCAGCGGCATCGGCGTGCGCAACATGGTCGAAGGTGTGAACCTCACCGACGGTGAGGTCGACGTCTCGCTGCAAGGCGCCACGGCCAAGATCAACAAGTTCCAGGCCCGCGGCGGCAACGGCACGGTGCGCCTCGAAGGCGACGCCAAGCTCGACGACACCTGGCGCGCCCGCCTCAAGCTGGTGGCCGACAAGTTCCAGCTGCTCGGCCGCGTCGACTTGCGCATCGTCGCCAGCGGCGAAGCGCAGGTGGCCATCGATGGCGAGACCGTCAAGGCCGACGGCCGCTTCACCGTCGACGAAGGCCTGGTCGACTTCACCCGCCTCAGCTCACCCGGGCTGGGAGACGACGTCATCGTCACCGGGCGCGGCACCGACCCGCAAGATGCGCCCCCTGCCGCCCCGGTGCCCGCCAGCGGCAGCAACCGCATTTCGCTCGACCTGCTGGTCAACCTGGGCGAGCGCCTGCAGATGCGCGGCCTGGGCATCGACACCCTGTTGCGCGGCGAGCTGCGCGTGAGCCGCCCCGGCGGCAAGTGGGCGCTGGCGGGCACGGTGCGTGCGGTCGACGGCACCTTTGCCAACTACGGGCAGAAGCTTGTCATCGACCGCGGCGTGATCACCTTCAACGGCGCGCCGAGCAACATGCGGCTCGACATCGAGGCCACCCGCCCCAACCTCGACGTGCGCGTGGGCGTGGCCGTCAGCGGGCCGCTGCAAAACCTGCGCGTGCGCTTGTTCTCCGAGCCCGAGATGTCGAACAACGAAAAGCTCTCGTGGCTGTTGCTCGGCCGCGCCAGCGACGGCCTGGGCAAGACCGACACCGCACTTGTGCAACGCGCCGCCTTCGCGCTGCTGGCGGGCGATGGTGACGGCGGGCCGGGCGCCATCACCCGCGCCTTCGGCATCGACGACCTGGGCCTGCGCCAGACCGACGGTGAAACCCGCGAAACCGTGGTGTCGGTGGGCAAGCAACTCTCGAAGCGCGTGTACATCGCCTACGAGCAAAACCTTGCCACCAGCACCGGCAGCTTCCAGGTGACCTATCGCATTGCGCAGCGGTTTGTGATGCGGCTGCAGTCGGGCCTCGACAGATCGATCGACTTGATCGGAACGTGGCGCTGGGAGTGACTCGACGCCTCACCGAGCGAATGCCAAAGAGCGAGCGCAGCAAGCGACAGATCAAGCAACGCCCGCGGAACCGGCTTTGCCGGGCCGCCAGGCGGCGCCCCTTGGGGGCAGGAGCGAAGCGACTGGGGGGCTGTAATAATCCGCGCCTCGCGCTCGCCGTAGTTCAATGGATAGAACGGCCGCCTCCTAAGCGGCAAATACAGGTTCGATTCCTGTCGGCGGGACCACCCCGACCTTCTCCCAAAAGGTCCAATGGCAGCCCAGATCGCCTGAGGAACCTAGCATTCATGCGGGTTTTAGGCGAGTCTTGATCCTTGGTGGTACCAAGACGTTCTCTTGAATCCTTGGGCTCGTTGGGGCAACTCAGGGGACCTGAGAGCAGACGTTGGATAAACCTCTAGGGACGAAACCGCGTGAGGGATGGCCGCCCGCAGGGGCGAGACACCACGCCTTGGACAGCGGCTCGACGCGCAGCGCAACAGCCCGGCCGCGCGCACGCGGGGCCACGCCCAACAGGCGGCTCTGCCGAACTGATGCTACGGTTGCTCGATCACGCGTCGATCCTGGAACACTCTCTCGCTAGCACGCGCGGGAAGCGAAAGCCGCCATCGCCGTGTTCCCGCTGTGCTGCCGACATAAGCGAAACCGGAAAAGATCGTGATGGTGGCGCACATTGCAGTGATCACGCTCGACCCTGACATCAAAGACCGGTGCGACAGCGCTACCTCGCACAAACACCTTGGCGATGTGATCGAGGCAGTACCCTTACGCGGGCCACGGCGCGAAGCCCGCGGGCTCATTCACTGTGGTGATTTCTTCCATCACTGGTTTGCGGCCGCGAACGCCAACGCGTCGTCGAGCCGATCATTGCCCCAGAACATCTCTCCGCGGGCGAAGAAGGTCGGAGCGCCAAAGATGCCCCTGGCTTGCGCCTCCGCTGTAGCTTCGCGCAGACAGTTCTTCCTGGCATCCGAACACGCCGCTTCCAGAACAACCGGAGCGTCCAGGCCGAGTCCAGCCAGCACTTCGCCGACCTGCTCCCAGGTGTTGATGTCTTCGTCCAGAGCGAAGTTCTTTGTCATGAAGATTCGGCAATACCTGCCAATCCACGGGTCCTCAGCAAAGGCGGCAGCCACCTTCATCGGAAGCGTTGCGGGTCGCGGAAAAACCGCAGGCATCCGCCAAGGTATGTCGTATTTTTCGCACTGCCGCTCCATGTCCTTCCAAACATAGGCTCCCTTCGCTTTCTGCAGTACGAACGGGGAGTTGCTCCAGCCAAAGGACTGGAAAATTGGCCCGAGCAGGAACGGCCTCCAGCGCACGACCACGCCCTGCCGCGCCGCCGCCGCTTCGATTCGCATCGCGCTCAGGTAGCTGTAGTTGCTGCCGAACTCAAACCAGAATTCGATGGATGGCTGCGTGTGGTCGGTGATGTTGTTGCTCATTCGGCTTCTTCTCGCTTGCCAGTTGCTCAGTCGAACATCACCAGGCAACGTACTTCGATGCTCTCGCGCAGGGGAGCGTCGGCCCGGATGTCAGGCAAATCGAAGGCCGCATGGGGCGTGAACCGTGCGACCCCGCTGACTTGTGAGTCGTATTGCTTGAAGACGAGCGCCTCGTCGCGATGCATCTCGGGGTAGTAGTACCAACGATGTCGATCCGAATGCGCAAAGAGGTAGATCTCGCCAGTTCGGTCCGCGTAGCGGATATCGCTCGCCACCATGTCGCGCACGCAGACGGTTCGAGCATCGCAGACCGCCAGTGGTGTGTCGATGATCGGTCCCTTGACCGATCTCCAGATGTTGACGACACAGTAGCGCCGCACAAGCGCGGCGCGTTCGGGATCGCGCAGCACGAGCCCGAGACGGCGCCGACCCGATTCGTCGGTGTAGTCGTTGTGTACCCGGCCGACACTCCCCGGCTGGGTGCCATCGCCCGCGCGCCCAAACGTCAGCGGCGGCCGTCCCGCTTCGCGCTTGCGCAGTAGATGGTCGAAAACAATGGCCGACGATCCACCGGTCGCTGCGCAGGCCAGCTCGACGCACTCCGGGTAGTACGTGCGGATGATCGCGTCTGCGTCATGAAAGCTCACGACCGCCGATGCGGCACTACAGAGTTCGAAGCCCGCATCATGAACGGATGTCGGCCCCGCCAAGCTGCGGGCATCGGCTATTCGCACATCACGGAAGTCGTACTCGCAGTTCTCCTTGATCACTCCTTCTGGCGGGTCGTACATGTAGTTGACAGGGCGTCCCTCAGACGAAGCGATGTACCCCAGCCGGGCTGACACCATACATGGCATGGGCCGCCAAGCGTGCAGCAGTGGGACATGAGGATGGGCGAGTGTTTCGTTCATTCGGTACTCCAGTCGTTACCAGCCCGGGTAACGGGCTGATGGCATTGCAGCGCATCGCATGCACCGCTTCAAGCCAAAGTTGCGCCGGTTTCTCATGCGCCCCCTGCATGTGATGTGCGCTTCGAGGCATTCGCTTTGCGCATGTCAGCCATCTGAAAGATCGGTTGAGCGTGAGCTGTCGGCAGCGGCACATTGAGGGCCTTGCCATGCATGAGGCAGCGGCCAGCGCCGCTGAAAAGATTCGGATGCTTTCCACACCACTGATTCGGGTCGATCGTCGCAGCCTGTTGTTCCCTATCCTCTGCGGAGGGCTGGTGATGGGCCTTGCGCTGGGCATACGGCACGTGCAAGGACTGTTCATGCTGCCGATGACCATGGATCGCGGCTGGTCCCGCGAAACATTCGCCTTCGCGCTGGCCATCCAGAACCTGGCTCTAGGCTTTGCGCAACCCCTTGCCGGCATGCTGTCGGACCGCTTCGGCGGCGCCAAGGTGGTCGCGGCCGGCACGTTGCTCTATGGTCTCGGCCTCGCTGTGATGTCAGCCGCGACGACGCCGATGGGGCTGTATCTGGGATGCGGCCTTCTGATCGGCGTAGCACTGTCATGCACGGCATTCGGCGTGGTCTATGCCGCGCTGAGTCGACTTTCTCCCGAAGCTGACCGCGGCTGGTCACTGGGGCTGGCGGGTGCCATCGGCGGTCTGGGGCAGTTCGTCGCGGTGCCGGCCACGCAAGCCTTGCAGGATGCCTTCGGCTGGAGCTGGGCGTTGCTCTTGCTCGGTGCGGGTATGGTGGTACTGGGCGTACTCGCCCCGCAGCTCAGAGACAGGGGTAATGTTGATGCCGCCGTCGGCGGGCGAAGCACTCAACCCATGGGCGCGGCCATCCGCCAGGCGCTGGGACATCGCGGCTTCTGGCTGCTCAATCTGGGCTTCCTGGCCTGCGGCTTCCAGCTTGCCTTCATTGCTTCGCACCTGCCGGCCTACCTGCTCGACAAAGGCGCACCTGCGCAACTCGCAGTCACCGGCTTGGCCGTGATAGCTCTCACCAACATCCTCGGCACCTTCGCCTGCGCGCGACTGGGTGATCTCTACCGACGCAAGAACCTGTTGGCGCTGGTGTACTTGGTCCGCACGGCCGCGATCGCGCTCTTCGTGCTCTTTCCGGTGTCTGCCACAAGCGTGATCCTCTTCTGCGGAGTCATGGGCCTGCTATGGCTGGGCACCGCCCCGTTGACCAATGGACTGGTCTCGCAGGTCTTCGGTGTTCAGTACATCGGTACCCTGTTCGGCTTTGTCTTCCTCGGACACCAAGTTGGAGCCTTTCTCGGCGTTTGGTTGGGCGGCTACGTATTCGACACGACCCAGTCCTACGACATGGTGTGGCTGGGTGCCATGGCGTTGGGGCTGATCGCGGCGGCGCTGCACCTGCCCATCGATGACCGCTCCGTTCTCCCTGCAGAAGCGCCCACGCCGGCATGAGCCGGAAACGGATCCGAGTGCTCGTCTGGATGGTTGCGGCTGTCGCCCTGTTCGTCGCGCTCACCGCTGTGTTCCGGGCTTATCAAAAGCCGGCAAACGTCGTTCAGTGGCTTTCGCTGTTGCAGCTTTGCCGATGAGTGATTCAGGGTAGGTCTGCGCCGCGCAATAGGCTGGTCGGCATTGAAGTACGACGCGTGGTCACGAGGTCAAGGCTGAGCGTCGTGACAGGCAAAGCAGAGCTTGTTGCCCTCTGGGTCTCTGAGGTAGGCACCGTAGTAGTTCGCGTGGTACTCAGGTCGGAGCCCAGGCATGCCCTCCGACACTACGCCAAGCGAAAGGGCCAGGCGATGGACATGGTCCACCGTTGCGCGGTCCTTGGCGAGGAAGGCCACCATTTGGCCGTTGCCAGCACTGTGCGCTTGGTGATCGTGCGGGGAGCCAATCAGGAAGAGGGGCCTTGGTTCTGGCTGAGACTGCCAGCCTGCCCAGGGGCGCTTCGCATCTACGAAGCGAAGCTGGGCGCCAATGGCCTGCATCACGGGCTTGTAGAAGGCCAGAGCCCGGTCAAAGTCCTTGACGCCAACGAAAATGTGCGAGAACACGCTATGGGACTCCATGAGGCGCGGATGACGACGCCCTGTGGCGCACCGGTTGGACGCGCCTCGTCGCCATTTCGGCTGATCGGCCGACTGGCAGGAAGGGCCAGAGTTGACTTGCGACAGGCACTTCCGGCCCACATCGCGCCCCCGCGGCGCTGCGCCACTTACAGGCGCAAGGGCGCAGGTTCTCTATGTTGTCGGTGCTGACGCAGCGCGGCTGTTCGGCAGCAACATTCGGCTGCGAGACGGCGGTTTGGATCGAACTCCGGTCACCTCTTGCGCCGCCCCCTGGCGCTCGACGCCTCGACACTTCTGCTGGCCGACTGCTCGGCGGCTTGCACTTCCATGGCTGTGACCAACTGCGCCGCTTCGCGCCGAATCCAGACCACCACAGCATCGACGTCGAGGTGTGTTTCCGTTGGCGTCCGGATAAGCCAGTAGGCTGCATCCGCAGCGTGCTCAGCCATGAAGTGCGGCAACGCCGCCAGGCGCCCGTCGGCCAGCATGGGCTCAACCAGCGCCACGCGCCCGAGCGCAACACCTTGCCCTGCCAGGGCCGCCTGGATCACCTGCTCGTACTGGTTGAATCGCATGATCGACCGGGGCCTCACGGCGG
>NZ_JADMJX010000291.1 GCF_018780185.1 Rhizobacter sp.
GAAATGCGACCGCTGCTGGCATTACCGCGACGACGTCGGCGTCGATGCCGCCCACCCCACGATCTGCGGCCGTTGCACCAGCAACCTCTTCGGCGCCGGCGAACCACGAAAGGCCGCCTGACATGGCATTCCAGAAATCCGGTAGCCGCCTGTTGCCCTGGCTGGGTGTTGCACTGATCGTGATCGTGCTGGATCAGATCACCAAGACGCTGATCCTGCAGTACTACCAATACGGTGACAGCACCTACGTCACTTCGTTCTTCAACATCGTGCGGGCCCACAACACCGGTGCGGCGTTCTCGTTCCTGGCCGGGGCCTCGGGCTGGCAGCGCTGGTTCTTCATCGGCCTGGGCTTCGTGGCGGCGATCTTCATCGTGTGGATGCTGCGCGGCCATGGCGGGCAGAAGATGTTCGCCTGGGCCTTGTCGCTGATCCTGGGCGGCGCCCTGGGCAACGTGATCGACCGCTTGCTGCACGGCTATGTGGTCGACTTCATCCAGGTGCACTGGGGTGCGCAGTACTACTTCCCGTCGTTCAACGTGGCCGACAGCGCGATCACCGTGGGGGCTGCGCTGTTGATCCTCGATGAGTTGCTCAGGGTGCGCAAAGCCCGCTGAGTACACCCCCGTCATTCCCGCCTGAGCGGGAATGACGGTCAGGCTTTAGCCGAAGTGGCAGACGTAATGCAGGGTCTGCGTCACCTCGATGTCGAACGATGACTTGCCCGGCACCTTGAACGACTGGCCTGCGCTGTAGGGCAGCCAGCTGTCGCTGCCGGCAAACTTGACGCGGCACACGCCTTCCACCAGCTCCATCACCTCGGGCTCGCCGGTGTTGAAGCGCAGCGACGAGGGCAGGATCACCCCCACGCTCTTTTTCGTGCCGTCGGCCAGCTCGATGCTGTGCGAGACACACTTGCCATCGAAATAGACGTTGGCGCGGGTCGTGATGGCGGCGTTGATCTTGTCGGTCATGGCGTGATTCGGGGGGTGTTGAAGACAGAGGGGCCAAAGTGTAAGTGCACCTAAAATCGCTGGCTTCCCCGAATGCTCTTCAACGCTCCCACCCCATGGCCACCATCCTCCAGAACCTGCCCCTCGGGCAGAAAGTCGGCATCGCGTTTTCCGGCGGGCTCGACACCAGCGCTGCCCTGCACTGGATGAAGCTCAAGGGCGCGCAGCCCTACGCCTACACCGCCAACCTGGGCCAGCCCGACGAGCCCGACTACGACGAGATCCCGCGCAAGGCCATGCTCTATGGCGCCGAAAAGGCCCGCCTGATCGATTGCCGCGCCCAGCTGGCGGCCGAAGGCATTGCTGCGCTGCAAAGCGGCGCCTTCCACATCACGACCGCCGGGGTCACCTACTTCAACACCACGCCGCTCGGGCGCGCCGTCACCGGCACCATGCTGGTCACGGCGATGAAGGAAGATGACGTCAACATCTGGGGTGACGGCAGCACCTTCAAGGGCAACGACATCGAGCGCTTCTACCGCTACGGCCTGCTCGCCAACCCGTCACTGAAGATCTACAAGCCCTGGCTCGACCAGGCCTTCATCGACGAGCTGGGTGGCCGCGCCGAGATGTCGGCCTTCATGAGCCAGCATGGCTTTGGCTACAAGATGTCGGCCGAGAAGGCCTACTCGACCGACTCCAACATGCTTGGCGCCACGCACGAAGCCAAGGACCTGGAGCACCTCAACAGCGGCATCAAGATCGTGCAACCGATCATGGGTGTGGCGTTCTGGCGCGACGACGTGGTGGTCAAGGCCGAAGAGGTCACGGTTCGCTTCAACGAAGGTGTGCCGGTCGCAATCAACGGTGTTGAATATTCGAGCCTGGTCGACCTGATCCTGGAAGTGAACCGCATCGGCGGCCGCCACGGCCTGGGCATGAGCGACCAGATCGAAAACCGAATCATCGAAGCCAAGAGCCGCGGCATCTATGAAGCTCCGGGCCTGGCACTGCTCTACATCGCCTACGAGCGGCTGGTGACCGGCATCCACAACGAAGACACGATCGAGCAGTACCGTGACCACGGTCGCCGCCTCGGCCGCTTGCTCTACCAGGGCCGCTGGTTCGACCCGCAGGCCATCATGCTGCGCGAGACGGCCCAGCGCTGGGTGGCGCGCGCCATCACCGGCGAGGTGACCATCGAGCTGCGTCGCGGCAACGACTACTCGATCCTCAACACGGTCTCGAACAACCTGACCTACAAGCCCGAGCGCCTGACGATGGAAAAGGGCGAGTCGATGTTCTCGCCGCAAGACCGCATCGGCCAGCTCACGATGCGCAACCTCGACATCAGCGACACGCGCGAGAAGCTCGGCATTTATGCCGCTGCGGGCCTGCTGACCGGTGACGCGTCGACCGAAATGCTCCGGCTCGACGACAAGAAGAAGAGCTGAGCCTCAGCCGCCGCGCAGTCGCACCAGCGTCGACTGCAGCAACCGCGCATCGGCGCTGGCGCGGTGGCGCTCGCCCACCATGCTGTAGCTCATCAGGGCGCGTGTGGCCTGCCAGTCGCGCGCCTCGCGTTCGCTGAGCAGGCTGCGCAGGCTGTCGAGCTTGAAGCTGGGCGCCATCTCGGCTTCTTCATACAGCGCGCCGAGCCACGGGTAGTCGTGGGCCCAACCGTCGCTGAACACGGTGCGCCCGCTCAGGCGATCGTTGAGCAGCTGGGCCACCTCGATCGCGCTGCGGCCATGCTGCGCGAGCATGTCGCGCTGGATGTGGTGGACCCTCTCGGCCGCCGGGTCCCAGTGGGTCCAATGTGGCGCGGGTCGGATCAGGCTGCAGAAGCTGCTGCCGTCGGGCAGCACGTAGCCCACCTCGATGGGATAGCTGCCGCGCCCGAACCCTGAGGCTTCGATGTCGAGGAAGGCGGGCACTTCCGCCGGTCGAGTCGCATGGGTGACAGCCATGGCGCAGCATAAGCACGAAGTGTGCTGATGCTGCGCCTCGAATGAAGGGCGCCTAGGGTTTTTCCGAGGCAAGTGGGGGACTTGAGCGCTGCCATGCTTCGGCTGTTGCGCCCAGCGCTGCCATTCTTTCCCCAAGGAGTTCCCGTGACCCAAGCCACCCCCCGCCCGCATGAGCGCATCTGGCCGCAGCGTCTGCCGCGCAAGCTGGCCGTGCCGGCCACCTCGCTGAGCTTCAACCTCGATGTCACGGCCAGGCGTTTCCCCGACAAGGCGGCGACCATCTTCTTTGGACGCGAGATGAGCTTCCATGAGCTGCAGGGCGGCGCAGACGGCGTGGCAGGCTGGCTGCAAAGTGTGGGCGTGAAGGCGGGTGACCGCGTGGCGCTCTTCATGCAGAACTGCCCGCAGTTCCTGGTGAGCTTCTATGGCATCTTGCGCGCCAACGCGGTGGTGGTGCCGGTGAACCCGATGAACAAGGCCGAGGAGTTCGTGCACTACATCACCGACCCCGAGGCCAAGGTCGCGATCTGCAGCGCCGACCTCGCGGGCGTGGTGGAGGCGGCCAACCTTGCCGTGCCAGTGGCCAAGCGGCTGACGCACGTGCTGGCCACCCGTTACTCGGACGCCATGAACGAGGCGGCCCACATGGACCCGGCCGACACGCCATCTGCTCCGATCGACGCCTGGTTGCGCAGTGACCCGGCCTTGCCCGAGCACGGCCAGGGCAGTGCCGCCTACCTGCGCTGGAACGACGTGCTGGCCCAGAAGCTCCAACCCGGGCCGAGCACCGCCCAGCCCGACGACCTGGCCGTGCTGCCCTACACCTCGGGCACCACCGGCAACCCCAAGGGCTGCATGCACACCCACCGCACGATGATGCACCAGACCTGTGGCATCCAGTGGAGCCACGGCGGGCCCGAGGTGGTAGGCCTGGGCGTGGTGCCCATGTTCCACATCACCGGCATGGTGGGCATGTCGGCCGCGGTGTTCGCCGGCGCCACCGTCATCACCATGCCGCGCTGGGACCGCGAGCTCGTGGGCCGCACCATCTCGCGCTACAAGGTGACGCACTGGACCTGCATCCCGACCATGGTGATCGACCTCTTCGGCAGCCCCAACTACAAGAGCTTCGACCTCTCCAGCCTGCGCTTCATGAACGGCGGCGGTGCGGCCATGCCAGCGGCCGTGGCCGAGCGCCTGGAGAAGGAGTTCGGCATCGTCTTCGCCGAAGGCTACGGCCTCACCGAGACGGCCGCCGCCACGCACGCGAACCCGCCCGAGCGGGCCAAACCGCAGTGCCTGGGCATCCCGATCTTCGGTGTCGACTCACGCGTGGTCGACCCGAGCACGCTCAAGGAGTTGCCACCCGGCGAAGTGGGCGAGATCATCAGCCACGGCCCGATGGTGTTCAAGGGCTACTGGCGCCAGCCCGATGCCACGGCGGCGGTGTTCGTCGAGTTCGAAGGCAAGACCTTCTTCCGCACCGGTGACCTCGGGCGCATGGACGAAGAGGGCTACTTCTTCCTCACCGACCGCCTGAAGCGAATGATCAACGCCAGTGGCTTCAAGGTGTGGCCCGCCGAGGTGGAAATGCTTCTGTACAAGCACCCCGCGGTGCAAGAGGCCTGCATCATCGCAGCGCGCGATGCCTACCGCGGTGAGACCGTCAAGGCGGTGGTGGTGCTGCGTGCCGAGGCCAAGGGCAAGACCACCGAGCAAGACATCACCGACTGGGCGCGCGACCACATGGCGGCCTACAAGGTGCCCAAGCTCGTGCAGTTTGCTGACAGCCTGCCCAAGTCGGGCTCGGGCAAGGTGATGTGGCGCTTGTTGCAAGACGCCGAGCCCAAGTAAGCCTGGCGGTCGCACCAAAAAAAAGTGGGCCCACACTCCCTACCTCACTTTTATTGTTCGTTGTCGTGAACCGCGCGCCTCAAGGCGTGGGTGTGAACGGTACGCCCTGGTTCAGCGCCGTGCAGTTGTGGCTGGTCGCGAAGTTGGTGCCCAGAGCCGCCACGCCGCCGCCGCTGGCGATGTCCAGACCCTGGTAGCCGTCGGCCGCGGCGGTGAAGGCCGCCCAGGCGGGCACGCCGGTGCCGTTGGGGTTGCCGGTCTTCATGAAGTTGGTCCAGTAGCTGGTCATCGTGCCGGCCAGCGCTTGCTGCTCGGCTGTGAGCGGCCTGCTGGACGGGAAGATGTACTGCAGCTCAGAGCCGTGGTACGCCCCCAGGCTGAAGGTGGTGGGGGGCAGCGCGCTCGGCGCCGTGCGGTCGCGGAACTCATAGGCGTACACCGGGGCGTGCTGTTGCAGCTCAAGCGCGGCGATGCGGCCATTGCAGGCGAAGACCATGTCGGTGCCAAGCGCGCCGTAGGCCAGGCTGGCGCTGGGGTAGATCGACGGCGTGGAGTACAGGCCATTGACCAGCGCAGTGGCGGTCGGGCCGGCGGCTGGGTTGAGCGCACCACCCAGCAGCGCCGTGACCTTGGCGATGTGGGCGGCGTTGTCGGCCAGCGCGACGCCTCCCGCGGCGTATTCGTCGAGTGCCACGAACAAGCGCCATTCGTCGCGTGTCGTGCCTTCGATCATCGGCACGCGGTTGTGGGTGCCGGCGGCGATGGTGGTGCGCACGTTGGCGGCAAGCACGCTGCCGTCGACCGACGGCACCGGGCCGCTCGGGTACACGCTGGCCTGTGCCGTGAGCAATGCAGACACCGGCAGCGCGCGCAGGCATTCGACCGTGGTGCAGGCCGTGGTCGAGGTGGCGGCGGCGACGGCGGTTGCCACGCCTGCGCCCTTGAGCTGGGCCACAGCCAGGCTGTCTTGCGGGGCACCGAAGGGGTAGGCGCCGCTCATGGCGATCGCCTTGTGGAACAAGCCCGCCGAACCGGCCGAGGCCACGTGCGAGTGAACGCTGAAACCACCGGCCGACTCGCCGACGATGGTGATGTTGTTCGCGTTGCCGCCGAAGTTGGCGATGTTGCTGCGCACCCAGCGCAGGGCGGCTTGCTGGTCCATCAGGCCGTAGTTGCCCGAGCTGCCGCTTTGTTCGGCGGTCAGTGCGGCGTGCGACATGAAGCCCAGTGCGCCCAGGCGGTAGTTGATGGTCACGACGACCACGCCCTTGGCGACCAGCGCCGACGGGTCGAAGGCGTTGCTCAGGCCCAGGTAGAAGGCGCCGCCGTGGATCCACACCATCACCGGGTAGGTGCCGTTGCCCTTGGGCGTGTAGACGTTGAGGTAGAGACAGTCTTCACTGGTCGATGCCGAGCCGAAAGCCGATGCGGGCTGGGCGCAGTGAGGCGCGTAGTTGGCGCCTGAGCGGGTGCCGCTCCAGGGGGTGGCGGCAGCAGGGGCGCGCCAGCGCAGGTTGCCGACCGGTGGGGCCGCGTAGGGGATGCCCAGGTAGGCGTAAGAGCTGGCCGTTTCGGTGCCGGAGACGGCGCCCAAGGTGGTGTTCACCTCGAAGTTGGAGTCATTGCCGCCGCAGGCCACGAGGCCGAGTGCGAGGGTGGCACCGGCGAGCGCACGTGAAAGGGCGGGCTGGATCGAAAATCTCATGGGGGTACTTCTCCAAGTGTTTTGTTGCACGAACGTGCACAAAACAGAGTTTGCCTGACGGGCCGAACATCAGGGACTAGGAGAAGCGAGCAGTGTTGCCCAGGAGGGCCCCGCAGATGAGGGTGTGCAGTTTGGTGAGGAACGCGCGTGCGGTGTGAAATATTGCACGCGCGTCTATCAATGTGTACCGATAGGCAAGCTCAGCGACCCAGTTGCTGCCAGAGGTAGCTGTATTCCAGCGCTTGCAGATGCGCGCGCTGTTCGTTGTCGGCCGCGCCACCGTGGCCACCTTCGATGTTTTCGTAATACAGCACGTCGTGCTTCATTGACAGCATCAACGCGGCCATCTTGCGTGCGTGCCCGGGGTGCACCCGGTCGTCGCGGGTCGAGGTGGTGAAGAGCACACGCGGGTACTTCACGTCGGCCTTCAGGTTCTGGTACGGGCTGTACTTGGAGATGTAGGCCCACTCTTCGGGCAAGTCGGGGTTGCCGTACTCGGCCATCCACGAGGCGCCGGCCAGCAGCGTGTGATAGCGCTTCATGTCGAGCAGCGGCACCTGGCAGACGACGGCGTTGAACAGATCGGGGCGCTGCGTGAAGGTGGCGCCGACCAGCAGGCCGCCGTTGCTGCCGCCCATGATGCCCAGGTGCTTGGGCGAGGTGATCTTCTGCGCCACCAGGTCTTCGGCCACCGCGATGAAGTCGTCGTAGCTGCGTTGTTTGTTGGGCTTCACCGCGCTCTGGTGCCAGCTCGGGCCGAACTCGCCGCCACCGCGGATGTTGGCCACCACCAGCACGCCGCCGCGGCTGTACCAGGCACGGCCGAAGCCGCCCGAGTACCAGGGTTTCATCGAGATCTCGAAGCCACCGTAGCCATAGAGCAGCGTCGGGTTGTTGCCGTCGGCCTTGGCGCCCTTGGGCCAGACCACGAAGTAGGGCACCTTGGTGCCATCTTTTGAGGTGGCAAAACGCTGCTCGGCGCGCATGCCGGTGCTGTCGAACAAGCCCCCGCGTGCCTTGAGCAGCTCGCGTTTATCGTTGGCCGTGCTGCTCAGGTAGAGCGAATCGGGTGTAAGGAAATCGGTGTAACTCAGCCAGTAGGCCTCGGCCAGCGCGTCGTCTTTCAGCAGCGGGTCGTGCAGGCTGCTCACGCCCAGCGCGCCGGGGAAGGGCGCGGCGACCTCGCGGCGCGTGAAACTGTCGCCCTTTTTGCGCCACTGCTCCAGCTTGCCGGCCACGTTGTCGATGATGTTGAGCAGCACATGGTCGCGGGTGCTGGTGTAGCCCGACAGCGAACGTGTGGCCGTGGGCGTGAACAGGCTGCTCAGCTTGCGTTCGCCGCGCAGGTAGGCCGTGGCGTTGGCGTGCAGCAGCGAGCCGCTGGGGAAGAGGGTGTCGCCCACCTTGAGCTCGCTGCGCAGATGCAGCAGCAAGGTGTCGCGCAGGAAGCTGGGTGTGGCGTCGCTCGGCATGTCGAGCTCGACCAGCTTGTCGCCTTGCAGCAGAAACTTCTTGGTGTTGTAGAAGTCGAGTGCGCGCAGGAACAGCGTGCGCTCGTAGCCCGGCGTCTTGTCGATGCTCACGCTCACCGCCACGTCCTTGGCTTCGCCTTCGAACACCGTCACCGCTTCGCTGAGCGGCGTGCCACGCTTCCAGCGTTTGATGATGCGGGCATAGCCCGAGTCGGTCATCGAGCCGGGGCCGAAATCGGTGCCCACGTAGAGCGTGTTTTCGTCGATCCAGTCGGCGTCGGTCTTGGCCTCGGGCAGCGTGAATCCGTCTTTCACGAACTGTCGGGTGGCGGTGTCGAACTCGCGCACCACCTTGGCGTCGGCGCCGCCGCGCGACAACATCACCAGACAGTGCCGATAGCTCGGGCCCAGGCAGGCGGTGCCGCCCCAGACCCAGTTTTCGTTTTCGGCCTTGGCCAGGGCGTCGAGGTCGAGCACCGTCTCCCAGGCCGGTTGGGGCTTGCGGTATTCGGCCAGCGTGGTGCGCCGCCACAGGCCCCGCTTGTTGGTTTCGTCTTGCCAGAAGTTGTAGAGCCAGTCGCCGCGGCGCGCGACAGCGGGGATGCGGTCTTTCGCGTTCAGCACCTCCAGCAGCTGCACCTTGGTGGGCGCGTACTCGGGCCGCGCGGTCAGCTCTTTTTGCGACAGCGCGTTGCGCTCGCGCACCCAGTTGAGCGCGCGCTCGCCTTGCACGTCTTCCAGCCAGACGAAAGGATCGGCGGGGCCGGTGGTGGGTGCGGGTGTTTGCGACATGGCGTGGGGGCTGATCGAGAAGAAGAGGGCGGCGGCGCAGGCGCGCCAGGCAAGCAGATTCATAAGCACGGTTCCAGGGTTTCGGGTTGACGCTCGTTGTGCAAGCGCAAACACAGGAGCACGGATGCAGGCTTTGGGCCATGCGCCCATGCGGGGCTCAAGAGGGCGTGACAACGCCGGCGATTATTGAACCATCTGCAGGCCGCCGCCGGCCCCGGGTCATGCCACCGGGTTGAGCCGCTGCGGCGTGATCTCGACGCTGTGCGCACCGTCGCCCACCCACACGGCACCGTCTTGTACCGTCACCTGCAGCTGCATGGTGCGTTGCGCCAGCGCGGCGAGCGCCTGGCTCTGGTCGGCGGGCACCTGCCACACGGCGATGTTGCGCGCGCGGGTGATCTTGGTCGCGATGCCGGCCCACCAGATGGGTGTGCTGTGGCTGAAGCTGTAGACCGACAGGGTTTCAGTGCGAGGGCTGGCCTTCATCAGGCGCTTGTCGTCGGGCTGGCCGATTTCGATCCACTGCATGATCTGGCCGGTCAGGTCTTTTTGCCACAGGCTGGGCTCATCGGCGTCCCACAGGTCCTTGGCGAATTCGAGCGCGCCGTTGTGGTCGTCGGCCGGTGCGTTGAGCGCAAAGGCCAGCAGGCGGATCATCATGCGCTCGTCGGTCTCCGACGGGTGACGCGCAATGGTCACGCTGTGGTCGCCGTAGATGCTGCGATCCATGTCGGCCAGCTGCAGCTGGGCTTTGTAGATGGTCGCCTTGATGGCCATGGGCTGCTGAATCGTCGGGGGGAGGGACGGGCATTAGAACCTATCGCGCAGGGGCGACAATCGCGGCCTTGAGAACCAGCACGGAGTCATCGCATGAGCATGAAGAAGTTCGACATCGAGAAGATGCTTGCCAAGAAGGTGACCGGGCAGATGAAAGCCGGTGGTGTGCCCGGCCGCTTTGGTCAGGGCGCGGGTGAGGTGCTCGACAAGCGCGAGCGGCGCACGCGCGACGCGGCGGCTGGCCTGGTGCCATTTGCCTGCAAGCTGCCTGGCGAGCTGATCAAGCAGTTGCACGAACGCGCAGTCAAGCACGAAGGCGGCATCAACGCAGTCGCTGCCGAGCTGTTGACGCAGGCGCTGACACAAGAGGCCACGCCGGAGACGCCAGCCAAGGCACCGGCCAAGAAAAAGGCCCCGGCCACCAAGAAGGCTGCGGCCGAGTGAGCCCTCAGCCGTAGACCGTGACCACCTGGTAGCCCAGCGAGGCGAGTTCACCGCCGGGGGCCCACAAGCGTGTGACCTGGTTCACGTAGCCACCCTCGGCAGCGAGCACGTCGGTGTCGACTCGCCACCAGCCATCGGCGGCTGGCGCGTGCGCCAGGGGGCGCAGCTCCAGCTCCCACGACACCGAGCTGGCCGGCGTGGGCTGGGTGAACACGCTGAGCACCGGCGTGGGTGGCACGTCGGCCAGCAGCACCGTGGTGAGCTCGAGATCGACGGCGACCGGCTCGTCTTTCAGGCGCAGGTAGATGCGGCTGATCTCGCTCGGCTCGCCCGAGATCGGCGCCACACCTTCGGCGAAGCGCATGTCCATGTGCTGTGTGAAGCTGGGGCCGATGCCTTGCGGCAGCGTGCGCGGCGCGATGTCTTCGGGCAAGCGCGAGATGGCCGGGCGCTGAGGCGCCTTCACCGGCACGATGGTGGCGCGATCGACGCCGAACACCCCCAGCAGCAGCGCGGCCGTCTGCCCTTGCTGGCGCACCAGGGCCTGCACCTGGCGCACGTTCTTGCCTTCACGCAGCAGCGTCACATGGACCTCGACCGGGCCGGCGGTCACCGGGCCGATGAAGCTGGTTTGCAGGGCCCGCAAGCGCACCGTGGTGGGCCATGCGGCGCCCGCCACGTCACGCATCGCCTGCACGGCCATCACCGAGATCAACCCGCCGAACGAGGTGCGGCCTTGCAGCCAGTCGCCGGGCACGGTGAAGCCGACGTTGTCGTCGGTGCGCGTGCGCGCGGCCAGCAGGGTGGACAAAGGGGTGAAGGTGCTCATGCTCGGCCGCAGGTGAATGTCTGCAAATTATCCCGACCGCTGCTTGCCCGTGCTGCCACACGGGCGACAGCACGATGGCATGATCCGGCCCGCAGACCCGCCCTGAAGGATTCCGACATGCTCCGCTTGCCCCTCTCTGCCAAATTGACCCGCCGTCTCGTGCCGCTGCTCGCCGCCGGGCTGGCACTGGCCGCCGCCTCGTTGCACGCGGCGCCGCCAAAGGCGCGTGAAGGCACCCTGGGCGGCAGCAAGGCCAGCGGCCCGATCATGAGCATGGCCCAGCTGCGCGCCTGCATGGCGCAGCAAGCGCGCATCCAGACAGGCAACGAAGAGGCGGAGAAGACGCAGCAGCAACTCAATGCCGAGCGTGCCGAGATCGATCGAGAAGCAGAAGCGCTGAAGAACGATCTGCCCGGCGTCGACCGCACCAACAAGGAAGCCATCGAAGCCTATGTGGCCAGAGCGCACGGGCACGACAAGCGAATCGATGCTTACCAGGCCCGCATACCGGCGTTCAACGCGCATGTCGAATCCTTGAACGCCGAGCGTGCAGGCTACGCCAAGACCTGCGACGGTCGCCGCTACCTGGAAGACGATTACAAGGACATCAAGGCCGGCAAGTGATCTCCTAAGGATGCCCTAGG
>NZ_JADMJX010000167.1:0-3330 GCF_018780185.1 Rhizobacter sp.
TCCACAGCAGTCGGGGGTGTCGGCGCTGCAGGGCGGCCTCTTACTCGCGGCGTTCGGCCACTGGTTACCATCCGCGTGGCCAGAAAAGCGCCGCACACGCATGACCGCTCATCGCCGCCGCACCGACCCGCTTTCGCCCACGATCGTGGGGCCAGCCTGGACGAAGGCAATGCTCGCCGTCATCGCGATGCTAGCGGCAAGCGCGTCGCTCGCCCAATCGTCGGACACCGCCGGCAGCGGCGCGCTGACCGCCTTGCCAGCCCAGGTGCGCGTCGACTTCGTGCGCATTCGCATGCCGGGCGACGAGCACATGGGCCTGGTCGGCACCAGCTATCTGATCGACATCGGCGGCGGCTTTGCCGTGGGTCCGGCTGGCTACGGCGCAGTCACCGGGCAACGCGGCGGCTTGTTGGTCGGTGGCGCCGAAGCCGCTTGGCACCATCGGCTGAGCGGCCCGCTCGAGCTCGAAGTCGGCATGTATGCGGGCGGCGGCGGCGGCGGCGCGGCGCCGGTCGGCGGTGGCTTGATGCTGCGTCCACATGCCGACCTGCTGTGGAACTTCGGACCCTACAAGCTCGGTGTGTCGGCCTCGCAGGTGCGCTTCGCGAATGGCCAGATCAACAGCCGCCAGCTCGGCCTCGTCTGGTCCGCGTCCACCGAATTCCGCTACGTCGAGCGTGATCGCATCGGCGGCATGGCACCGGCTATCAGCGGCCGTTCGGGCATGGGCTTCGATCGCATCCAGGTGGTGCTCGGCGTCTACAAACCACGCGGCGGCTCCAAGCTGAAGAGCACCGGCGCACCGCTCACGCAGAAGATCGGCTTCGTCGGCACCCGCGCCGAACGCGCGATCGACGACCACTGGTATTGGGGCCTGGAAGCCGGGGGCGCGGGCAGCGGCGGTGTCGGCGGCTACGACGAATACCTCGGCGCGATCGGGTATGAGACGACCGTCCTGCGCAACTCGCTGACACTCGGCGCGCGTGCATCGCTCGGGACCGGCGGCGGCGGCGACGTGGCGGTCGGCGGCGGCCTCCTGCTCAAGGGCGGCGTCTACGGCACGGTGCGCTTGGCCCGCAGCCTCGGCCTGTCCCTCGAAGCCGGCTTCGCACGCACCCGCGAAGGCGGCTTCAACGCGTTGACCGGCCTCGCGTCGCTCGCCTGGATACTCGACGACCCGAACGACGTGAGCGAACCGCCGCGGTTCACGCGCACCGAGTGGGTCGCCGGCGTCTCGCACCAGAACACCCAGCGGCGCGACGGCAGCGTGCGCGACACACAGTTCAACGTGCTGAAGGTCAACCGCTTCGTCACGCAGTCGGTCTACCTCACCGGCCAGGCGCACAGCGCCTGGGGCGGCCAGGCCGGCGGCTACATCACCGGCATGTTCGGCATCGGTTTTCAAGCGCCGCTGTTCGGGCATTTTCATGCCGGCGCCGAAGCGCTGGTCGGGGCGGGCGGCGGCGGTGGTGTCGACTCGCAGGGCGGTGCGCTCATGCAGCCGATGGCCTACGTCGGCTTTGACATCAATCGCAGCCTGGCGCTGCGCATCGGCGGCGGACGCGTCAAGGCGGTCAAGGGCGGCTTGAACTCGAACGTCATCGAAGCGACGCTCGCCTTTAACTTCGGCGTCGCTGAGCGTGGCTATCGCTGATGCCGTCGCTCGGCCGCAAGTTCTTGCTGGCCGGCATCGCTGGCTCGGCTTCGAGGTCGGCCATGCGGCGTGGTCCGGTTGGAGCGAGCACTTTCGCAGCCGCTTCGCCGGCCATCCGCTGAAAACGTCGCGCTGACCTTCGGCGGATTTCATCAACCGGGCGAGTTGGTTGGCCTTGCCGGCAAGGATCTCCAAAGTCTTGTCGCTGAATCCATCCGTTCTTCGGCCGGAAACGGTCGAACGTGGCGGCGAGAGGCTGATGTTGAAAACGGGCTCGGTCACGCTACGGCGTGCGCGCCCGCTGCTTGAGCGGGAGTCCAGTGAAGTGAAGAGGTAAGGAGCGTCGTCCCTGACGGAGCTTCGCAATGCCTTCAATTCCCCGTTTATGCCATTTGTGCTGAGCTCCACGTCAGTGGGACAGGAAGGGCTCGACTTCCACTGTTACTGTCATGCGATCGTTCACTGGAACGTGCCGCACACCCTTGTACCAGCAAGGGCACAGGAGATGAGGCGCAGCCCAGTCAATCGCAACTTCGCATGTACCGAACGGCTGCAAAGTCGGAAGCTGCCATTGAATCGGCTGCGCTGATCGACGGAGATCAGTCTGAAGCGGCAAGCCGCTGATCAGCGCCGGCACGACATCATCAAAGTAGCTGAGGCTCTGCAATCGGTCAGGAGCAGTGGATGATGGCCGTCGGCTCTTCGGTTTGTCCAACAGGGCCTGGAGTGCAGCGCATCGGCACGATCGCAGGGCGTGCGCGCTCAGTGGCATCCATTGCCACCCGCCAGTGCAAAGCTGGTGTCGGGAGACAATGATTTGTCTTCCGCACGAGGTCACCCATGACGAAGCACATCGATTACTACTTCACTCCGGTCTCGCCCTGGGCGTTCCTGGGGCATGCGCGCTTCGTGCAGCTGCTGCGCGACTCTGGCGCCTCGGTATCGGTTCGGCCGGTCGACTTCGGGGCGATCTTCCCGGCCAGCGGCGGACTGCCGTTGGCCAAGCGCGCGCCGCAACGCCAGGCCTACCGTTTGGTGGAGTTGAAGCGCTTCGCCGACGCGTTGCAGGTGCCTCTGAACCCCCAGCCGAAGTTCTTCCCGGTGTCTGCAGACCCGGCGGCGCTGCTGATCGTCGCCGCTGGCGAGAGCGAAGGGGAGGACGCCGCGCTGGAGCTCGCCGGGCGCTTCGGTACCGCGGTCTGGGTCGAGCAACGCGACATCGGCGACGCGGCGACGCGGCGTGCCATCGTCGCTGAGGCCGGCCTCCCTGACGACCTGCACGCGCGGGCAGCTGCGCCGGCCACCGCCGGCCGCTATGCCACCTACACGCAGCAGGCGCTGGATGTCGGCGTGTTCGGTGCCCCGAGTTACGTCGTCGATGGCGAGATCTTCTGGGGCCAAGACCGGCTCGACTTTGTCGCCCGGCGGCTGCACGCGGGATGATTAGGCGGAGCGGCGCCCTCGTCGCGATATCCGACAACGCCATGAGCAGCTTGGCGGTTGCTGCGGCGACCAACCGCGCTGGCGACAACTGGTCGATGCACGAGTCCGCCACCGCCCGCTGACGGCCCTGCGGGCCAACGGCGCCCTGCGCTTCCCCCACTGCTGCGAGCCCTGCATCGACGACCGCTGCTGCCCGCCGCCGTCACCTTGCTGCGGCCAATGCCGCGAGGCGC
>NZ_JADMJX010000167.1:3430-11389 GCF_018780185.1 Rhizobacter sp.
CTTCGACAGGCTCAGTGCGAACGGGATCGTTGGTTCAGTGCGAACGGATCGCAGGGTCAGCGCGAACGGATCGCCGGGTCAACACGACCCACCACATCACGCTCACCCACCCGCCCGCACCACCTTCCAGCCCTGCAACGCCAAGTGCGCCATCACGCGCTCGCAGTGGTCGCCCTGCAGCTCGATCACCCCGTCTTTCACCGTACCCCCGGTGCCGCAGTGGGTGCGCAGCTGCTTGCCGAACGCCAGCAGCGCGGCGGCATCCAGCGGCACCCCGCGCACCAGCGTCACGGCCTTGCCACCGCGGCCCTTGGTCTCGCGGCTGACGCGCACCTTGCCGTCTCCTGCGACGGGTGAGGAAGCTGCCTGCTTGCACACACACGCCGACACCGGCTGCCGGCACGCGGGGCACATGCGGCCGCCTTCGGTGGAATAGACGAGCCCGCCCTTGCCCGACGACTTGTTCATCGCAGCCTCAGCCCATGAAATGGCGAAACGCGTCGCCCAGCACCTCGGGCGCCGTCACCGCCACGAAGGCGATGCCGGCGAGTGCGCCCGACAGGTGTGCGTCGTGGTTGACGCGGCCCCGGCCCTGGCGTGACGCGTAGTAGCTGTAGGCCAGGTAACCCACCGCGAACAAGGGCGCAGGGATGGGCACCGGGATCGGAAGAATGAACAGGCTCGCCGAAGGGAAGTAGAGGATCGACGCGAACAGCACCGCGAGGATCGCCCCCGACGCGCCCAGGCACTGGTAAGCCGGGTTGTCGCGGTGCCGGAAGAAGGTGCCCAGGTCGCTCACCAGCAAGCCGAAGAAGTAAAGCGCCACGAAGCTCGGCGTGCCCATCGCACGCTCCAGCGAAAAGCCGAACGCCCAGAAGGTGAAGCCGTTGAAGAGCAGGTGCGGCAGGTCAGCGTGAAGAAACGCGCTGGTGATCAGCGTGGGGTACTCGCGGCGCGGCAACAGCCAGTGCGGCCGGAACAGGTTGCGGTCGAGCCAGCCCGGCGCCACGTAGAGGCCGACCAGGCTCGCAATCACCATCGTGGCAAGCAACAGCGTGGCGGCGGGTGAGGTGGTGATGAAGCTGGGGAGTTCTTGCACGTGGAGCAGTCGGTGGGTGATGGAGGCCGGTCAGCCGGCAGCGCGCCGCTTGCGCACCGCAGCCGCCAGCTCGTGCAACACCGGCACCGTCTGCGCAAAGCTGATGCAGGCATCGGTGATCGACACGCCGCGCTTCAGCGGCACACCCGGCGTGAGGTCTTGCCGACCCTCTTCGAGGTGGCTTTCGATCATCACGCCGGTGATGCGGCGCTCGCCCGCGGCGATCTGCGTGGCCACGTCGTGGGCCACCGTTACTTGCCGCTGGTGCTGCTTGCTGCTGTTGCCGTGTGACACGTCGATCATCACCTGCTCTCTCAAGCCGGCGGCGCGCAGCGCGTCGCAGCTCGCGGCCACGTGGGCCGCGTCGTAGTTGGGTGTCTTGCCGCCGCGCAGGATCACATGGCAGTCATCGTTGCCGCGGGTCTCGAAGATGGCGGCCACGCCCATCTTGGTCATGCCCATGAAGGCGTGGGGTGCCTGGGCTGCGAGCACGGCATCGGCCGCCACCTTGATGCTGCCGTCGGTACCGTTCTTGAAGCCCACCGGGCAGCTCAGGCCCGAGGCGAGCTGGCGGTGGCTCTGGCTCTCGGTCGTGCGTGCGCCAATGGCGCCCCAGGCGATGAGGTCGGCGATGTACTGCGGGCTCAGGAGGTCGAGGAACTCGGTGCCGGTGGGCAGACCGAGGGTCGTCAGCTCCAGCAGCAGGCGGCGCGCGCGCTCCAGCCCTTCGTTGATGGCGAAGCTGCCGTCGAGGTGAGGGTCGTTGATGTAGCCCTTCCAGCCGACCGTGGTGCGTGGCTTCTCGAAGTAGGCGCGCATCACGATCAGCAGGTCACCCTGCAACTCGTCGGCCACGGCCTTCAGGCGCTGGCCGTAGTCGAGCGCCTGGTCGTGGTCGTGGATCGAGCAGGGGCCCACCACCACGATCAGCCGGTCGTCGTGGCCGTGCAGCACGCGGGCGATGGCGTTGCGGCTGCCCTCGACCAGCGCGAGCGTGTTGTCGCGCACCGGCACCCGCTCTTGCAGCAGCGCAGGCGTGATGAGCGGGCGCACGGCGCCGATGCGCGTGTCGTCGATGCGGGTGGTGTCGAGCGTGCTGTCGCGCGCGCCGACTTCTCGGTCGTGCAGGGGGTCGTCGAGGCTGGGCATGGTGGGGTCGGGCTAAAAAATGATGAAGGAAACAAACGCGAAGTAGATCAGCAGGCTGAGCACGTCCTGCACGATGGTGGCAAGCGGCCCGCTGCCATAGGCCGGGTCGAGGCCGATGCGGTTCAGCAGCCAGGGCAGGATGAGGCCGAGCACCGAGGCCACCGTGCTGGCCGAAGCCAGCGCCGCCGACACCGCCAGCGCCAGGCGCAGCTCGCCGAACACGAACCAGATCATCGGGAAGGCCAGCAGCGCGAGCACCAGGCCGATGAGCATGCCGGTGCGCAGCTCGCTGCCGGCCATGCGGGCGAAGCCCACGCGGCTGAGCGACAGGCCGCGCACCGTGACGGCTTCGCTCTGCGTGCCGATGGCGTCGGCCAGGTACACCAGGCCGGGGATGAAAAACGCCAGCGCCGGCTTGGTCGCGAGCACGGTCTCAAAACGCGAGACCACCAGCGTGGCCAGCGCGCTGCCGACCAGGCCGACCATCAACCACGGCAGCCGGTGGCGCGCGCGGCGCAGCGGCGGCTCTTCGAACGCCGCGCGCGCCTGCGCGGTCTCGCTCGTGATGCCGGCCAGGCGGTGCAGGTCTTCAACGTGCTCGCTGCGCAAGACGGACATCAGCGCCTGCGGCCCGACCACGCCCACCAGGCGGCCTTGGGCGTCGACCACCGGCACGGCGGTCACACCGTGGTGCAGCACCAGCGAGGCCATCTCTTCCTGGTCGAGCGTGGGCGAGATCTGCGGGCCGCCTTTGCGCATCACCTGCTCGACGAGGGTGTCGTCGGGCAGCGAGGCCAGCTCTTGCGCGGTCAGCGTGCCCAGCAGGTGGTCGCCGGCGTCGACGACGCAGAGCAAGTCCCACACATTGGCCGCTTCGCCGCCGCGCAGGCGTGCACGCACGGCCGACGCGCGCTCGCCCGGCCGCGCCCGCAAGGCGTGAGGGCTGACACGGTCGGCCGAGCTTCGGCGGGCATGGCGGGCCTTGGTCATGTTGGGGGTGATTGTCGGTGCCCTGCGCTCAGCCGGCGGGCCGGGCACCCAGCGCAACGAAGTGCAGCACCCATTCGTGTGCTGGGTCGATGGCCACGAGGGCCGCGGCCTCGTCGTCGTAGAACGCCCCCACGGCACACGCGCCCAGGCCGTGCGCGCCGGCTTCGAGGTAGATGCGTTCGCCCAGGCGGCCGGCTTCCAGAAACGCGTGCCGGTAGCCGCGGGCCGGGCCGGTGGGGTCGGCCGCGACGCTGGCGCGATCGAGTGACACCACGAACACGGCCGCCGCGTCGCGAATCACGTCCTGGTCCAGCGCGGCGGCGCCGGCGGCTGCGCGCAGGTCGGCTGGCGTGCGCCGTGGCAGCAGGGCGTGCCGCGCGGGCTCGTAGCGGTAGGCCCCGGGCGCGAGGCCGGCCACGGCGTGGGCGACCACGCTCACGCGCAAGGCGGCCGACAGCGGCGGCGTGCCGTGCCCGGCCAGACCGGCGAGCACCCCGCTCAGCGCCTGCAGCGGCAAGGGCGTGGGTGCGAAGCGGCGCACCGAGCGGCGTGAGGCGATGAGGTCGAGCACGTTTTGGCGGGCCGGGCTCGCGGGCGGCAGCACGATGGCCTGCACCGGCAGCACAGGCGAGGCCATCACCGCTGACGCGGCCGTCGGCGGCACCGCGGCGCGCAGCGAGGTGGCACGGTGCATGGCGCTGGTCACGCCGAGGGGCGCGCTGTGTCCCGACAGTGTGGCAAGCGGCTGCCAGGGCGGCTCGGGCAGCAGCGGAGCCTGCGAAGCCGGCAACATCGCCAGCAGCGCGAGCACCCCCTCTTCGCCTTCGTCGAGACCCAGTGTGGTTGCGGCGCGCGACTCGTCGAACCTCGCGATGAAGTGCGCCTGCGCGCCGGTGGCCGCCGCCGCCACGCGCAGGTTCTCCAGCGCATGGCCCAGGTCGGCCAGCACGTAGCGGTAGGTCCGGTCGCGGTACTTGTGGCCGCTGCGGCGGAACACGGCGGTGGCGATGATGGTCGCGTGGGCCTCGTGCAATGACGCTGCGCCGAGCGCGTCGGCCGTGGGCACGCCGTCTTGCCACCTCACCAGCGTGTGGGTGGCCGCGTCGTAGTGCCACAGGCCGGGGGCGAGCCCGGCCACGCTGCGCGCGGCCACATACAGCTCGGTCGAAAACAGCGCCCCGGACGACGGCGAGGCGCGCAGCTTGAGCGGCCCGCGTGTCTCGGTGATGCCGGCCGTGTGCCACAACACCGCCGACAGGCTGGCCAGGCTGTCGGGCGCTCCCACTGCGGTGCCGGGCGCCGGCAAGGCAAGGCGCGGGGCCGTGGCCGCATGGGGCTTGAACGGCGGTGGCGCATCACCCCAGTTCACCGCGGGCGCTTGCAGCAGCACGCCGGCGCGTGAGTGCGAGGTCATCGCGTGATAGCGCTCGATGAGGGCGAGCGCGGAGGCTCCGGCATTGGCGGCGTTCTGTGCGGCGACGGGTTGGGTGCCGCTCTCGGGTCGCCCATGGCGCAGCCCCAGCAGGTAGGCCCCGCCGCTCGCCAGCAGCGCGCCGGCCACGGCGAGCGTGCGCCGCGGCAGCAGGGGGCGGTGTGGCTGGCCGTCGTCGACCTGCGGGGTGGGCTCAGCGGGGCGCCCGCGCGTGAAGTGGCGCCACACGATGCGAAAGTTGAACAGCAGATGCAGCACCACCAGCAGCAGCGTGATGTAGCCGAACAGGTAGTGCCAATCGAACACCGGCAACTGCTGGTTGGCCACCCAGAAGAGCCCCAGCCCCGCGGTGGTGAGCACATAGGCCGCGAGCAGCAGGCTCGACCAGACGTTCAGCGTGTGCCGCGAGGGCGCCCGCCGGCGCAGCACCTGGGTGGCCAGCAGCGCGAGCACGGCGAGCAAGGGCAGCGCGACCCAGAGCAGCTTTTGCATGCTGCCCAGCCTAGCGTGCCGGCGCGGCGGGTCAAGCCGGCCGGGCGAGCGTGTCGACCAGGAAGTCGATCAACACCCGCACGCGCAGCGGCATGTGGCGGTTGGCCGGGTAGAGCAGCGAAAACGGCATCGTGGCGCCGGCGTATTCCTTCAGCACTTCTTTCAGCCGGCCTTGCGCGATGTCTTCTTGCACCGCGGCGCCGAAGGTCTGCGTGAGCCCGGCCCCGTGCCGGGCCAGCGTGGCCAGGCTCAACACGTCGTCGGTGCAGCGCACGACCGCCGGGGGTGTGATCTCGAACTCACGCCCGCTCTTGTCGCGAAACTGCCAGGGCACCGGCAGCCCGGTGCTGGGCCGCACGAACTGGATGCACTCGTGGTCGTGCATCAAGGCCTCGGGCGTGCGTGGCGTGCCGCGGCGGCGCAGGTACTGCGGCGTGGCCACCACCACCAGCGCGGTGTCTTCGAGGTGGCGTGCCACCAGGCCCGAGTCGGGTGGCGTGCGACCGCGCACCGCGAGGTCGAAACCATCGCTCGCGAAGTCGATGTTGCGGTTGCTCACCTGCACCTCGAGCTCGACGCCGGGGTAGCGCCGCCGGAACTCCGGCAACACCGGCAGCACGCGGTAGTGCCCATACGAGGTGGGCAGGCTGATGCGCACCGTGCCGGTGGCCACACGCTGCTCGCCGGTGAGCTCGCGCTCGGCCTCGACGAGTTGCCCGAGTGCCTGGCGGCACTGCTCGTAGTAGCTGCGCCCGCTGTCGGTCAGGCGCACCTGGCGCGTGGTGCGCACGAAGAGTTGCACCCCCAGGCGGGCTTCGAGCCGTGCGATGGAGCGGCTCACCGCGGCCGGCGTGAGGCCGGCCGACGCGGCGGCGGCGGTGAACCCCTGCAGCTCGGCGGTGAGGCAAAACAACTCCACGCTGCCGAGCATGAGCCCGCTGAATTGACGCGGCATTCCGTCACTCCATGTAATCAGTGAAGTGAATGATGGCACCTTTATCGAAGTTGAGAAGGCCAATAAGGTGCGGGCCTCGATCCACTCATTCCAAATGACCCCCACCATGAAGCTCTACTTCTCACCCGCCGCCTGCTCGCTCGTCCCCCACATCGTGCTGCGCGAAATCGGCACGCCCTTCACGCTGGAGAAGGTCGACACCGCCAAGCACCGCACCCTGGCTGGCACCGACTACTACGCCGTCAACCCCAAGGGCCAGGTGCCGCTGCTGCAGCTCGACGACGGACAACTGCTCACCGAAGGCCCGGTGATCGTGCAGTACATCGCCGACCAGGCCCGCGCCACCACGCTGATGCCGGCCGCCGGCAGCCTCGAGCGCTACCGCGTGATGGAGTGGCAGAACTACATCACCTCGGAGTTGCACAAGTCGTTCTCGCCGCTCTTCAACGCCGAGTTCGACGCCAAGGCCAAGACCACGCTGCGCTCGCTGCTGCGCAAGAAGTTCGAATGGGTCGACAGCCAGCTGGCGGGCCGCGAGCACCTGACCGGTGACGCCTTCACCGCGGCCGATGCCTATCTCTTCGTGGTGACGGGCTGGGCCAAGTTCATCGACCTCGATCTGTCGGGCCTGCCGAACCTCGACGCCTTCTTGAAGCGCGTGAGCGCGCGGCCGGCGGTGCGCGAGGCCATGAAGGCTGAGGGCCTGCTGGCGTGAGTGCAGCGATGGGCGCCGAGTTCGAGGCGGTCGCGGCGGTGCTGCAAGACTACTTCGACGGCCTGCACCACAGCGACACGCAGCGGCTGCGCCGCGTGTTCCACCCGCGTGCGCTGTATGCCTGCGCGACAGACGGCACGCTGCTCGCGCTCGGCATGGACGACTACTTCCCCATCGTCGACCGGCGCGCCTCGCCCGCCTCACGCGGCGAGGCGCGTACCGACCGCATCATCGCCATCGAGTTCGCCGGGCCGGTGACGGCGCTGGCGCGCGTGGAGTGCGCCATCCTGCCCAAGCGCTTCATCGACCTGCTGACGCTGGTGAAGCTCGACGGGCGCTGGCAGATCATCGCCAAGGTCTTCCACTACGAGCTGGAAGCCGCCCCTAGTGACTGATCATCCACGGCCGCTTGCTTGGGAAGGCCTTGTTGCCGTTGGCTGCCGTGACCGTTGCGCCCCGTTTGGAGGTGGAACAGCACCCGCAGCCCGACGGGTGCTTCAAGCGCGCGTAGTCGCCCGAACGTTTGGGTTCGTGTCGCGCGCGCTCGTTGACGTCCATCGCGCGGCGCGTGCCGCCGTCGAGCAGCGCGAGCCGAGGGGCGGTGGCAAACACGCGCGGCGAGGGCACGCCGCAATCGGGGCAGCTGGCCGCCTCGTTGCGCGCGGCCAGGGTGCGGAATGCGTCGAAGCCGCCGCAGTCGGGGCAGGCGTAGTCGTAGGTCGGCATGGCCTGCGCTTCCTTAGACGAGATCGGGCGACAAGGGCATGCTCACCGACCCGTCGAGGAACTTGGTCGGCCCGCTCGCGTTCGGGTTGATGTCGAAGTCGAAGATCTGCGTCGGCAACCACAGCGTGGCGCAGGCGTTCGGCACGTCGACCACGCCACTGATGTGGCCCTGCACGGGAGCCGTGCCGAGAATCGAATACGCCTGTGCGCCCGAGTAGCCGAACTTCTTCAAATACTCGATGGCGTTCAAGCAAGCCTGGCGGTACGCCACGTTGACGTCGAGGTAATACTGCTTGCCCGCTTCGTCGACCGAGATGCCCTCGAAGATGATGTAGTCGTTGTAGTGCGGCGTGATCGGGCTGGGCTTGAAGATCGGGTTCTTGATGCCGTACTTGGCCATG
>NZ_JADMJX010000106.1:0-7147 GCF_018780185.1 Rhizobacter sp.
ACTCCACATCACCCGAATCGAACTCGAAAACGCGGCCGGCTGGTCGCAGGAAGGATCTACACGATGATCACGCTGCACAACGACGCAGGTCGCCCCTTGCGCCTGGCCGCGCTGACTCTGGCACTGGCGGCTGCGCTTGCGCTCGCCGCTTGCGGCAAGGGTGGAGCCAAGGACGAGCATGCCGCCGAAGGCGACAAGCATGCCGAACACGCCGGCGAGAAAAAGGAAGGTGAACACGCCGAAGGCGAGGAGGAGCTGACGCTCACCAGCGAAGAGGCCGAACGCGCCGGCATCAAGGTCGCGGAGATCAAAGCCGAGTCGCTCGGCGAAACGGTAGAGGTGACAGCCACCATCCAACCGGACCAGGATCGACTGGCCCACGTCGCACCCCGCATTGCCGGGCGCATCACCTCGGCGCCGACCAAGCTGGGCGACCGGGTGCGCGCCGGCCAGACGCTGGCCACGCTGGACAGCGTGGAGGTGGGTGAAGCGTATGCCGCCTGGGCGCAGGCCCAATCAGAGCTGCGCATCGCAGAGGCCGATTTCAAGCGCGCGGAGTCGCTCAACGCCGACGAGATCATCCCGCGCAAGGACTTCCTGCGCGCCCAATCCGACCGCGACAAGGCAGCTGCCTCTCTGAGAGCGTCGGCGGACCGGCTTCGACTGCTGGGCGGCGCGCCAAACGCTGGCGCCAAGAGCGTCTCTGGTTTCGCGTTGACCGCCCCGTTCGCCGGCACGGTGATCGAGAAGAAGGCCACCCTGGGCGATCTTGCCAGCCCGAGCGAGCCGATGTTCACCGTCGTCGACCTGAGCCGCTTGTGGATCCAGGCCAATCTCCCCGACGCCACGCTGGCCAAGGTGCGCGTCGGCGCGAACGCCAAGGTCACCGTGCCTGCTTACCCCTCGGAAACCTTCAGCGGCCGCGTCGCCTACATCGGCGCCTCGCTCGACAAGGACACGCGCACGGTGGCAGCCCGGATCGAGGTGCCCAACGCGGACGGGCGCTTGAAGCCCGAGATGTTCGCCACCGCGACGATCGAGGTTGCCGGCGACAAGCGCAGTGCAATCGCACTGCCGGACGCCGCCATCGTGCTGATGGCCGGCCAGCCAACGGTGTTCGTGTTTGCCCAGGGCGCGTACGAAGCGCGACTGGTGGAGCCCGGCGAACGCCTGAACGGCCGCACGGTGCTGAAGTCGGGCGTCAAACCCGGCGACCAGGTGGTTGTGGCCGGGGCTTATGCGCTCAAGGCGCGCAAGCTCAAGTCGCAGCTCGGCCACGGGCATTGAGAAGGATCACGAACCATGCTCAATGCCATTGTTGATGCCAGCCTGCGCTACAAAGTGCTGGTGCTGGTCGCGTTCGGCGTCCTGGTCGGCCTGGGAGTGATGGCCTACCGTCAGGTGCCGGTGGATGCATTCCCCGATGTCACGCCCGCACAGGTGAACATCTATACCGAATCGCCCGGCGTCGCCGCAGAAGACATCGAGCGGCTGCTCACCGTGCCCATCGAGGGTGCGATGGCCGGCCTCGCCAACGTCGAGGTCGTGCGCTCCGTCTCCCTGTTCGGTCTGTCCTACGTCGGCGTGTACTTCAACGACGACGTCGACATCTACTTCGCTCGCCGGCTGGTGGGTGAGAAGTTGCAGGAGGTCAAGGGACGACTTCCCGCCGGCTACGGCGAGCCCGAACTCGGCCCGAACAGCTCCGGCCTCGGCCAGGTGTTCTGGTACACGATCGAGGACGCCGACAAGAAGCTCAGCGCGATGGACCTGCGAACGCTGCACGACTGGACGGTGCGCCTCATCCTGCGCACCGCACCCGGCGTGGACGACGTGACTACCTGGGGCGGCCATGAGAAGCAGTTCCAGGTGCAGATCGACCCGCGGCGGCTGGTCAAGTACGGCCTCTCGTTCAAGGACGTGATGGAGCGCCTGGCCGCCAACAACAAGCAGGTCGGCGGCCAGTACCTCAACATCGGGGTCGAGCAGTACCTCGTGCGTGGGCTGGGCTTGGTGAGCAACGCGGCCGACATCGGCGGCATCGTCGTCGCCGAACGCAACGGTGCCCCCATCTACATCCGCGACGTCGCCAATGTGAAGGAAGCCCCGGCGGTGCGCTTCGGCGCGGTGACGCGCAACGGCCAGGAGACGGTGCTCGGCATCGCGTTGGCACGCATCAACGAGAACGCCGCCACCGTGGTCGAGGCCGTCAAGGCCAAGATGGCGACCGCGCAGGCCGCGCTGCCGAAGGGGATCACGTTGACAGCGGTGTACGACCGCACAGAGATCGTCGACAAGGCACTGGCGACCTCGCGCAACGCGCTGATCGAGGGGTCGATCCTGGTGGCGGTGATCCTGTTCCTGTTCCTCGGCGAGTTCCGCTCGGCCATTGTCGTGATCGTCACGCTGCCGCTGGCGATGCTGTTCGCCTTCATCCTGATGAACCGCTTCGGCCTGTCGGCCAACCTGATGTCATTGGCGGGCTTGGCCATTGGCATCGGCATGATGGTCGACGGTGCGGTGGTGATGGTCGAGAACGCCTTCCGGCTGTTGTCGCACGCCCGCGAGTCCGGGCGCCCGATCAACCGCACGCACGTGGTGCTGGAAGCGGCGCGCGAGGTGGCCAACCCGATCGCGTTCGCGATCATGATCATCATCGTCGTCTTCTTGCCGCTGTTCTCGCTCACCGGCTTGGAAGGCAAGCTCTTCAAGCCGATGGCACTCACCATCACCTTCGCGATGGCAGGCTCGCTGCTGCTGTCGCTCACGCTGGTGCCGGTGCTGGCCGCCCTGATCCTCAAGCCCAAGGAGGAAAAGGACACCTGGTTGGTGCGGCATGCGAAGAAGCTGTACCTGCCGGCGCTCGACTGGGCGCTCGACCGCAAGAAGGTCGTGGTCGGCGGGGCCCTGGCCTTGCTGATCGGCTCGCTCTCGCTCTTCCCATTCCTCGGCAAGGAGTTCATGCCGACGCTGCAGGAGGCGGCCATCATGTTCCGGGTGGTCGGCATTCCATCGACCTCGCTGGACGAGTCGATTCGGGTGGCCAACGTGATGGACGCCAAGCTGCGGGAGAAGTACCCGCAGGTGCGCTCGGTGTTGGCAACCATCGGCCGTGCCGAAAAAGGCGAGACAGCCGACGTGAACTACATGGAGGTGCTGCTTGACCTGAAACCGCAGGACGAATGGCCTACCAAGCAGTCCTACGGTGCGCTCGGCAAGGAGATGCAGGAGTACCTCGAGACTGAGGTGCAGACGGCGGTGTTCGGTGCCACCCAGCCGATCCAGATGCGCGTGGAGGAGTTGATCTCCGGCGTGCGTGCCACCCTGGCGCTGAAGGTGTATGGCGAGGACCTGGACAAGCTCGAGGAGTTGTCGGCGCAGATCAAGGGCGTGATCGGCACCGTGCCCGGCGTCGCCGACCTCTCGGCCGAAGCCAACAAGGGCAAGCCACAGATGGTGATCAAGGTCGATCGCGCTGCCGCCGCACGCTATGGACTGAACGCCGACGACATCCTGGCCATCGTGCAGGCCGGGGTGGGCGGCGAGACCGTCTCGACGCTGATCGAAGGCACACGGCGCTTCGATATCTCGGTGCGCTTGGCTGAAGAGTTCCGCAACAGTCCGTCGGCCATTGCAGCGATCCCGATTCGCACCTCGGAAGGCGCCATCGTGCCGTTCTCGCAGGTCGCAAAGATCGAGCTGGATGAGGGCTACACCTTCGTGCGGCGTGAATCGCTGCAGCGCTACGCGGTGCTGCAGATGGACGTGCAGGGCCGCGACGTGGACAGTTTCGTCAAGGACGCCAACGCCGCCATCGCCGCCAAGGTCAAGCTGCCCACCGGCTACTGGGTGGAATGGGGCGGTGCCTTCGAGAACCAGCAGCGGGCGATGGCTCGCCTGGGTCTGATCGTGCCGCTGACCATCGGGCTGATCTTCATCCTGCTGTACACGGCCTTCAACTCGGTGCGCCATGCGACCCTGATCATTGCCAACGTGCCGTTCGCCATCATCGGCGGCATCATCGGCCTCTTCATCACCGGGCAGTACCTGTCGGTGCCTTCGGCGATCGGGTTCATTGCCGTCTTCGGGGTGGCGATGCTGAACGGCATCGTGCTGGTGACCTTCCTCAACGACCAGCGCAAGCACGGCCTGTCGATCCGCGACGCCGTGCGCCAGGGGGCAGCGCTGCGACTGCGACCCGTGCTGATGACGGCGTCGGTGGCCATTCTCGGGCTGGTGCCGATGCTGATCTCCACTGGAGTTGGCGCAGAGACGCAGCGCCCGCTGGCCACCGTGGTGGTCGGCGGCTTGATCACCTCGACGCTGCTGACCTTGCTGCTGCTGCCGCTGATCTATGAATGGTCCGAGTCGCGTGCCGAGGCCAAGCGCCTGGCGCGCGAGGCCGAATACGACCCCCCGCCCGCCCAACTGACCAAGGAGACGCCATGAAGGAAGTCAAAGCCTATGTTCATCGCACGCGCGTGGCCGATGTGATCGCCGCGCTCAAGGACAGCCCGGCCTGGGGCGGCGAGCGTGGCAACCGCCGCCACAACCTGGCTGTCTACATCGTCAAGGGCTCGCTGATGCCGCTCGACAGCGGCGAGCAGCACTACTCCATCGACCTCGGCGACGAGGTCGTCAACGAATACAAGCTCGAGTTGCTGTGCGAAGACACGGAGGTCGACGAGATCGTCGACTCCCTGGTCGCCGCGGCGCGCACGGGCCAGTCCAACGCCGGCTGGATCACCGTGAGCGACATCACCCGGGCGATTCCCATCCATTGATGGTGGCGCCACATTTACCACCACCCACCCCTACTTGAAGGAGAACCCATGAACCGATTTCTGCTGCCCCTGTTCGTTGCCGCATCCACCCTCGCACTGCCGTCGTTTGCGGCGGAAGACCACGCCCCCAAGCACGGTGGCGTGGTGATGGAGACCAAGGCCGGCGACCTTGAGCTCGTCGCCAAGCCCGACGTCATCGTCATCCACGTCAGCGACCACGGCAAGCCGATGAAGCTCACCAGCGGCACCGGCAAAGTGACAGTCTTCAACGGCAACGACAAGACCGAAGCGCCGCTGGCCCTGGTGGGCGACAAGCTCGAAGCCAAGGGCAGCTTCAAGGTCGCGGCCGGCGCCAAGGTGCTGGCCGAGGTGTCCTTGAACGGCAAGCCGGCAGTCTCGGCGCGCTTCACTGTCAAGTAACTTGGGCGAGGACTGCGCCATGCACAAGCTCTCACGTCGAGGTGTGCTGTGCCTGCTCGGCGCCGGCGCCCTGCTCAGCGCCGGCTGCATGACCAAGCCGATGCTGCCACCCAACGCAGACGGCACCTACTGCTTTGCGGTCGGCAAGTGGTACCACCGCACGTTGACGTGTACTACTTCGCCGATTCCCTCCGAGCAGGTGGAAGCGGCGGCGAAGCGGTTCGAAGCGGCACCAGGCATGCTGACGGTCTACATCGTTCGCAAGCGGTGGGGCGATGCGGCAAATCAAGTGCGGCTCACCGTCGACGGTGGCGAGCCCGTGGTGATGACGCCTGAGTCCTTCGTGCGCCTGAGGATGCGGCCCGGCTCGCACACGATCACCGCTGTGTGGAGCGAGGGCTCGACCGAGTTGGCGGTCACCGGCGCGGCCGGGGAAATGCGGGTCGTGGAACTGGTGGGCTCCGTCTGGGCCTGGGGCAGCACCTATCGACTGGAACATGGCGACGCAGCCAAGGGCCGCAGTCGCGTCTCGCGGTTGCGACTGGTCGCCGATTTGCAGTAGGAGCAGAAGTGCAGATCCAAAGCCCCCATGTGATCGCTGGATCGGATTGCCACAGGCACGCCTACTGGTCGCGTGCAAAACGTACCTCTTGTCCCGTTTCGATCCACGGAGTTGCATTCAATTGAACGCCCCATTCGAGGAAGGCCCGCAGCATGCGCTACAAATGGCTGGAAACCTCACTGGCCCAAACGATGGCGTGGATCTGGCTCGGCATCCTGGTCACCGCCATCGTGGGCTACGCTGGGTTCCGTTGGTGGCGCAAGTGGCATCCTCTTCAGATACCGAAGCCCGAGCTCCCCTATGCCCAGCAATTGCCACGCCGACTGAAGGAGCACCGCGGAGCTGGCAAACGGCCGAAACGGTCGAAGGCCCCACGCTAACAGCCGCGAGGGTCTTGAGCCCGGAGTCCATGGGCATTGGCCAGGCACCCTCGGCTCTGGGGACGCCCGCATGAGCGCCGGGCACACCCACGCAATTCCTTCGACGGGCAGTGAGCGGGCTCTGTGGATGGCGCTGGGCCTGACCTCAAGCTTCCTCCTCGCCGAGGTCATTGCCAGCGTCGCGTTCCAGAGCCTGGCCTTGCTGGCGGACGCGGCGCACATGTTCACCGACACGGCGGCGCTGGCGATTGCTGTTGCCGCCGTGCGGGTAGCACGCCGCCCCGCCGATGCCAAGCGCACCTACGGGTATCACCGCTTCGAGATCCTGGCGGCCGCGTTCAATGCGGTGCTGCTCTTCCTCGTCGCGATCTACATCCTGTACGAGGCGTACCAACGTTTCACCTCACCGCATGAAGTGCAGTCGACGGGCATGCTGATCGTGGCCTCAATCGGGCTGGGCGTGAACCTGATCAGCATGCGCCTGCTGCGCGGCGGCAAGGACAGCAGCTTGAACGTCAAGGGCGCCTATCTGGAGGTGTGGGCCGACATGCTCGGCTCGATTGGCGTCATCGTCGCCGCCCTTGTGATCCGCTTTACCGAATGGACATGGGTCGACACCGTGGTCGCGGTCGGCATTGGCCTGTGGGTCCTGCCGCGTACCTGGGTGCTGCTGCGCGACAGCCTGAACATCCTGCTTGAAGGGGCACCTGACGGAGTGGACGTCGGTGAGGTCGCGCGCCAGATCCTTGGCGTGCCTGGCGTGACCGGTGTGCACGACTTGCATGTCTGGGTGCTGACCAGCGGCAAGAACGCACTGACCGCTCATGTGGTCCACACCGAAGGCACTGGCGGCCGCGCCTTGATCGAGCGCATCCAGGAAGCGGTCGCCGACCGGTTCAAGGTCTTCCACACCACACTTCAGCTGGAGCTAACGCCGTGCGAGCACTCGCAGGACGGCTGCAACTTCGTGGACCGGCGTGCGGGCGCGGCCCCCATCCCCG
>NZ_JADMJX010000106.1:7247-11368 GCF_018780185.1 Rhizobacter sp.
TCGCAGGACGGCTGCAACTTCGTGGACCGGCGTGCGGGCGCGGCCCCCATCCCCGGGCCGGCTCCCGCGTGAAGCTCCTGGTGATCGAAGATGAGCTGCGGTTGGCCGAGTACCTGCACAAGGGCTTGTCCGAAGAGGGCTTTGTGGTCGACGCCGTTCACGATGGCGTAGACGGACTGCACATGGCGATGGAAGGCGACTACGACCTGCTGGTGCTGGACGGCATGCTGCCGGGCATCGATGGCTTGGGTTTGCTAGCGGCCCTGCGCCAGAGCAAACAAACCCCCGTGCTGATGCTGACCGCCCGCCGGAGTGTCGAAGACCGCGTCAGGGGACTGGAAAGCGGCGCCGATGACTACCTGGTCAAGCCCTTTGCGTTCTCCGAGTTGGTCGCCCGCATCCGCGTCCTGCTGCGGCGCGCGAGCGCGCCGGCGGACGCCGAGCGGGTCACGGTGCTGCGATTGGCAGACCTCGAAGTCGACCTGCTGCGCCACCGCGCCACCCGCGCGGGACAGCGACTCGACCTCACCCCAAAGGAGTTCAATCTCTTGGTCCTGCTGCTGCGGCGGCAAGGCAGCGTGCTCTCGCGCACGGTCATCGCCGAGCAGGTGTGGGACATGCATTTCGACAGCCAGACGAACATCATCGACGTGGCCGTGCGACGGCTGCGCGGCAAGCTCGATGCCCCTTTCGACAGCAAGCTGCTTCACGCCGTGCGGGGCATGGGCTACGTGCTGGAACTGCGCAGCCCATGACGGTTCGTCGCGCCACGTCACTCGGGCGCCGCCTGTCATGGTGGCTTGCCCTGCAAAGCCTGGCGGTGCTAACCGTGCTGTGTGCCGGCGTCTACGCGGCCTCGCATTGGCACCTGTCCACCCGGCAGCAGGACGCCCTGGCGCAGAAGCAGGAGCAGGTGCGCCACCTGCTTACAGAGGCCACGCTTGACCACGACATCTTGGCGCTGAAGCACAAGCTGGACGACTTCTTCATTGGCCACCTCAATCTGGGGCTGACGCTGACCCAGGCCGATGGTTCGACCTTCTACCGAAGTGTCACCGCGGCACACGGGGACTACAACGAACGGGTGGAATTCGAAACGCCGCGTCCGGACGCCATCGGCGAGACGCTGGCTGCGACCCTGACGCTCGACAGCCGCGACGATGAGGCGCTGCTGCGCAGCCTGGCGTTGACCCTGGTCGCCGCGGCACTGGTCGGTGCGCTGACCGTGTCGGCCGGCGGCTTTGCGCTGGTCCGGCTGGGCCTGCGTCCGGTACGGCAGCTGGTCGAGCAGACCCGGCAGCTCTCGGCTGAACGCCTGCACCACCGACTCGATGGGTCGGCGCAGCCCCAGGAGTTGCAGCCACTCATCACCCAGTTCAACGACCTCCTGGGTCGCTTGTCGCTGGCCTACGACCAGCTTGAGGGCTTCAATGCCGACGTGGCTCACGAGTTGTGCACGCCGATGGCGACCCTGATCAGCAGCACCGAGATCGCATTGGGCCGGGCGCGCACGGCGGAGGAACTGCGCGAAGTGCTGGGGGCGCACCTGGACGACCTGCACCGCGTCTCTGCCATCGTCACCGACATGCTCTTTCTGTCGCATGCCGACCGCGGCGCCACCGCCCGACGGACCGCCACCGAGAGCTTGGCGGCCGTTGTCGCCAAGGTGGTGGAGTACCACGAGGCTGCCCTAGAAGACGCCGGGCTCAGGATTGAGATCTCCGGTGACGCGGCCGGCGCATTCGATGTCGCCTTGCTGCGTCGTGCTCTCTCCAACCTGATCGACAACGCCACGCGTTACGCCGTCCGAGGCAGCGTGGTTCGCGTGGAGATCGACCGCCCAGGGCCGGGCGAGGTGACCTTGTCCGTCGTAGACCGCGGTGTAACGATCGCGCCAGAGGATGTCCCGCGCCTGTTCGACCGCTTCTTCCGCAGCGACCGTTCACGCCTGGGTGCTCATCAGCATCATGGCTTGGGTTTGTCCATCGTCGCGGCCATTGCGCGCATGCACCAGGGAAAACCGTTTGCGATGTCGCGCGATGGCCTCACCGCCATCGGCATCAGCCTGGCTAATCCCGCTGAGGCCGAGTGACCCCTTTCCAGCTGTCACCCACCACTCGCAGCTTCTGCACTCGCCGATGATTTTTTCGCTGAAGATATCGCGAGCCGCGCGCGACGATTCGTCGCTGTGAACGACATCAAGCGACATCGGGCCTCCGCGGCAGATAACGCCCGTCTACACAAGATGAACCGGGCGCCCGATGAGGCTGAATTGGTGCGTGAGTGCCAAAAGACGATGCGAGAAGGCACCGAAACGGAGCAGTTCGGGCGTCGCAGGGACATTCTCGTGGAGCGGGGTGCATGGCACAGAAGCTGCGGTTTAGCCGACTGCAACCCGAACTACCCAGGAGACTTTTTGATGAAGAAAACGCTTTTTGCCCTCGCTGTGGCACTAATCGCCTGTGCAGCACCGACCGTCGCCTCGGCGCAGCTCGCCTTCAACGTCGGCGCCGTCAGCGACTACCGATACCGGGGTATCTCGCAGTCGCGCCTCAAGCCGGCGATACAGGGTGGCGTGGACTACGCGGCGGGCGGCTTCTACGTCGGGGCGTGGGCCTCGTCGATCAAGTGGATCAAGGACTTCGGCGGTGACGCCAGCGTCGAAATCGACGTCTACGGCGGCTACAAGGGCGAGGTCATGCCAGGCCTCGGCTTCGACGTCGGCGCGCTCACGTACCAGTACCCGAGCAACGACCTCGACCCGTCAGCGAACACGACCGAGCTCTATGGCGCGCTTACCTACGGCCCAGCCACGCTGAAGTACTCGCATGCGGTGACCAACACGTTTGCCAACCCGGACAGCAAGAACTCGTTCTATCTCGACCTGTCCGCCGGCTTCGACGTGGGCCTTGGCATCACGCTTACGCCGCACATCGGCTACCAGAAGATCAAGGGCCCAGTCAGCGACGCGGCGACCTACACCGACTACGCCATAACGGTCAGCAAGGACTTCAGCGGACTAGTCGTGAGCGGCGCGATCGTCGGCACCGATGCCGACAAGGTCTTCTACTCCTCGCCCGTCAACGGTAAGGAACTCGGCAAACCCGGCATCGTGCTCGGCGTCAAGTACAACTTCTGAGGTCACGGTTCGCGGGAGCCAGGGGGTCGGAATCGGTTCATCGGTGCGGATCTGCCCACGAACCCCCTTTGCTCAGGGGGCGCCTGCCTTCTTGAGCTCCTGCTCGACGAGCGCCTTCAACTGCGCCTCGCCGAACTCACGCAGTGGCGTGCCGTTGACGAAGAACCCGGGTGTCCGATCCACCTTCAGGGCCTGCATGTCGGCGATGTCCTGCCGTAGCAACTGCTCGATGGTCGACCCCTTGGCATCCGCCTTGGCCTTTGCCATGTCCAGCCCGATGTCACCGATGAGGTCCCAGATCATCTCGGGCTGAGGGCGGTCATGCGCGCCCCACTGGGGCTGCGTGGCCATGGCCCGCTCGAGTGCCTCCCAGTACTTGCCCTGCAGCCTGGCCGCCTCGAGGATCTTGACCGCCGTGTCGGATCCCTGATGCAGCGGGGCATAACGCACCACGAGCCTGACCTGGCCGAAGCTCGCATTGACCATGCGTTTGACGATCGGGTAGAAGACCCGGCAGGTCTCGCAGGACGGGTCGAAGAACTCGACGATCGTCACCTTGGCGGCCGGATTGCCGAAGATCGGCGAGTGCGGCCTGACCAACGCATCGCTGTTTGTTTGGACTGCCTGCTTTACTTCCTGGGTGGAGCGACTCGTGAAGACCACGACACCGGCCACGAAAGCCACTACGACCGCCGCGACCGTACCCAGAATGATCCATTTCCTGTTCATGCTTTCGCCCTCCCTTTAGCTACCCACAACGCCACCAAGATTCCCGTGAACGCAGCCAGCGACAGCAGCGGAATCGGCACCACACCAGCTACCTGAACGTCGGCGTCGGCACACGACGATCCCTTGCCGCATGGCACGAGGCCTTCGGACACCAGGCCCCAGAAGACCATAAGGTGGTAGGCGGCGATGCCCCAGCCCACGCCGGCCAGAGGCAGTGCGTAGCGCGCGCTGCGCGCGTCCGATGTGAACAAGC
>NZ_JADMJX010000313.1:0-4965 GCF_018780185.1 Rhizobacter sp.
TCCGCAGACCCTGTGGCGTATCGATGTGAGCAATTAACCCCGGAGCAGCAGCCTCGGTCACCACCAGCAAGCCCTCCGGCTCGACGAAGTTGAGGCTGCCGAGCAATGCATTCAGGCGCGCAGGCTGTGGATGCAGAAGCTCCAGCTTGACCAGGCTGCAGCCCTTGTCCTGCATGCCCGCAGCGGGGTGCGAACTGGCCTGCCATTGAATCAATGCCGGCGCCGCACCACCAAGCGGAAGGCTACCGTCGTGCGGGATCGAAATGTGCCAATCAAGCGCCCCTCGGGACATGGGCTCCGGTTCACCGAGGTACTCGCGGGCTTGTGACAGTGACGCTTCAATGGCGTCGGTTCGCGCCACCCAGCAGCCCAGCCGTGGCCTGCTTTCACTGACAAGCCGATCCATCTCGAACCACCTCGGGCGCAACGGCCGAGGCGCGGTCGGGTTGATGGCGATCACCTCCAGAAAGCTCGCACCTCCCAGCCGCAGCAGCAGGTTGTGCGTCCCCATCCGGGGGTGTTCACCGCCTGGCTGCGGGCACACCCCCAGAAGCCTTTCCACCATCTCGCTTCCCGCCGCGAGAGACGGTGCCACGATCGTGATGTGATCGACCCTGCAAGTTGGCACAAGGGACCCTGGCGTTGCTCATGCAGCAGGGCGGCCGGCTCAGCCCGCCTTGTCGGGCGCGTAGCCCAGCATGGCTTTCACTTCCAGGAACTCGCCGAAGGCATGGTCGCCCCACTCGCGGCCGTTGCCCGACTGCTTGAAGCCACCGAAGGGCGCCATCAGGTCGATGGCGGCGCTGTTGATGTTGACCTGGCCCGCACGCAGGCGCGCAGCCACCTTGCGCACGCCTTCAGGGTCGGTGCCCGAGACATAGGCCGCCAGGCCGTAGGGCGTGTCGTTGCCGATGGCCACGGCCTCGTCGACGGTGTCGTAGCCGAGGATGGTCAGCACCGGGCCGAAGATCTCCTCGCGTGCCACCGTCATCTGGTTGTTCACGTTGCCGAGGATGGTCGGCTTGACGTAGTAGCCGGTCTCCAGGCCCGCGGGCTTGCCGGGGCCGCCGGCCACCAGCGTGGCGCCTTCTTCGATGCCCTTGTGGATCAGCGTCTGGATCTTGTCCCACTGGCCGGCCGAGATCACCGGGCCGAGGGCCGCCCCGCTGTCGGGTGCGCCCACGGTGGTGGCCTCGGCAGCCGCCTTGGCAATCGCCAGGGCCTCGGCCATGCGCGAGTTGGGCACCAGCATGCGCGTGGGTGCATTGCACGACTGGCCAGAGTTGCCCATCACGCCACGCACCCCGGCGGTCACCGCCTTCGTGAGGTCGGCGTCTTCCAGAATGATGTTGGGCGATTTGCCGCCCAGCTCCTGGTGCACCCGCTTCACCGTCGGCGCGGCATTGCGCGCCACCTCGATGCCAGCGCGTGTGGAGCCGGTGAACGACACCATGTCGACCTCCGGGTGGCTCGACAGCGCCGCGCCCACCGTCGGCCCGTCACCGTTGACCAGGTTGAAAACGCCCGCAGGCACACCGGCCGCATGCAGGATCTCGGCCCACACCTGGGCAGAGAACGGCGCAATCTCCGAAGGCTTGAGCACCATGGTGCAACCCACCGCCAGGGCCGGCGCCACCTTGCAGGCGATCTGGTTCATCGGCCAGTTCCACGGCGTGATGAAGGCGCACACACCGATCGGCTCTTGCACGAGCAGGGTGCTGCCACGGGCCTTGGTGAAGCTGTAGTCCTTGAGCACACCGAGCGCCGTTTGCAGGTGGGCAAGGCCCATTGCGGCCTGAGCCTCGTTGGCCAGCTTCACGGGCGCACCCATCTCTTCGGTGATGGCGGCGGCCACGTCGGCGTAACGCTTCTTGTACTCGTCGATGATCCGCTCGAGCAAGGCCACGCGCTCGGCCACGCTGGTCTGCGAGTAGCTCGCGAAGGCCTTGCGGGCTGCCTTGACGGCGGCGTCGACATCGGCGCCTGAGCCCATGGAGATGCGGCCGGCGGGCTTCTCGGTGGCGGGGTTGATGACGTCGATGCTCTTGGGCACGGCGGGGTCGACCCAGCGGCCGTCGATGTAGAACTGCAGGTAGTTGCGCATGGGGGTTTGCTCCAGAGAGATGGCGTCAAATGACAGCTCAGAGTATTCGAGCACACGCCTGCATTCATCGATACACGCAAACCCTGGAGCCGGCAGGGTATGCGCCGTGCAGTGCGCCAAACAGGAGCAACGGGCACTGCGGTCACGCCGCTCGGAGGCGCGGGCCGCTTCGTTTCGCGGGCATCATCGGCCCATGACCGGCAAGAAATCGCTGCCACGCAAACCTGACACCCGCCGAGCACCTGAGGCGCCACAAGCCGTCGAACGAAGCCTGCTCGCGTGGATGGCCGCTCGCGGCTGGCAACCCTTCGCGTTCCAGCGCGAGGTGTGGGCGGCGATGGCTGCTGGCGAATCGGGCCTCTTGCATGCGACCACGGGTGCCGGCAAGACCTATGCGGTGTGGCTCGGCGCGCTGATCGCCTTTCTGCAAAGCTCTGGTGGCCGTGCAGCCAGCCCGCCTGCGCCGCTGACCGTGTTGTGGATCACCCCCATGCGCGCCCTCGCTGCCGACACCCTGCGTGCACTGCAAGGCCCACTCGCCGAGCTGCACGCTGCAGAGCCCACGTTCGACGCCTGGAGCACCGGCGCGCGCAGTGGCGACACCGCTGCCAGCGAGCGCAGCGCCCAAGACAAGCGCCTTCCCACGGCGCTCGTGACCACGCCCGAGAGCCTGTCGCTGATGCTGTCGCGGGCCGATGCGCAGGCCGCGCTTCGCAGCGTGCGCCTGGTGGTGGTGGACGAGTGGCACGAGCTGCTAGGCAACAAGCGCGGCGTGCAGGTTCAGTTGGCGCTGGCACGGCTGCGCCGCTGGTGCCCCGGGCTGTGCGTGTGGGGCATGTCGGCCACGCTGGGCAACCTGGCGCAGGCGCAGCACGCGCTGTTGGGTGCTGAGTTGGGTCATAGGCCCGGCCGCCTGGTGCAAGGCGAGGTGCCCAAGACGCTGGTGGTCGATTCGCTGTTGCCGCCACGTGCGGAGCGCTTCCCGTGGGCGGGGCACCTGGGGCTCACGATGCTGCCGCAGGTGATCGCCGAAATTGAATCCAGCAGCACCACGCTGGTGTTCACCAACACACGCTCGCAGTCGGAGATCTGGTACCAGGCCCTGCTGGAGGCGCGCCCCGAATGGGCCGGCACGATCGCGCTGCACCACGGATCGCTGGACCGAGAGGTGCGCGAATGGGTGGAGCTGGGCTTGAAAAACGGCGAGCTTCGTGCGGTGGTCTGCACCTCCAGCCTCGACCTTGGCGTGGACTTCTTGCCGGTCGAGCGCGTGTTGCAGATCGGCTCGCCCAAAGGCGTGGCGCGGCTGCTGCAGCGTGCGGGGCGATCGGGCCATGCGCCCGGGCGGCCGTCGCGCATCACCCTCGTGCCGACGCACAGCATCGAGATGGTGGAAGGCGCCGCGGCACGCGCCGCCATTGCCGCCGGGCAGATCGAAGCGCGCCCGTCACCGCAGCAGCCGCTCGACGTGCTGGTGCAGCACCTGGTCACGGTGGCGCTGGGCGGTGGCTTCGAACCCGAGGCGCTCTACGACGAAGTGCGCAGCACCGCCGCCTACGCCGGCCTCTCGCGCGAGAGCTGGGACTGGTGCCTGGCCTTCGTGCGCCAGGGCGGCCCCTCGCTGGCCGCCTACCCCGACTACCAGCGCGCCGTGCCGGGTGACGACGGCATCTGGCGTGTGCCCGACGCCCGGCTCGCACGACGCCACCGCGTGAACATCGGCACCATCGTCAGCGACGCGAGCATGCCGGTGCAGTACCTCGGTGGGGCGCGCCTGGGCAGTGTCGAAGAGAGCTTTGCCGCACGGCTCAAGCCCGGCGAATGTTTCCTCTTCGGCGGCCGGCTGCTCGAGCTCGTGCGCATCCAGGACATGACGGCCTGGGTGCGGCGCGCCACCGGCCGGCGTGCGGCCGTGCCGCGCTGGAGTGGCGGGCGCATGTCGCTCTCGAGCACGCTGTCCGACGCGGTCGTCCAGCAGCTCGCGCTCGCCGACGCCGGCCGCTACGACAGCCCCGAGCTGCAGTGCCTGCGCCCCCTGCTCGACATCCAGCGGCAATGGTCGGCCCTGCCCACACCCCAGACGCTGCTGGTCGAGACGCTCAAGACGCGCGAAGGCTGGCACCTCTTTCTCTACCCGTTCGCGGGCCGTCACGTGCACCTGGGCCTGGCGAGCCTGGTGGCGTGGCGCCTGGCACGCGAAACGCCGCGCACGTTTTCGATGTCGTTCAACGACTATGGCTTCGAGCTGCTGAGTGCCACCGAGGTCGACTGGCCCGCCGTCTTGCCGCAGGCGCTGGTCGTCGGCGATGAGGCCACGCTGTTGACCGAGGTGCTCGACAGCCTCAATGCCAGCGAGCTGGCGCAGCGGCGCTTTCGCGAGATCGCACGCGTGGCCGGGCTCATCTACCAGGGCTACCCCGGCGAGAAGCGCAGCAACAAGCAGCTGCAGGCGTCGTCGTCGCTGTTCTGGGAGGTGTTTCGCAAGTACGACCCGGCCAACCAGTTGCTCAAGCAGGCCGAACAGGAGCTGCTCGCACACGAGCTCGAGATCGGCCGCCTGCGCGCGAGCTTGCAGCGCATGGCCACGCAGCAGCGGGTGTGGAAGCCGCTGGCGCGGCCGACGCCGTTTTCATTCCCATTGATGGTGGAGCTGTTTCGCGAGCAGCTCTCGAACGAGAAGGTGGCCGACCGCATCGCGCGCATGGTGGCGCAGCTCGAAGCGGCGGCCGGCGGCGACACGCCGGCGGCGAACGCGGAGCAGGTGCTGGGCACGCTGGCCTTCAGCGGCGCGGGCCAGCCAGCCCCCCCGCCCGCAGCCCGGGCCGATCGACGCAGGCGCCGCCGATGAGCTTGCCCCCAGG
>NZ_JADMJX010000313.1:5065-11307 GCF_018780185.1 Rhizobacter sp.
GATTTTTTGCATGCCGCTGAAGCGCGAACGGCGTCGGTGCTCAGCGAGCTGAGTGCGTGGCGCGCGGCCTTCAGCGCGGTGCGCTGCGTGCTGGTGCGAGGCAACCACGATCACCGAGCCGGCGACCCACCGGCGGCGCTGGGCGTCGAGGTGGTCGATGAGCCTTGGCAGCTCGGGCCCTTCGCCGCGTGTCACCACCCGCAGGCGCAGCCGGGCCGCCTGGTGCTGGCCGGGCATGTGCACCCCACGGTCACGCTGCGCGGCCGCGGGCGAGAGCGCCTGCGCCTGCCGTGCTTCGCGCTCGACGCGCATCAACTGCTGTTGCCGGCGTTCGGCGAGTTCACCGGCGGCTGGACCCTGTCGCCCGCTCCTGGGGCGGATCTTTTCGCCGTGGCCGACGACGGCGTCTGGCGACTTCCGTCCCCCGCGTCCGGGATGTGAAGCGTTTGTGGAGCCCCGGAGCTGCTGCCATCTGACGCAGAGCGTGCGCTTGAAAAAAAACTCCCTCGGGGCCGCCTGTCGAACCCCAGGTGTAGATCAGGTAGGCCAGATTGCCCCGCCACCAACCAACTCGGAGTCATCGATACGTCTGTGACACCACGCTGCACGGTTGTCCCTCCGTCAAGCGACCCTGAAGTTCTTGAACTGCCAAGGGTCATCGTGGTCGACGTCTTCGCTGAACAACCAGCCGCGCCCGGCCAGCGGGGTCCAGTCGGTGTAGGCGCCGACCATGTCGCCGAGGTAGGGTCGGCACAGGCGCAGCATCTCGTCGTAGGGCAGGTCTTCGGGCTCGACGACGTCGCGCGCCGGGTTCTTCATCGCCCACACCACGCCGGCCATCACCGCCACCGCCACCTGCAGGCTGGTGGCGCTGTTGTGCGGGCACAGGGCGCGTGCCTGCTCGATGCTCAGCTGCGAGCCATACCAGTAGGCCCCGCGCGCATGCCCCATCAGCAGCACACCCAATGCGTCGACGCCGCTGACGATCTCGTCTTTGAGCACCCGCTTGCCGGCCTGCTGGCGCCAGTTGTGCCCGGCCAGCTCGTGCAGTGACAACACCGCGTCGTCGCACGGGTGGTAGGCGTAGTGCACGGTCGGGCGGTAGCTCGGCTGCGCCGGGTCACCGAGCGTGAGGTGGTCGGCGATGGCGATCGACTCGGCATGGGTGACCAGAAAGGCGTGCTGCTCGCCGGCCAGCGGCGTCCAGCTGCGCACGCGGGTGCTCGCGCCGGGGCGGTTGAGGTAGATCGCGGCGCGCGAGCCCGCCGCATGGCGCACGCCGTCGCTCGGGAAGTGCCGCTCATGGCTGCCCCAGCCCAGCTCGGCCGGCTGGGTGCCTTCGTCGACGAAGCCCTCCACCGACCACGTGTTGACGAACTCGCCGACCGACTTGCGCAACGTGCCGACCTGCGTGTCGCGCTCGGCGATGTGGATCACGCGCACCCCGAGCGACTGCGCCAGGCGGCCCCAGCCTTCGCGCGTGCGCGGCGCGCGGCGGGCCGCGCCGGTGGCCGCCGCGATGTCGAGCAGGGCCTGCTTGACGAAGTGCGACACCAGCCCCGGGTTGGCACCGTGCGTGAGCACCGCGGTGGGCCCGTTGCGCGCGGGGCTGCGCAGCGCCAGCGCGGCCTCACGCAGCGCATAGTTGGTGCGTTGTGCGGGCGTCAGCGCGGCGTCGAGGTAGCCGCCGGCCCAGGGCTCGATGCAGGTGTCGAGGTAGAGCGCGCCGCGCTCGCGGGCCAGCGCGATCAGCGCCACGCTGCTCACGTCGACCGACAGGTTCAGCAAGAAGTCGCCCGGGCCGAGCTGCGGCGCCAGCACCTGCTGCAGGTTGTCGGCATCGAGCGGCGTCACCAAGCTGCGCACGCCGTGCTGCTGCGCCACCTCCAGGCCGCTGGCGTGGGGCTTGACGACGAGGATCTGCTCAGGCCGCATCGCAATGTGGCGCAGCAGCAGCGGCAGGGTGCCCTGGCCGATGCAGCCGAAGCCGACCATCACCAGACGGCCGCCGAAGACGTGCTCGCTGTGGTTGTTCATCGTGCGCCCTTCATCGCACACCTCACATCGTGCGCGCCAGCAGCGGCCTCAGCTCGGCCAGCGGGCGGGTGTTGAGCACGTCGGCCTTTTCGAGCCAGCCGCGCCGCGCCTGGCCCACGCCATGGCGCAGGTCGTCGTAGTCGAGCACGCTGTGGGCATCGGAGTTGAGGCTCACGAGCACCCCTTCGGCCTTGGCCATCTGGCAGGCCTGATCGTCCAGGTCGAGCCGCGCGGGCTGCGCATTGAGTTCGACGAAGCAGCCGCGCTGGCGGGCGTGGCGCAGCACCCGCAGCAGGTCGACCTCGTACGGCTCGCGTTCGCCGATCAAGCGGCCCGTGGGGTGCGCCAGGATGCTGAAGTAGCGCTGCCCCATCGCGCGCAGCAACCGATCGGTCTGGCGGGCACGCGTCAGGTCGAAGCGCTGGTGCACGGCGCCCACCACCAGGTCGAGCCGCTGCAGGATCGAATCGGGCAGGTCGAGCGTGCCGTCTTCCAGGATGTCGACCTCGATGCCCTTGAGCACGGTGAAACCCTGCAGCCGCTCGTTGATGCGGTCGATGCGGTCGATCTGCTGAGCCAGGCGCACCGGGTCGAGCCCGTGCGTCACGGCAAGCCGCCGCGAGTGGTCGGTGATGGCGATGTACGCCAGGCCTTGTGCACGCGCCGCCTCGGCCATGGCTTCGATGCTGTCGTGGCCGTCGCTGTCGCGGGTGTGCACGTGCAGGTCGCCCTGCAGGTTGGCGCGCTGCAGCAGCACCGGCAGGCGCCGGTGGCGCGCGGCTTCGAGCTCGCCGCGGTCTTCGCGCAGCTCGGGCTCGATCAACGACAGGCCCACGGCGCGGTAGACCGAGGCTTCGGTCTCGCCGGCCACCCGCTCGGCTTCGCCTTCGGCGCCGCGGTAGACGCCGTATTCGTTGATCTTGAGCCCCTGGTCCTGGGCCAGCCGGCGCAGCGCGATGTTGTGCGCCTTGGAGCCGGTGAAATAGACCCAGGCGGCGCCGAAGCTCTCGCCGGGCACCGCGCGCAGGTCGACCTGCATGCCGCTCTTGAGCACCACGCTCGCCCGCGTGGGGCCTTGCGCCAGCACGTGGTGCACGTCTTCATAGCCCACGAAGCGCTCCATCACCGGGCTGCCCTTGCGCACCGTGACGAGCAGGTCGAGGTCGCCCACGGTGTCGCGCATGCGGCGCAGGCTGCCGGCGGCCTCGGCCCGCAGCACCCCCGGTACGCTGCGCAGCCACGCCAGCAGCGACTCGGCGACGGCTTCGGCGACGACCCGCTTGAAGCGCTGCGGTTGCCTCGGGTTCAGGTGCGCGGTGGTCGCGTTCAGGACCTGAAGCTCCGTCTTGGGGCCGAACCCGGGGAGGGTCCTGATCCGCCCTTGCTGCGCCGCCTGGTGCAGCTGCTCGACCGTCTGCACATCGAGCTCGTGGTGCAAGGCGCGCGCCCGCTTGGGGCCGATGCCGGGCACGGCGAGCAGCTCGGTGATGGCCGGTGGCAGCTCCTTGCGCAGCCGCTCGAGCAGCGCACAGGTGCCGGTGGCCACGATCTCGCGCATCTTGCCCGCCAGGTCGGGCCCGACGCCAGGCAGCGCGTCGAGGTCGGCCCCCTGCTCGATCATCGTGCGCACGCTGCGGCCGAGCTCGCCGACCATGCGCGCCGCGTTGCGATACGCCCTCACCCGAAACGGGTTGGCGGCTTCGATCTCAAGCCGGTCGGCGATCTCGTTGAAGGCCGCTGCAATGTCTGCGTTGTGGATCGGCATGGCGGGCTGCTCGGGCGGGCGGCAGCGCGGTCACGAGGCAACCTTCAATTCATTGAACACCCGCGCGATGCCGGGCGCCGACCAGGCCGCGTTCTGCACGATGTCGCGCTCGGCCCATGAGTTGACGGTGCCGCGCAGCGTGGCCGTGCTGCCGTCGACACGCACCTCGATGTGCTTGGCCTCGTCGTCGGCGTAGCGCGCCAGTGCTTCCTGGATGCGGTGCGCCACGTAGTCGGGCGTCTGGCGCTCACGCAGGTGAATCTTGTTGATGACACCGACCACGCCGGTGAGCGGAGCCACCGCCACCTCGGCGTTGTGGCGCTGGTGCTCCCAGTCGACGGTGCCGGTGAGCGTGACCCACCCCTTCTCCACCGTGAAATGGATGCGGTCTTCGGGGATCAGCGCATGCCACTTGAACGCCGTGCGCACAGCGTCGGCGATCTCCGAGTCGCTGATCTGGTGGTGCGGCTCGAGCTTCACGCTCAGCTCCATCGCCACGCCGCGCACGCCCGCCACGCGCTTGGCTGCGCGCTCGGCGGCCACCTTCTCGGCAAAGGTCCTCAGGTGTCCGCTGAGGGTGACCACGCCATTCGCCACCGCCACGCCCACCCGGGTGGCGTCGAGGGAACGGTCCCACTCCAGCTCGGTTTCCACGTCCTTCTTCAGTTGTGCATCGGTCTTCATGCGGTTCTCCTTGGGTCGGTGCCTGTGCGTTTCAACAATCTAGACAGGTCACGATGGTTTGGATTGAGAAGGCGCAAGCCGCGCGCAGGTCGGCCCACGTCAACCCGTCGGCACCGGCACGAACAGGTGCTGCCCGCCGCGGCTGATCAGCAAGGCCACGCCGCGCGGCTTGCGCTCGATGAGCGCGCGCACCTCTTCGACCGAATCGACCGGCGTGCCGTTGACGGCCAGCAGGCGGTCGCCCGGGCGCACCCCGGCCCGCGCAGCCGGGCCGGACACCCGCTCGACCACCAGCCCGCTTTCGCCGCGCGAGCGTGCCCGCTCTTCGCGCGTGGGCGCTCGCAGCTGCATGCCCAGCGGCCCGGCCAAGGGCGGCGCGTCGGCCGGTGCGGCGTCGGCGGCCGCGCCCTCTTCGGCACGCCCCAGGCGCGCCGCCAGCTCGCGCGGCGCGCCGTCGCGCCACACCTTCAGCCGCACGTTGTCACCCGGCGCCGCCAGGCTGATGCGGCTGCTCAGGTCGCCCGCGCGACGGATCGGTTCGCCATTCAGCTCGGTGACCACGTCACCCGGCTTCAGCCCGGCGCTGGCCGCCGCGCTGCCCGGCGCCACGCTGGCCACGAGAGCCCCTTCGGGCCGCGCCATGCCGAACGAGTCGGCCAGGGCCTGGTTCAGGTCCTGGATGTTCACGCCCAGGCGCGCATGGGCCACCTTGCCGGTGGCAACGATCTGGTCCTTGACCTTCAGCGCCACGTTGATCGGGATCGCGAACGCCAAGCCCTGGTAGCCACCCGACTGCGAGTAGATCTGCGCGTTGATGCCCACCACCGCGCCACTGGCATCGAGCAACGGGCCACCCGAGTTGCCCGGGTTCACCGCGGCATCGGTCTGGATGAAGGGCACCGCCGTGTCGCCCGGCAGCGAGCGGCCCTTGGCGCTGACGATGCCCTGCGTGGCCGTTTGCTCCAGCCCGAAGGGTGAGCCGATGGCCAGCACCGGGTCGCCCACCTGCAGCTGCTGCGCATCGCCCAGGCGCACCACCGGCAGGCCCTTGGCGTCGATGCGCAGCACGGCCACGTCGGTGGTGGCATCGGCGCCGAGCACACGCGCCTTGAACTCGCGCCGGTCGGCCAAGGTCACGTTGACCTCGCGAGCCTCGCGCACCACATGCGCATTGGTCAGCACCAGGCCATCGCTGCTGATGATGAAGCCCGAGCCCTGGCTGCGAAAGGGGGCCTCGCCGTCAGGCACACGATCGCCAAAGCCCGGCAGGCCACGAAAGAACTGGAAGAACGGGTCGTCTTCCAGCCCGGGAGGCAGGCCCTGCCACTCGCCCTTGTGCACGCCGGCCGCGGTGACACCCACCACCGCCGGCGCGGCCTGCTGCACGATTGCGCGGTAGTTGGGCGCCGTGCCGCCGGGCACCGCTTGCGGTGCCGCTGCGGGTGGTGCTGCTGGTGCCGCTGCTGGTGCCGCTTCTGGCGCCACCACGGCGGCGGGTGAAGGCGCACCCAGCCACACCGGCGACTCGTAGGCCACCCACGCCGGCACCGCGAGCGCCGCCAGAACGAGCATCCACCCGAGGTAGCGCATGTGCCGCTTGCCCATCTCGAAAGGTCTGCCGCGTGGGCGTGGCGACGCTCACGCGCGCCCTAGGTCTCGACCCGGATCTCGTTGATGACCTGGGTCACGCCCGGCGCCGACGCCGCCGCGCCATAGGCTGCAGCCCGCTCCGACCATGAATCGACGGTGCCGCGCA
>NZ_JADMJX010000119.1 GCF_018780185.1 Rhizobacter sp.
ATGATGCTGCGGCCCCAGCCCTTGTGCGTGCACTCCAGCGCCTGGCGCATCACCTTGGTGTTGCCGATGCACTCGAAGCTGTAGTCGGCGCCGCCGTCGGTGAGCTGCACGATGGCATCGACCACGTTCTCCGTCGTCTTCGGGTTGATGAAGTGCGTCATGCCGAACTTGCGCGCCATCGCCTCACGCTCGGGGTTGAGGTCGACCCCGATGATCTTGTCGGCGCCCACCATCTTGGCGCCCTGGATCACGTTGAGCCCGATGCCGCCCAGGCCGAACACCACCACGTTGGCACCTGCCTCGACCTTGGCGCTGAACAGCACCGCGCCCACGCCGGTGGTCACACCGCAGCCGATGTAGCAGATGGTGTCGAAGGGGGCGTCGGACCGAACCTTGGCCACCGCGATCTCGGGCACCACGATGTAGTTGCTGAAGGTGCTGGTGCCCATGTAGTGCAGGATGGGTTTCCCGTTCAGCGAGAAGCGGCTGGTCGCGTCGGGCATCAGGCCCTTGCCCTGCGTGCCGCGGATCAGCTGGCACAGGTTGGTCTTGCGCGAGAGGCAGAACTTGCACTGCCGGCACTCGGGTGTGTAGAGCGGGATCACGTGGTCGTCGCGCTTCAGCGTGGTCACGCCCGGCCCCACGTCGACCACCACGCCCGCGCCTTCGTGGCCCAGGATCGCGGGGAACAGACCCTCGGGGTCGGCACCCGAGAGGGTGTAGTAATCGGTGTGGCAAATGCCCGTGGCCTTGACCTCGATCAGCACCTCGCCAGCCTTCGGGCCTTCGAGGTCAACGGTTTCGATGGTCAGCGGCTGGCCGGCTTTCCAGGCGATGGCGGCGCGGGTTTTCATGGGCGGCTCGTGCAGAGTTGAATCGGGCCCACTATATTGCTGCACCCCTTTCTCCCCATTTCGTCCCCATCGCGTCCCCACAGCGTCCCACGGAGCCCCCATGAGCACACGCGGCAGCATCACCCAGATGACCATGAGCGACGGCGCGAGCATCGGCGTCTACCAGGTGCAGCCCAAGGGCGCCCGACGCGGCGGCCTGGTGCTGATCCAAGAGATCTTCGGTGTGACCGGGCACATCCGCCAGCAGGCCGATCGCTTCGCCGACGAAGGCTACGAGGTGTGGGCACCCTCGCTCTTCGACCGCGAAGCCCCCGGCCTGCAGCTCGGCCGCACCCCCGACGACATGCAGCAGGCCATGAAGCTCGCCCGCGAGCTGCACCCCTTTGCACTGTCGGTGGCCGACACGCAGACCTGCATCGACGCACTCAAGGCACGCGGCCCGGTGTACCTGACCGGCTACTGCTACGGCGGCACCGTCACCTGGGCCGTGGCCTGCCGCAGCAAGAACCTGGCGGCGGCTTCGGGCTACTACGGCAGCCAGATCCCGGCCATGGCCGCACAGACGCCGCAATGCCCGACCATCCTGCACTTCGGCCGGCTCGACGCCAGCATCCCGATGGAAGCGGTGGCCAAGGTGCAGGCCGCTCACCCCAGCCTGCCGGTGCATGTGTACGAAGCCGGCCACGGCTTCAACGGCGATGGCCCGCACCACGACGATGCCGCGGCGAAGCTCGCCTACGAGCGCACCCTGGCGCACTTTCAATCTTTCCCATAACGATTCAGCGCCATGGCCTTTGCCGACACCCTCAAGCAACTCCCGCCCATCACCCGCCTGGCGGGCCTGCAGCTGATCGACCAGCACGGCGCCACCGTCGCCACGCTGGAGAACAAACCCGGCCAGGCCGGCTCGGTCGCGGTGTATGCCGCGCTGGCCGAGCGTTTTGGCGCCATCACGGTGCAGGCCGCACACGAGGGCCTGCTGATGTACGCCGAGCACACCGCCGACGCCCGCGCCCACCCGGGCAAGCACCCCAACATCGACCGCCTGATCGCCCTCATCGAGGCCGGCGGGCGCTACGCGGTGAAGCTTCTGCCGGCGGCGTGAATGCCTGCCACAAACCAAAGCAACCTCACAGCGTGCGCTTGTCGCCAAGCTCTGTTAACTTCCGCTCCCTGAAAACGCCGGAGGAGAGCCTCGCATGAGCGACTTGCAAGACCGCCTGCGCGCACTCCCGGCGGGCAGCCTGACCGGCCTGCGCCGTGGCATCGAAAAAGAAAGCCTGCGCGCGCAGCCCAACGGCGCGCTCGCCCTCACGCCGCACCCGGCGGCGCTGGGCTCGGCGCTGACGCACCCGCACATCACCACCGACTTCAGCGAGTCGCAGGTCGAGCTGGTGACGCGTGTGCACCTGAGCATTGACGCCTGCCTGGAGGAGCTGACGCAGATCCACCAGGCCACCTACCAGGCCATGCGCGACATGGGCGACGAGATGCTGTGGGTGTCGAGCATGCCCTGCGACCTGCCGACCGACGAGACCATTCCGCTCGGCCGTTATGGCAACTCCAACGTGGGCCGCGCCAAGAGCGTGTACCGCATGGGCCTGGGCCACCGGTACGGGCGGCGCATGCAGACCATCTCGGGCATCCATTACAACTGGTCGCTGCCGGGGGTGAGCGACGAACAGTACTTCGGGTTGATCCGCAACTTCCGCCGCCACTCCTTCTTGCTGCTCTACCTGTTTGGCGCCTCGCCGGCGGTCGGTGCGAGCTTCGTCGCGGGCCGCCAGCACGAGCTGCAGACGCTGGCCGAACAAACGCTCTACATGCCGCACGGCACCTCGCTGCGCATGGGCCGCCTGGGGTACCAGAGTGACGCACAAGCGACGCTTGCGGTCAGCTACAACAGCCTCGCGAGTTATGGCGCCTCACTGCAAGACGCGCTCACGCGGCCATATGCGCCGTATGCCGCGGTGGGCATCCAGAACCCCGGTGGCGACTACAACCAGCTCGCCACCAGCTTGCTGCAGATCGAGAACGAGTTCTACGGCACCATCCGACCCAAGCGCGTGATCTTCCCCGGCGAGCGCCCGCTGCATGCGCTGCGCGAGCGCGGCGTCGAATACGTCGAAGTGCGTCTGATGGACCTCAACCCCTTCGTGCCCATCGGCATCACCGCCGAGACGGTGCGTTTCCTCGACGTGTTCTTGCTCCACTGCCTGCTCACGCAGAGCCCGCCCGACACGGTCGACGAGATCGCCGCCTTGGGGCGCAACCAGCACCGCACCGCCGGCCACGGCCGCCAGCCGGGCCTCAAGCTGGAGCGCGGGGCCGAAGAAGTGACGCTCATCGATTGGGGCCTGCAGCTGGTGCACGAGTGCCGCCCGATTGCCGCGGCGCTCGATGCCGCCCATGGCGGCGAGCTCTACCAGGCCGCGCTGGTGGCAGCGCACGAGCTGTTGGCCGATGCGAGCCTGACGCCCTCGGCCCGGGTGCTGAATGCGATGGCGCATGACTTCGACAACTCGTTCCTGCGCTTCACCCTGGCGCAGAGCCGGCAGACGCAGGCCCAGCTGCTGGCACGGCCGTTCACGCCCGAGATGGCAGCGCACTTTCGCGAGATGGCGCAGGCCTCGGTGGCCGAACAGCAGCGCATCGAAGCGGCCGACACCATGCCCTTCGAGATCTACCGCCAGCAGTATCTGTCGCCGCAGCGGCTGGGGCTCTGAGCGTCGCCCCTGACCCGCGCGCTCAGTAGCCCATGTAGTGCAGGGGCCGACCGTCTTTCGCTTTCACCGAGGCAAACCTCTTCGCGAGCCGCGCCTGCAGACTGCTCGGGAGCGGGGCAAAGCCGGTGCCACGCGTCAGGTCGTCACCGTGCATGAAGCACCAGTACAAGAAGCGCATTGCCCGGCTGGCGCGCTCACCGTCGGCGGGCTCCAGGTCGACCACGGCAAAACTGGTCTGTGTGATGGGCCAGGCCTGGGGGGCCGGACGGTTCATCAGGCTCGCCCGGTCGTCTCCCTTGCGGGCGACGTCGCTGTCGAGGATGGCCGCGCGAAAACCGGTTTCCGAGGCCACCACCGGCTGACCGGCGCCATTCAGGAGCCGCACGGCGGCCAAGCCATCCGACACCACGCGGTCGTAGCTGACGTAGCTCACTGCGCCCCTGGTTGCCTTGAGAACCTGCACCACACCATCGTTGCCTTCGGCCGGCATCACCTCGCCAGGCCACTTGGGCAGCTGGCTCGCACCCACCTCGCGCTTGAAGCCAGGTGACAGCTCGGACAAATAGCGCGTGAAGCCGTCGGTCGTGCCCGATTTGTCAGCGCGCACCACACGCACGATGGCAAGCGACGGCAACTCCAGCGACGGGTTCAGTGCGGTGATGCGAGCGTCGTTCCACCTGCGGATGCGCCCCGACATGATCTCGGCCAGCACCTCGCCGCTCAACACCATCTTGTTGGCCCCGAGGCCCGGCAGGTTGACCACCGGCACGATGCCGCCCACCAGCATGGGAAATTGCACCAGCCTGCGCTTGCCCAGCTCGTCGGCCGGGAGCGGCGAATCCGTGCCGCCAAAATCGACGGCCCGCGCACTGATCTGCGCCACCCCGTCGCCCGACCCGGTAGGTTTGTAGGCCACGGTGTCACCCGTCTGAGCCTCGTAGGTCTTGGCCCACTTTTGATAGACCTTCGACGGGAAGCTGGCCCCGGCACCTTGCACCTGGGCCATCACGGGCCATGAAAGGGCAGACCACACCAAGCCCATGCCGACCAGGGCGCTGCGGGAGTTCAAGTAAGAAGACATGCGTGCCATGGGCAAAAAAGCGGCCACTCTAGCACCGGGTCACCCCCCCGGATTCAGAGCCTGGCCTCAGCGCTGCACCCAGTGCGGCAGCCCCTGTGCCGCGAGCAAGGCCTCGGCACCCGCGCCCTGCAACATTGCCAGCGTCGACATCAAGCCCGCCTCGGTGCAGGTCGGCGCCGCGACCGTGACCGAACGCGGTGCGCCTTGCACCGGCCACCCGCTGCGCGGGTCGAGGATGTGGCTGTAGCGCACACCGTCTTTCAGCAGGTAGCGGCGTGCATCGCCACTGGTGGCCAACGCGCCGCCCCGCAGCGCAATCAACCCGGCGGTCGACAGCGCGCTTGACGCCTCGCTCGCCGGCCGCTCGACCCCCACGTACCAGGCCTCGCCACTCGCCCGCGGGCCGCTCACCACCAGGTCACCGCCCAGGTTCACCAGCAGCGGCAGCGTGGTGTGCTCACGCAACAAGCCCAGCACGCGGTCGGCGGCGTACTCCTTGCCGAGGCCGCCGAAGTCGAGCTCCATGCCGGCCGGCAGCGTCAACAGCGGCCGCTCCCAGCGCACGTGCTGCCAACCCACCCGCGCCACCACCCGCGCGACCGCTTCGGCATCGGGCACCTGGTCGCTGCCGTCGAAGCGCCACACGGCGCGCAGCACCCCGGAGCTGATGTCGAACAGGCCGCCGCTCAGCTTGTGGCACAGCGCGGCCAGGTCGAGCAGGCCGGCGCTTTCGTCGTCGACCTTCACGCCCTTGCCGGCATGGGCCACCCAACGCGACAGCTCGCTGTCGGCACGGTAACGGCTGTACTTGCGCTCGATGCGTTGCACCTCGTGCTGTGCGAGCCCGAGCAGGCGCTCGGCGCCGGCCGCATCACCCCCGTCGACCAGCAGCTCGCAGGGGCTGGCCATCGCCTCGAAACGACCGGCCCACACCCCATCGGGCAGCTGGGTGACGGTCATGGAGGTCATTGCGTCAGAAGGGCACGCTGTAGCCCAGCATCAGCGTGGTCGCCCGCAGGTTGGGCATGAGCTGCAGGCCTTGCAAGGCGCCGGGCGCGGCGGCCGGCTCCTTGAGCTTTTGCCGGTACGACTCGACGCGCAGGCTCAGCTCTTGCCCGCGTGAGAGCGACATGCCGAACTTCAGGCCCAGGGTGGTGGCGTTGAACGCCGCCAGCCGCGTGTCGGCCGAGGCATAAGGCAACACGCTCTGCGAGCCGGCGCTGTTGTAGTCGCGGCCCTCGGTGAGCCAGGTGCGGTAGAAATCGGCCGCGTTCTGGCGGTACAGGCGCGCATGCGGCTCCAGGTGCATGCCACCACCCAGCTCGAAGCGGTAACGGGTGTCGAGCGTGTGCGCGCTCAAGCCCCAGTCGTCGCGGTAGTAGCGGTACGAGGCGTCGATCACATCCTTGGTCAGGTGCCACTTGCTTTGCAGCTGCACGCTGTGGCGAGTGCGGCTGCGCGGCCGCGACTCGACCACGTACTGGTCGCCCGTCACCAGGCCACTCGTGCCGTCGATCACCGACAGCACCTTGTACGGGTCGCTGTGGTGGCCCGTGCCGCGGCCGAGGTTGTAGTTGGCCTGCATCAGCCAGCTGCGCGACATCACCTGCGTGAAGCCGGCCAGCAGGTCGACCACCCGCCGCGTGTCGCTGTCGGTCACACGGGTCGAGGCGCCGAAGGCCGGCTTCAGCTCGGCCAGCACGCCGCCCTCGGGGCGGATGCGGTCGAACTCGGCCGCGAGGCCCAGGCTCCAGGTGCTGTTCTTCTGGTTGAAGTCTTGCGCGAAGCTCGTGCTGAACGAGAGCGAGCTGAAGTCGTGTTCGTTCGACACGTTGCTGGCAAACGAGATGCGCTGCCCTTCACCGAGAGGGCGCTCATAGCTGCCCAGCAGCGCGACCCGCTGGTCGTGAAAGCGCGGGTCGAGCGGGGCGGTGCCGGCCGAGGTGGTGTAACCCCCGCCCTTGCCCGAGGGGTTGGTGAAGGTCTGCGCGGTCGGCTGCGCCACCGCGCCGTTGGGCGAGGCGCCGGTGAGCGAATCGAAGGTCACGCGCAGGCCCATGCTGTGGTCGGCACTGTCGGTGCGCCGCATCGAGACGATGGGTTCGATGGCACGCACGCGGCCGTCACCTTCTTGATAGACCAGCACCGCGCTGTCGACACGCCAGTCGGCGCTCGGGCGCAGGCCTTCGGCGTGGGCGCTGCCCAACAGGCTGGCGGTGGCCGCCGCCAGCGCGAGGTGCAGGGCACCCGAGGGGTTGGTGTTCAGTTGCATCCACAACCCCCGCCACCAAAGCTGCGCCCACCGGTGGCGGCCTCTTTGCTGAAGTAGGTGTGGTCGTCGGCAGCCGCTTCCAGCGGCGAGGCGTTCAACTGCATGGCCGGCTTGGCCAGCAGCTCGCGCTCAAAGGGCTTGGCGCCGAGTGACGCGCAGCCACCGAGCATGAGCAACGAGAAACCGAGCGCGGCGGGGCGCAAACAGGCAGAGGGCATCGTGAATCCTGCAGAGGAATGGAATCACGATCGAATCTAGGTGCCTCGTCTGAAGGCAGTCTTAAAGCGGGGGCACGCGTCCGTCAGGGTGTGTCGATTTGTGCCGTCAGGCCTTCGCCGTTCACCAGGCGCTGCATCAGCATGGCCGCCTCGGCCTCGCGGCGGCGGCGGCGAGCGCGCCGCACCGAGATCGCGTCGGTGAAGCGCCGCAGCAGGCGCACCTCTTGAGGTGTCCAGTCGCGCAGGCTGCCTTGTTGGGCGCAGCAGTACACCGCCCAGGTCGTGCCGTTGGCGCCGATGGTCGCGTCGAGCGACGCGCGGATGTCATGCGGCAGCAGGTAACTCTCGCGCATGGCCGCCAGGTGCGGGTCGGCCAGGGTGTCCGGGCACCGGTAGACGCCTTTTTGCGTGAGCGCCTCGAAATACGCCGCGAACTCTTCTTCCCGCAGCAGCACCGGTTCGGTGATGGGCGTGCGGGTGACACCGTCGTAGCCCGCCAGGCGGCGCATCACGCGGTGGCCCGCCTCGCCTTCGAGCAGCCACACGCTGACCCGCGAGCAGGCCATCTGGCCTTGCACGTATTCCGACATGCCGAGGGCCGCGCCTTGCAGCGTCAGCGTTCCCGCATCGAGCTGGGCACTCATGTGAGAAAGCAGTTCCTGAAAGCCTTTCATGGGCGTGTGAAGAGTCGCGTGCGGCAAGGGTAGCGCGGCACGGGGCCCGCTTCACGCCCGCCAGGTGCTTGCAGTGCGAAAAAGTCGTGCTTTGTCCTCACACATCGACCGATGCAACGCCGCACAAGCCTGTTCAATACGAGGCATGGGTAAGCGCCTGTTCATGACCTTGATGAGCTGCTTGACCGTCAGTGCGACGGCCCAGTCGACCCTGACCGACACCGAAACCCGCTGGCTGCAACTGAGTGCGCCCGCGATTGGCTACGCCCGCGAACAAGGCCTGCCACTCGACATCGTGGTGCAACCCCAACCCACGCCCGGCAACGCACCGCTCGCGATGGCCTACGTCAACGGGCGCTGCAAACTGGTGCTGTCGATGCGCGGCAACCCCGAGGCACAAAGCAGCCTGGAGGCGATCCCCGCCGACCTGCTGCTCCCCGTGGTCGAGGCCATGGCCGCCCACGAGCTGGGTCACTGCTGGCGGTATGTGCGAGGCGCCTGGAACACCGTGCCCGCCGGCTTTGCCCCGGCCCAGCGTGAGACCGACCCGGTGCGCAGCCAGCAGCTGAACGAGATGCAGCAGACGCGTCGCGAAGAAGGCTTCGCCGACCTGGTGGGACTGGCCTGGACGCTCAAGAAACACCCGCAGCACTACGCCCAGGTGCACGCCTGGCTGGTGCACTACCGCCAGGACGACACGCTCCCCGGCAGCCACCACGACACCCTGGCCTGGGTGCAGCTTGCCGCCGAGCCCGGCGCCTTCACGGCGGCGGGTTCCCTCTTCGAGCAGGCCTGGCCGCTGTGGCAGCAGGGCCTGCGCGCCAGCGAGTGAGCTGCGCCGCGTAGGCCTGCGCGGGCCCAGAACGGGCTCGCAAGTGGTGCATGCATCGGGTGCTGAACGGCATGGAACTTGCCGGTTGCGAGGCTTCTTCACCGCCACTGTGCAGGAGCCCCCCATGCAAACCGGTCATCTCAAACCGACACTGAACGCCTGGCACCTGTGGGGCCTCGCGGTGGGCCTGGTCATCTCGGGCGAGTACTTCGGCTGGAGCTACGGCTGGGCCAGCGCCGGCACGCTGGGTTTCATGATCACCGCCATCGTGGTGGCCGTGATGTACACCACCTTCATCTTCAGCTTCACCGAGCTGACCACCGCCATCCCCAACGCGGGTGGGCCATTTGCGTATGCGAGCCGTGCCTTCGGGCCGACCGGCGGCTTCATCGCGGGCTTTGCCACGCTGGTCGAGTTCGTGTTCGCACCGCCCGCCATCGCGATGGCCATTGGCGCCTACCTGCAGGTGCAGTTCCCCGGTGTCAGCGCCAAGACGATGGCGATCGGCGCCTACGTGATCTTCATGACGCTCAACATCATCGGCGTGCGCACCGCCGCCACCTTCGAGCTGATCGTCACGCTGCTGGCCATCTTCGAGCTGCTGGTGTTCATGGGCGTGGTGGCGCCCAGCTTCTCGGTCGCCAACTTCGTGGCCCACGGCTGGGCCGGGCAAGACACGTTCAGCCCGCTCGCCGTCTCGGGCATGTTTGCCGCCATCCCGTTTGCGATCTGGTTCTTTCTCGCCATCGAGGGCGTGGCGATGGCGGCCGAAGAAGCCAAGGATCCTAAACGCACCATCCCGGTGGCCTACATCGCCGGCATCGTCACCCTGGTGCTGCTGGCCATCGGCGTGATGGTGTTCGCCGGCGGCGTGGGCGACTGGCGCCGCCTCTCCAACATCAACGACCCGCTGCCCCAGGCGATGAAGGTGGTGGTGGGCGACAGCAGCGCCTGGCTGCACATGCTGGTGTGGATCGGCCTCTTCGGGCTGGTGGCCTCGTTCCACGGCATCATCCTCGGCTACTCGCGGCAGATCTTTGCGCAAGCGCGCGCGGGCTACCTGCCGAGCTACCTGGCCGCCATCCACCCGCGCTTCGGCACACCGCACCGCGCGGTGCTGGCCGGCGGCGTGATCGGCATCGCGGCGATCTTCAGCGATGAGCTGTTCTCCTTCGGCGGGCAAACGCTCACGGCCAACATCGTCATCATGGCGGTGTTCGGCGCCATCGTGATGTACATCATGTCGATGCTGAGCCTGTTTGCGCTGCGCAAGAACGAGCCCGACCTCGCACGCCCTTTCCCGGCCATCGGCTACCCGGTGTTCCCGGCCATCGCGCTCGTGCTGGCGGTGGTGTGCCTGGGCGCGATGATCTACTACAACCCCTTGCTGGCCGCGGTGTTTGCAGGCCTGATGGCGGTGTCGTATGTTCTGTTCATGTGGGGTGGCAGCAAGCGCCGCGAAGCGGCCGCCGCATCGGCGTGAGCGGCCGGGCGGCCACGCCGCCCAGCCCACGCCGGAGACCGCCCCATGCCCTATCGCCACCGCATCGGCACCCAGAGCTGGCAGTTTGCCGACCTCAAGGAGGTGATGGCCAAGGCCACGCCCCTGCGGTCGGGTGACCAGCTGGCCGGCCTGGCAGCCGGCAGCTACGCCGAGCGCATGGCCGCACGCATGTGCCTGGCCGACCTGCCACTGCAGCGCTTTCTCGACGAAGCGCTGGTGCCGTACGAGAGCGACGAGATCACCCGCCTCATCATCGATTCGCACGACACGGTGGCCTTCGCCGAGATCGCGCACCTCACGGTGGGTGGCTTTCGCGACTGGCTGCTCGGCGACGCGGCCGACAGCACCACGCTCGCGCGCGTGCACCGCGGCATCACCCCCGAGATGGCGGCAGCGGTGAGCAAGATCATGCGCAATCAAGACCTGATCCTGGTGGCCCGCAAGTGCCGCGTGCTCACGCGCTTTCGCAACACCATCGGCCTGCCCGGGCGGCTGTCGGTGCGGCTGCAACCCAACCACCCGACCGACAGCCCGCAGGGCATTGCGGTGTCCACCCTCGACGGCCTGCTCTACGGCGCCGGCGACGCGGTGATCGGCATCAACCCGGCCACCGACAGCATCCCGGCGCTGGTCGACCTGCTGCACCTGATGGACGAGCTGATCACGCGTTTCGAGATCCCCACCCAGTCGTGCGTGCTCACGCATGTGACCAACACGCTGCAGGCCATCGAGCTGGGCGCGCCGGTCGACCTGGTGTTCCAGTCGATCGCCGGCACCGAGCAGGCCAACACGAGCTTCGGCATCAACCTCGCGCTGCTCAAAGAGGCACGCGACGCCGCCTTGTCGCTCAAGCGCGCCACCGTGGGCGACCCGTCCACCGCCAACGTCATGTACTTCGAGACCGGCCAGGGCTCGGCGCTGTCGGCCAACGCGCACCACGGCGTCGACCAGCAGACCTGCGAGGCGCGCGCCTACGCGGTGGCACGCGCCTTCGGGCCCCTGCTCAGCAACACGGTGGTGGGCTTCATCGGGCCCGAGTATCTGTACGACGGCAAACAGATCATCCGCGCCGGGCTCGAAGACCACTTCTGCGGCAAGCTGCTCGGCCTGCCGCTGGGCTGCGACGTCTGCTACACC
>NZ_JADMJX010000389.1 GCF_018780185.1 Rhizobacter sp.
GATCGACATGGGCCCCGGCCCCGGCGAGCGCGGCGGGCAGATCGTGTTCGACGGTACGCCCGAGGCCATCCGCAGTGCCGACACGCTGACCGGCGCTTACCTCGGCGCGCGCAAGCAGGTCGGCATGGGCCTCAAGCGCGTGGTGACCGAGAGCACACCCAAGCTGATCCTCGAAGGGGCGCGTGACCACAACCTGAAGAACGTGACGGTCGAGTTCCCCCTGCAGCACTTGGTGTGTGTGACGGGTGTGTCGGGCTCGGGCAAGAGCACGCTGATGCAGGACGTGCTCTTCCCCGCACTGGCCCGCCACTTCGGCAAGCCGACCGAAACCCCTGGCGAGTTCGACCGCCTGCTCGGTGCCGACTGGATCAGCGAAGCGGTGTTCGTCGACCAATCCCCCATCGGCAAGACCGCACGCTCCAACCCGGCGAGCTACGTGGGTGCGTTCGACGAGATCCGCAAGCTGTTCGCTCAATCGCCGCTGGCCCAGCAACGTGGCTACGGCGCCAGCATGTTCAGCTTCAACGCCGGTGACGGGCGCTGCCCCACCTGCGGCGGCTCGGGCTTCGAGCATGTGGAGATGCAGTTCCTCTCCGACGTCTACCTGCGCTGCCCCGATTGCGACGGCCGCCGTTATCGCGCCGAGCTGTTGGAGGTGAAGATCGACCGCCGCCTGCCCGGCGACGTGTTGCGCGAGCTGAGCGTGGCCGACGTGCTGGAGCTCACCGTCAGCGAAGCGGTGCAACTCTTCGCCAACGACCGCGAGGTGCTGCGTGTGCTGCAGCCCATCATCGACGTGGGCCTCGAATACGTGAAGCTCGGGCAACCGGTGCCCACGCTGAGCGGCGGCGAAGCGCAGCGCCTGAAGCTCGCCGGCTTCCTGGCCGAAGCCGCACAAAGTGCGACGGCGAGCCGACAGCCGGTGGCGAAGAAGGGCACGCTCTTCATGTTCGACGAGCCCACCACCGGCCTGCACTTCGACGACATCGCCAAGCTGATGCGCGCCTTCCGCAAGCTGCTCGATGCCGGCCACTCGCTGGTGGTGATCGAGCACAACCTCGACGTGATCCGCGCGGCCGACTGGTTGATCGACCTCGGACCCGAGGGCGGTGAAGCCGGTGGCTGGGTGGTGTGCTCCGGCACACCCAACGACGTGAAGCAGCACCCCACGTCGCACACGGGCAAGGCACTCGCCGACTACGACAAGTCGATGGGCTTTGCGCTGACCGCGCAAGAACGTGCCGCATCTCCGTTCGCCGTGAGTCTGTCGAAGGGTGGTGAACCACCTCCGTTCGGGCTGAGCCCGTCGAAGCCCTTCGACAAGCTCAACCCGAACGGAGACGAGGGCCGGCCGCTGCAAGCTGTTCTGCGCCAACCGGTCGACGAGTTCATCCGCATCGTCAACGCCCGCGAGCACAACCTCAAGTCGATGGACGTGAGCATCCCGCGCGGCAAGTTCAGCGTGATCACCGGCGTGAGCGGCTCGGGCAAGAGCACGCTCGCCTTCGACATCCTGTTCAACGAAGGCCAGCGCCGTTACCTCGAATCGCTCAACGCCTACGCGCGCAGCATCGTGCAGCCAGCGGGCCGGCCCGAGGTGGATGCGGTCTACGGCATCCCACCCACCGTCGCGATCGAGCAGCGCCTGAGCCGCGGCGGCCGCAAGAGCACGGTGGCCACCACCACCGAGGTGTGGCACTTCCTGCGCCTGCTCTACGTGAAGCTCGGTCTGCAGCACTGCGTGAAAGACGGCTCACCCGTCAAGCCGCAAAGCGCCGAGAGCATCGCGGCTCAATTGCTGCGTGATCACAAGGGCGAACACGTGGGCCTGCTCGCGCCGCTGGTCGTCAACCGCAAGGGTGTCTACACCGACCTCGCCAAGTGGGCCAAGGCACGCGGCCACACCCACCTGCGTGTCGACGGCGACTTCCTGCCCGTCGACCCGTGGCCGCGCCTCGACCGCTTCAAGGAGCACACGCTGGAGCTGCCGGTCGGCGACATCGTCATCAGTGCCGACAATGAAGCGCACTTGCGCGAGCTGCTCGCCAAGGCCTTGGACGTGGGCAAGGGCGTGATGCACCTGCTGGCTCCGCTCACCGGGCTGAAGGGCGCCATGCTCGCCGGCACGCCCACTCGCAAGCTGGGCTCGGTGAAGGTCTTCTCGACCAAGCGCGCCTGCCCGACTTGCGGCGACAGCTACGCCGAGCTCGACCCGCGCATGTTCAGCTACAACAGCAAACACGGCTGGTGCACGATGTGCGTGGGCACCGGCCTCGCGCTCACGCGCGAGCAGCGCAAGGCCTATGACGATTCGATCCGCGATGACGACGACAAGGGCCGCGAGCAGAGCTTCCCCTCCGAAGAGATGGAAGTCGAAGGTGTGGTCGATGAGCCTTGCCCAGCCTGCGAGGGCACGCGCCTGAACAAGGCCTCACGCGCCGTCACCTTCGAAGACCACGCCATCTCGGCCATCGCGCAATGGTCGGTGGCCGATTGCCGCACCTGGATCGAAGCGCTCAAGCTGAAGGGCCGCGACGCTGAGATCGCGCGCGACGTGATCGTCGAAATCCGCAACCGGCTGGAGTTCCTCGAAGAAGTCGGCCTGGGCTACCTCACGCTCGACCGTGCCGCGCCCACGCTGAGCGGTGGTGAAGCCCAACGCATCCGCCTCGCCGCGCAACTCGGCAGCAACCTGCAAGGCGTGTGCTACGTGCTCGACGAGCCCACCATCGGCCTGCACCCGCGCGACAACCAGGTGCTGCTCAACGCTCTGCACAAGCTGGGCGAGAAAGGCAACACGCTGGTGGTGGTGGAGCACGACGAAGACACCATCCGGCGTGCCGACCACATCATCGACATCGGCCCCAGCGCCGGCAAACGCGGTGGCCGCCTGGTGGCGCAAGGCACGGTGGCCGAGGTGTCGGCGCAGGCCGAGTCGGTCACCGGCCGCTTCCTCGCGCACCCGCTCAAGCACCCACTGCAAGCGCGGCGTGTGATCAGCGACGAGGTGTTCACCAAGGACAGAGAGAAGAAAGGCCCGCTGACGATCAAGAACGCCTCGCTGCACAACCTGCAGCGCGTGACGGTCGACGTGCCGCTGCGCCGACTGGTCGCGGTCACCGGCGTCAGCGGCTCGGGCAAGAGCACGCTCGCGCGCGACGTGCTGCTCGCCAACCTGCAGTTCATTAACACGCGGGGTGGCAAACCCAACTGGCAAGGCTGCGACAGCATCGAAGGCTGGGGCTTCATCGACCGTGTGCTCGAAGTCGACCAGACACCCATCGGCAAGACCCCGCGCTCCTGCCCCGCCACCTACATCGGCTTCTGGGACGTGATCCGCAAGCTCTTCGCCGACACGCTCGAATCGCGTGCGCGCGGCTATGCGCCCAACCGCTTCAGCTTCAACACCGGCGAAGGCCGCTGTGCAGGTTGCGAAGGCCAAGGCATGCGCACCATCGAGATGAGCTTCCTGCCCGACGTGAAAGTGCCCTGCGACGTGTGCCATGGCCAGCGCTTCAACGCCGAGACGCTGGCGGTGACGTGGCGGGGAAAAAGCATCGGCGACGTGCTGCAAATGGAGATCGACGAGGCGGTGGAGTTCTTCGCGTCCATGCCGCACATCGCGCACCCGCTGCAGCTGATGAAAGACGTGGGCCTGGGCTACCTCACGCTCGGCCAGCCGTCACCCACATTGAGCGGCGGCGAAGCGCAACGCATCAAGCTCGTCACCGAGCTCACCAAGGTGCGCGACGACGTGGGCCGCCGCGGCAACAAGGCGCCGCACACGCTCTATGTACTGGACGAACCGACGGTGGGGCTGCACATGGCTGATGTGGAGAAGCTGATTCGTGTGTTGCACCGGCTGGTGGATGGCGGGCACAGCGTGGTGGTGATCGAGCACGACCTGGATGTGATCGCCGAGGCCGATTGGGTGATCGACATGGGGCCGGAGGGGGGTGGGGCGGGGGGCAAGGTGGTTGCGGCGACGGACCCGACGGCCCTGTCCAAGCTAAAGACGAGCCATACCGGCGCGGCGCTGCGTCCGGTGTTGGCACGGTAGAGTAATCGTCGTTCCCGCCGAGGCTCACTGCTGTAAGAGCAGACGTGTCACTGCTGAAGCGGTCATTCCCGCGAAGGCGGGAATCCAGCATGCAGGCATGTCCCGCAGTCAGCACGACGGCACGATGCCGCCATCCTGGATTCCCGCCTTCGCGGGAATGACGGAGAGCTTTGGCTCCCGCCGCGTTGGGCCGGCCTCTACGGCGTGCCGACCAAGCTACTCAACCAGGCCGTCAAGCGCAACGCGGCACGCTTCCCATCCGACTTCGTGTTTCAGCTCGACGCGGCCGAGAAGCTGGGGGTGGTCACAGCCTTTGACCACCTCGCCAGCTGAAGTTTTCCAAGTCGCTGCCGTTCACGTTCGCCGAGTACGGCGCCGTAGCTCTGGCTGATGTACTGGCGTCACGCACTTCAAATGAAGGAGCTCATTTAAGGGGGTAGCCGCTTAGGACGGCCACCGGAGCGTCAGCACATCCGAATCAGCGGGCAGAATTGATCGCAACAATAACCGCGAGTTTGAGTGACCCGTGGCACGACCCGGGCAGTCACAACAGCATTTCGAAGTGAGGAGACAAATGTCGAACCGACCACGGCTCGCCAAGGGCGGCTTTCGCTGGCACAAAGCCAAACCTCTTCAGCAAGCGCCCGTGACGACGCCATTCTTTCTCTGGCACTCGCCCTATCTGAGCACTCAGGGGTTCGCAAACTTCTTGCAGTTCGTGATCATCGTGCTCACCGCTTGGTCGTTCATCGTGTATTTCAAGCCCGAGCAGCAGCTAAAGCGAACCGAACAAGCGTTGGTTGACACGACAAAACTTGTCGCCAATCAGGAAAAATTAATGGCTGCGCAAAAGATCGAGAAAGACAAGCTTGAGCGAGACGTAAAAGCCGTGAAGGAGCAGATGGTGGACATTGCTGCCCAGCGGGATGCGATCGCCTTAGAACTCAGCGGAAAACAAGCCGAACTCGACACCGCAGCCAAGGCAGTAAGTGGTGCGAACCTTGAACTCGGCAAGTTGAAAGGCCTTCTGGGCAAGGCGAATGCTGACATTCACGCAACTCGCGATGAAAAGGCACGGATCGAGCGAGGGCTACAGGGATTCCACGCACAGGTGGTGCTGTTTCGCCAGGAGATGCGCGAGAGAATGTGGCCATCCCTTCCCGCCTATTTCGCCTCCAGGTGCGCAGGCCCGGACATCTCCAACTATTCCGAATGCCTTGCTAGAGCGTTAGTGGCCGAACCCTCCTTCACCTATACCTTCTCAAAGAAAGAGATCGCGTCAGCGCTTGACAGTTTGCGGCCCTACGGAAAATTGATAAAGCCGAGAAAATCAGGCGTATGGAAGAAGTGAGCCTTCGGAAGAAGCAACTCCTCGTCGATTGCGATTCGATAACTGCGGAACACGAAAAGAGCGTCTGCCGAGCAAGAGCATTGGGAAGAGGCATGACCATCGAATCACAAACTCAGAATGGCTTCCCAGACCGAGCATGGTTGAACGACCTTTTGACACCGTGGCTGAATAGCCTACCCAGCATGTCTACCTGCCTGACTCTGAAGGCAGGAAGTCAGATTCCAGACAACTGGCTCGATGATTGTCTTTAAGGCCGAACGCCTTGTTCAGATCGGCTCACGCCGAAAGCGGGGGACTTGCACCGAGCATCGAGGCTCCCTCGTCGCGAGAGAGTGCTGATTGCAGGCCCTCGGGCACGCGGTATCAACCATCGCTGTCTGTCTGTCGCGCTCACGCCGCTGGGCCTGCGTGAAGGACGAGGCGATCACCGAGCTCGACCCGCTCATCTACGGTTGCTGCGAGGTCTGGAACGATCTTTTCGCACACGGCCTCGTCGACGAGTTGCACCTGTTGATGGGCAACATCGTGTTGGGCGGCGGGTGTGCCCCTCTGGCCAGCGTCGCCTCCCCGGCTCGGAGATCGTGGCGCCGCGTTGCGCCTGCAGCGCCTGAGTTCCGAGCCTGGTTGCGTTGCCTTAGCGCTTGTGCCCGCCGGACGATCCGCGTCGCGCTTGCGACTGGTTTGCGCCGCCCACATGCGACTCTCGGTCAGAGCGGCTCTTCGGCGTGCGCTGGCCTTGGTTCAACACGGTAGGCGGCTGCTCTCCCACCTTGTTGGTGTCGTTCTCGACCTTGCCGGCCTTCGCGGTCTGGCTGTCACTGGGGTTTTGCTTGTGCGCCATGGTGTGCTCCTGAAGTTGGCGATCTATTCTTGCCAATCGACGGGGTGATTTATGTAGGACGTTGCCGCGTCTGCATCGATACGATGAAGGCCTTGATCTACAGGCTGAATGGATGGAGCAACAGATGAACCCCGAGTTGAACCCCAAGCCAAGAAGGGCTCGCCGATGGCGACCGTGATCGTCGACCCCAGCAAGGTGCGCGAGTTTGCCGATGCCGACAGTTTTTACGACTGGCTCGCCGAGCACCACGGCACGGCCGATGAAGTCTGGATCAAGGTCCACAAGGTCGGCTCGGGCCTACCGTCGATCACGCCGAAGCAGGCGGTCGATGTGGTGTTGTGCTGGGGCTGGATCGATGCCATCCGCAAGGCGTTCGATGACCACAGCTTCTTGCAGCGCTACACCCCGCGCGGCAAGAAGAGCGTGTGGAGCCAGATCAACGTCGACAACGTGGCGCGGCTGATCCGCGAAGGCCGCATGGCAGCGCCCGGCCTCGCTCAAGTCGATGCGGCCAAGGCAGACGGGCGATGGGCGCGCGCCTATGGCAGCGGCAAAGACTTCAAGATCCCGGCCGATCTGCAGGCGGCCATCGACGCCGAGCCCAAGGCGCGGGCGATGCTGGCGACACTCACCGAACAGAACAGGTTTGCGCTGGCCTTTCGCACCCACCACATGAAGACGGAAGCCGGCCGCAAGAAAAAGATCGAGACCTTCGTCGCCATGCTCAAACGTGGGGAGACGATCTACCCGCAGGGCAAGAAATGAGCTCGCTCGCTGAAGGCTAGGCCAGCAATCGATAGTGGCCTTCTCCCGCCGCCGACGTGGCAGGCGCAATCACCCGACCCGCCTCCACCAGCTCATCGAGGTGCTGCGAAATCGCGCGGCGCTCGACCGGCTCGGTCCACAGCGACTTGTACCCGGCGGGGTAGAACAGGCCTCCCGACACGAGCTCGCCCAGGCTGCAAGGCCCCCTGCGCAGCCGCTCGATCACCACGGCCTCGCGTTCGTCGATGCGAGCGGCATACGAGCGCAAGGCCGCGAGGAATGCCGAGCGGTCGGTGTACACGCCCTTGTGGTGCGAGGTGACCCACACCGACGCGTCGAGCTCGGCCAGCCGCGCGAGCGAGCGTCTGAAGTCGCTCAGGCTGGAGGTCGCGTCACCGTAATACGGGCCGAAGCTCGAGAGTTCGATGTCGCCGATGAACACCAGGCCTACCGGTTCCACGAACAGCGCGCAGTGGCCCGCGGTGTGCCCGGGCAGGTGCAGCGCACGCACCCGCACGCCACCGCCGAGCTCCCACACGGCGCCGTCGGTGTACGACACCGCGTCGGGCCTCGGCGTGTAGTGGAAGTCGACGTCGAGCTTCGTGCGCATCGGCTCCATCACCGCTGGCGGGTAGCCGAAGTGCCGGCTCAAGCCCTCCCAGCTGCGCGCGGCCTCCACGTCGAGCTCATGCACGTGCACCGGCACGCCGGGCAGCCGGTGCAGGCCGGCCATGTGGTCCTCGTGCACGTGGCCGAGCACGACCATGTCGACGTGGTCGTCGAACACCGGGCCGAGGCGGTTTGCGACCTGCGGCGTGTCGAAGGCCACCACGGTGTCGCCGCCCTGCACGATGAGCTGGTTGCCGTCGGGGTACTTGCCGGACTTTTCACCGAAGTACACGGTCACAGGCCCGAAGCGGGCGGAGGGCGTTTCGAGGTGCATGGGCAGGCGTCTTGCACGGGCGGCAGCGGGGCCACCAGCATACCCATGCACCGGTCTAGGCGGGGCGCGGAACGGGCATCATCAGCGACGCGGCCACGTCCATGAACTGCTCGTGGTTGCTCTGCAGCTTCTCCAGGCGAGCTGGCTTCGACGCGTTCTCTGAAGTGAGCGACTTGGCGCTTTCGAAGGCTGGCCCTTGGGCCATTGCCAGAATCCACTCCCATGACCTGTGTCGACTTTTGATGGAGGCGACCCCATGCGTGACGTGCAACTGCCCGACGGAACAACGATGCCTGTGCTGGGCCTGGGCACCTGGCGCATGGGCGAAGCCAGCGCCAGGCGCGAGGCCGAGGTGGCCAACCTGCGCAGCGCCATCGAGCTGGGTTACCGGCTGATCGATACCGCCGAGATGTACGGCGAGGGGGGCGCCGAAACCGTGGTCGGGCGTGCGCTGGCCGAAGCCTTTCAGGCCGGCGAGGTGGCGCGCGAAGACATGTTTGTCGTCAGCAAGGTCTACCCGCACAACGCGAGCCGGCGCGGCACCGTGAGTGCGTGCGACCGCAGCCGCCGGCGGCTGGGCCTCGACTGCATCGACCTCTACCTGTTGCACTGGCGCGGCGAGCACCCACTGGCCGAGACCGTGGAAGCGATGGAGTCGCTGGTGGCCGCAGGCAAGGTGCGCGCGTGGGGCGTGAGCAACCTCGACCTGGCCGACATGCAGGAGCTGCAGGCCCTCACCGCACCGAGCCCCGCCGTCCACGGCCAATGTGCGGTGAACCAGGTCTATTACTCGCTGACCGAGCGTGGCCCCGAGTTCAGCCTGTTGCCTTGGATGCGCGAGCGCTCGATGCCGCTGATGGCCTACAGCCCGATCGACCAGGGCAGCCTGGCCGCTGACGACACGCTCGCCGAGATCGGCCGCTCGCGCGGGCTCACGGCGGCGCAGGTGGCCTTGGCCTGGGTCATCGGTCAACCCGGCGTGGTGGCGATCCCCAAGGCGTCATCCGTCGCCCACCTGAAAGAAAACCTCGCGGCCGAGCAGGTGGCCCTGAGCGAGCACGAACTGCGCCTGATCGACAGCCGCTTCCCGGCGCCGAAAAAGAAGACGCGGTTGTCGATGATCTGAGCGGAAGCGGGCGCGCCCTAGAAGACCAGCATGCCGAGCATCACCCCGAACACCAGCACGATCAGGAAGATCACCAGCGCAATCGCGAACAGCACCTTCGCGATGCCTCGCGATTTGGAGGCGACGCCGCTGAAGCCGAAGAAGCCGGCGACGAGCGAGATGATGAAAAAGATGATGGCCCACTTCAACATGCGCATGTCTCCTGGTCATGTGCCCATGGCTGGGCGGGTTTCGTTCCGTCGCAACCATCGTACTCATCACCTCGCTGGGCCGTGGTAGCCCATACCCGCAAGCTTGAGTAAGGCGCCGCCTACATGGTTGGGCGCCAAACCCCTCAGGCCAGCTTCAGCATTCAGCCCAGCGCCGCGTAGCGCTCCAGGTGGTGGTCTGCATCGCCAAACCGTTGCGCTGCCATCGTCAGCCGCCGGAAGGTGTGCGACACCTTCAGCTCCTCGGTCATGCCCATGCCGCCGTGCAGTTGCACCGCTTCTTCGCGCACCCGTTTTGCGGACTCGGCGATCTTCACCTTGGCCGCTGAGATGGCGCGGCCGCGCTCGCTGGCGCTGATGCTCGTGTCATCGACCTTGGCCGCGGCCAGGATCGACATGGAGCGTGCCTCTTCGGTGGCGATCACCATGTCGACCATGCGGTGCTGCAGCGCCTGGAACGACCCGATGGGCACGCCGAACTGCTTGCGCGTCTTGATGTAGTCGAGCGTGGCGTCGCAGGCGTGCTGCATGGCGCCTACCGCGTCGGCGCAGAGCAGGGCGGTGGCAAAGTCGACCGCCTCTTCGATCAGCGGCAAGGCCTCGCCGGCCGTGCCGAGCAGCGCATCGGCACTCAGCTTCACATGGCTGAAGCGGATGTCGGCGGCGCGCAGCCCGTCGACCGTGCGGTAGGCCTTGAGCGTGACGCCCTCTGCTTTCGGGTCGACGAGAAAGAGGCTCGCGCCGCTGCCGTTGCTGGCCGACACGATGAGCCGCGTGGCCGTGGGCGCGCCGATCACCACGCACTTCTCGCCGTTGAGCGCCCAGCCATCGGCGTGGCTCGTGACGGTGGTGGTCTGCGGCGCCAGTTCATAGCGGTGGCCCGGCTCGACGCTCGCGAAGGCGAGTTGCACCGAGCCGTCGGCCAGCCCCGGCAGCCAGGCGCTGCGTTGGGCGTCGTTGCCGGCGCGGGCGAGCAGGCGGCCGGCGAGGCCCACGTTGTCGAGCAGCGGCTCGACCACCAGCGCTTCGCCGCAGGCCTGCATCACGGCCAGCAGGTCCATCGCACCGCCGCCGAAGCCGCCGTCGGCCTCGGGCAGGGTCATCGCGGTGAGGCCCAGCTCGGCGAAGGTGGCCCAGACCTTGTCGCCCACGCCGCTGGGTGATTGGATGATGGCCTTGCGCGCCTCGAAGCCGTAGCTGTTGCCGAGGTACTTGCGCACCGAGTCGGCCAGTTGTTGTTGCTCGTCTGTCAGTTCGAAGTTCATGTGTTGCTCCTGGGGTCACTGAGCTCCGTTCGGGCTGAGCTTGTCGAAGCCCTTGCGGAGGTGCACGCTGGGCTTCGACAGGCTCAGCCCGAACGGTGGTGGGTGTCAAAGGCCCAGCGTGGCCTTGGCGATGATGTTGCGTTGCACTTCGTTGGAGCCGGCGTAGATGCTGACCTTGCGGTAGTTCAGGTAGCGCGGCGTCACGCTGGTCTGCACCGGGTCCAGTTCTTCGCCCTCGATGGCGCGGAAGGGTTGTGCCGTCGGCCCCAGGGCCTCGACCGTCAGCAGCGTGATGGCTTGCGCGATCTCGGTGCCGCGGATCTTCAGCATCGACACGTCGGCGCCCGGCGGCTGGCCGCTGCGGCGCAGCTTGTCGAGAAAGCGCATCGAGGTGAGCTCCAACGCCTGCAGGTCGATCTCGATGCGGCTCAGCTTGTCGCGAAAGCGCAGGTCGTCGATCACCGGCTTGCCGTTCTTCAGCTCGCGGCTGGCGATCTCCTTCAGCTCGGCCAGCATGCGCTTGCTGCCGCCCACGTTGCCCGAGCCCATGCGCTCGTGGCCGAGCAGGTACTTGGCCACCGTCCAGCCCTTGTTCTCTTCGAAGATCAGGTTCTCGACCGGCACCTTCACGTCGTCGAAGAAGATCTCGTTCACCTCGTGGCCGCCGTCCATCAGGATCAGCG
>NZ_JADMJX010000299.1:0-4151 GCF_018780185.1 Rhizobacter sp.
CGATCAGCACCGGGTTGTTCTTGGTGCGGCGCTGCAGCACCTGGATCGCGCGGCGGATCTCGTCGTCGCGGCCGATCACCGGGTCGAGCTTGCCCTGGCGGGCGCGCTCGGTCAGGTCGAGCGTGTACTTCTTGAGCGCCTCGCGCTGGCCTTCGGCCTCGGGGCTGTCGACCTTCTGGCCGCCGCGCACCGCGTCGATGGCGGTGTCGAGCGCCTTGCGGGTCAGGCCGTGCTCCTTGACCAGCGGGCCGATGCTGCCTTTGCTGTCGGCCGCGGCCAGCAGGAACATCTCGCTCGAGATGAACTGGTCGCCGCGCTTGGTGGCTTCTTTCTCGGCGGCCTGCAACAGCGCCGCCACGTCGCGGCTGGCCTGCACCTGCTCGCCGCCTTGCACCTGCGGCAGCTTCTTGATCTCGGCGTCGAGCGCCGTCTGCAGCCGGTTGGTGTTGACGCCGGCCCGTTCGAGCAAGGCCTTGGGGCCGTCGGTCTGGGCCAGCATGGCGGCCAGCACGTGCACCGGCTCGATGTAGGGGTTGTCGCGGTTCAGGGCCAGGCTTTGGGCCTCGCCCAGGGCTTCCTGGAACTTGGTGGTGAGCTTGTCGAGACGCATGGGTAATCCTCCGATTGATGGGGATTTGAGGCAGCACCCCGAGTTTTCAAGTCAAGCGCTCACACCATCATGACGCGCATCAAACGAAAGCCGATTGCCGCACAAGCCAGCGAGCCCACCACATGGGCGCCGGCATGGGCCAGAGCCCAGGCGTACTCGCCGCGCTGCATCAGCGAGAGCGACTCGCCCGAGAAGGCCGAGAAGGTGGTGAGCCCACCCAGGAAGCCCGTGACCAGCAGCAGGCGCAGCAGCTCGTTGGGGCTGCGGTCGAACCAGACCAGCGCCGCGCCGATCATCAGGCCACCCACGCAGTTGACCAGCAAGGTTCCGAGCGGGAAGCCCTGCCACTGCCCGTTGAGCCACAGCCCGGCCGCCCAGCGCAGCAAGGCGCCCACCGCCGCACCCGCCGCCACCGCCAGCACCTGTGCCCACGGCAGTGCCGTGTTCATGCGGCAGCGTTTCCGCTGGCAATGCCCCAGCGGGCAAGCGCCTGGTCGTCGTGCACCCGCGCGTCGACCCACCGGGCGCCTTCTGGGGTGTGTTCCTTCTTCCAGAACGGGGCCTGGGTCTTCAGGTAGTCCATCAGGAACTCGCAGGCCTGGAAGGCCTGGCCTCGGTGAGCGGAAGAGACGACCACCAGCACGATTTGGTCTTGCGGCGCCAGCGGGCCCACACGGTGAATGACGCGTGCGCCGCGGATGTCGAAGCGGGCCTCCGCCGTGGCGATCATGGCCTCGATGGCCTTTTCGGTCATGCCCGGGTAGTGCTCCAGCTCCATCTGGCTTACGCCCTGGCCGTCGCTGCGGTCACGCACGGTGCCCACGAAGCTGACCACAGCGCCCACGCCAGGGTCGCCGGCGCGCAAGGCGGCCACTTCGGCACTGAGGTCGAAGTCTTGTGTCTGGATCGTCACGCGAGGGTCAGCCATTGTTTTCATTGTGGCACCGGCTCGCGGCAGCTCGGGCACAATGCCGCGATGCTCTTGCGCCAACTCAACACCCCTGCCCCTGCGGGCATCGGTGCAGCCGCGCTCAAAAGCAAAAAGCAGACGCTCATCTGACCGGGGCGTTGCGCATCCGTCGTCAGTTGAGCGACGGAACAGACACACGGCAGGCCCCCACCTTCCCCTGAACCCAAGCTCCCCTGCGCGGACCTTCATTCGGTCTGACATGCAAGGAGAAAGCTCGTGGGTTCATTCGATTTTTCAGGTTTGTGGGTGCCGCTGGTCACGCCGTTTCAGGCAGGCCACGTCGACGTGGCCGCGTTGCGGCGGCTGACGCACCATCTGGCCAAGACCGAGGTCCGCGGCTTCGTGGCCTGCGGCAGCACCGGTGAGGCCGAATCACTGACGCACGAAGAGCAATTGACGGTGCTCAACACCGTGCTCACCGCCCGCGACGACAAGCCGGTGCTGATGGGCCTGGCCGGCACCCGGCTCGACGAGATGACGGCTCACCTGCGTGCATTCGCGCAGCGCCCCATCGCCGGGGTGCTGGTGTCGGCGCCCTACTACCTGCGGCCCGCCCAGGCCGGCATCGTGGCGCACTTTCGCGCGCTGGCCGACGCATCGCCGGTGCCACTGGTGCTCTACGACGTGCCAACCCGCACCGGCGTGCAGATGTCGCTGGCCACGCTGCTGGCCCTCGCCGCCCACCCCAACATCCAGGCCCTGAAGGACTGTGGCGGCGACGCGCACAAGACCCGCGCCTTGATTGCCGACGGCCGGCTCGCGGTGCTGGCAGGCGACGACGATCGCATCTTCAGCGCGCTGTGCATGGGCGGCAGCGGGGCCATCGCCGCGTCAGGTCACTTGCTGCCGCAGCTGTACGCCGAGCTGGTCAGCGCAACACGCGCCGGCCAGATGCCGCGGGCGCGGCGGCTGTACCACGCGCTCACGCCCTTGTCGCAGGCGTTCTTTGCCGAGCCCAACCCGAGTGTGTTCAAGGCCGTGCTGGCGCGGCAGGGCTGGATGAGTGATGAGTTGCGGCTGCCGCACAGCCCGGCGAGCGTTGAGGCGGTGCAGCACACCTGGGCGGCACTGGAGGCCGCCGGGCGTGCCCTGGAGATGCCCCTCAGCCGCCCGTGACCGGCGGGAAGAACGCCAGCTCGGCGCCGTCGCGCAAGACGGCGGTTTCAACGCACAGCACCTGGTCGAGCGCCGTGCGCACCGCACGGCCCCGTGCGAGGGCCGTGGCATGCGGTGCACCACGCGCGATCAAGGCATCGCGCACTTGGGCGACGGTGCTGCCCTCGGCGGCATCCACCGTCTCGCCCGTGCCCAGGGCCTCGCGCAACGAGGCGAAATAACGCACCTGGATCTTCATGCCACCCACTCCGCCAAAGCAATGAAACGCACGCTGTCGCCCGCACGGATCGGGGTCTCTGGCGGGTTGTCGACCAGGCCATCGGCCCACACGGTCGACGTCAGCACACCCGAGCCCTGGTTGGTGAAAAGGTCCAGGCCGCCTTTGTCGTTGCGCCGAACGCGCAGGAACTCGCGGCGCTTGTCGGCGCGAGGCCAATCGAAGTCGGCCCGCATCGGCACACCCACGGGCTGCAGGCTCGACGCGCCCTGCAGGTGCAGCAGCACCGGCCGCACTGCCAGCAAGAAGGTGATGAAGCTCGACACCGGGTTGCCGGGCAAGCCGACAAACCACGCCTTCTCGCCCATGGCATCGCCCTCAGCGCGCCGCACGCTGCCAAAAGCCAGCGGCTTGCCGGGCTTGATGGCGATCTGCCACAGGTTGAGCTCGCCTTCGGCCTGCACGGCAGGCTTGAGATGGTCTTCCTCGCCCACCGAGACGCCGCCGCTGGTGACGATGAGGTCATGACCCTGGGCTGCCCTGCGCAAGGCAGCACGCGTGGCGTCGAGCTGATCGGGCACGATGCCCAAGTCGGTGCATTCGCAGCCCAGCGACTGGATCAGCGCACGCAAAGTGAAGCGATTCGAGTTATAGATGGCGCCCGCCTTCAACGGCTCGCCCGGCATGGCGAGTTCATCGCCGGTGGAGAACAGGGCCACACGCGGCCGGCGAGCCACGGTGAGCGTGGCCGCGCCCGCGGTGGCCGCCAGGCCCAGCGCCTGGGGCGTGAGGCGGGTGCCACGTGGCAGGGCAGCGGCGTCGCGCGACAGGTCTTCGCCACGGCAGCGGATCGATTGGCCTGAGGTCGGCACGACATTCACGCGCACCGCACCGTCCAGCGCCTCGCATTGCTCCTGCATCACCACGGCGTCGGCACCCTCGGGCACCAAGGCGCCGGTGAAGATGCGCGCCGCCGTGCCAGGCTTGAGCGGCGCTCCCACCACACCGGCGGGGATGCGCTGGCTCACCGGGAGCACGGTGCCGGGCGCAGGCACGTCGGCGCTGCGCATCGCATAGCCGTCCATCGCGCTGTTGTCGGCCGAGGGCACGTCGACCAGCGAGCGCACCTCACTCGCCAGCACACGGCCCAGGCCGTCGAAGGTCGAGACGGTCTCGTGGTCGGCCAGGGGCTGCACCGCGCCGAGCAGGCGGGCCAGGGCCTCGTCAAGCGTCAGCAG
>NZ_JADMJX010000299.1:4251-11236 GCF_018780185.1 Rhizobacter sp.
TCCTTGCCCGGGTGGTCGATGTCGAAATTGTGGTGCGCGTGCTTGACCACCGACACGCGCTGGCCCGCGGCCTTCAGGCAACCGATCAAGGGCTCGATCAGCGTGGTCTTGCCCGAGCCGGAATAGCCACTGAAGCCGATGACCTTCATGCTCACATGTTCTCGGTGATGTAGCACTTCACCGCAGCCGCGTCGGCCTTCATCACCTTGAAACGCTTGGGCAAGGCCTCGATGCCTTGCAGCGCGGCCGGGCGATCGGGCTCGCGACCCAGCGCCTCGACGATGGTCTCGGCAAACTTGGCCGGCAACGCGGTCTCCAACACGATCATCGGCACGCTCGGCTCCAGGTACTCGCGGGCGACCTTCAGGCCGTCGGCGGTGTGGGTGTCGATCATCACGCCGTTCTGTTCCCACGTTTGACGGATGGTGGCCAGGCGGTCGGCGTGCGTGCTGTGGCCCGACTGGAAGCCGTAGACCGAGATGCGCGCGAACTCTGCCGGGGTGAGCTGGAAGAAACCGTTCTTTTCCAGTTCAGCCTTGAACATCTCGCGCGTGCGCTCGCCGTCGCGGCCGAGCAGGTCGAACACGAAGCGCTCGAAGTTGCTCGCCTTGGAAATGTCCATCGATGGGCTGGAGGTCTCGAAGGTCTCGGCACTCGCACGCGGGCGGTAGAGGCCGGTGCGGAAGAACTCGTCGAGCACGCGGTTTTCATTGGTGGCCAGCACCAGGCGCTTGATCGGCAGGCCCATCATGCGCGCCACGTGGCCGGCGCAGATGTTGCCGAAGTTGCCCGAGGGCACAGCGAAGCTCACACGCTCGTCGAGTTGCGACTTGTCGCCGTCCAGGCCGCCGAGGCGCGAATCCAGGCCCATGCGGCGCGACTCCATGCCGGCACGCCCGGGGGCGTCGGGCGAGGTCGCCTGGAAGTAGCCGGCGAAGTAATACACCACCTGGGCCAGCAGGCGGGCCCAGTTGATGGAGTTGACGGTGCCGATCTTGTGGCGGCGCTTGAACTCCAGGTCGTTGGAGACTGCCTTGACGATGTCCTGGCAATCGTCGAACACGCCTTCGATGGCGATGTTGTGGATGTTGGCGTCTTGCAGGCTGAACATCTGCGCCTGCTGAAAGGGGCTCATGCGGCCCTTCGGCGAGAGCATGAAGACGTTGACGCCCTTCTTGCCGCGCATCGCGTACTCGGCTGCACTGCCGGTGTCGCCGGAGGTGGCGCCCAGGATGTTGAGCGTCTCGCCACGGCGGGCCAGCTCGTACTCGAACAGGTTGCCCAGCAGCTGCATCGCCATGTCCTTGAAGGCCAGTGTGGGGCCGTTGGACAGGGCTTCGAGATACAGGCCGGGCTGCAGCACCTTCAGCGGCGTGATCTCTGGCGTGCCGAAAACAGCGGGCGTGTAGGTGCGGTGCACGATGTCGTAGAGGTCCGCCGCCGGGATGTCGTCAATGAAGAGCGACAGCACCTCGAAGGCCAGGTCGGCATACGACAACTTGCTCCACTGCGCCAGGGTGGCACGCGGCACCATGGGGTAGTGGGTGGGCAGGTACAGGCCGCCATCCGGCGCCAGGCCTTCGAGCAGGATGTCGGAGAAGCCGCGTTGCGTCTTGTCGCCGCGGGTGGAGATGTATTTCAACTGAGTTCTTCCTTGCGGATCTTGACGATCGGAGCCAGCACGGTTGGCAGTGCCTGCATCTGCGCGATGGCCTTGTTCATCTCGCCTTCGATGGTGTCGTGCGTCAGGATGATCACGTCGGTCTGCGCTTCACCCTCGGCCGACTCGCGCTGCAGCAGCGCGTCGATCGAGATATCACGCTCGGCCAGGATGCCGGTGATGCGGGCCAGGACGCCGGCCTGGTCGGCCACCTGCAGGCGCAGGTAGAAAGCGGTCACGACCTGCTCGATGCCCAGGATCGGCGTGTTGGCCAATTGGCCGGGCTGGAAAGCCAGATGCGGCACACGGTGGTCAGGGTCGGCGGTGTGCAGTCTGGTAATGTCGACCAGGTCGGCCACAACGGCGGAGGCGGTGGGCTCGGCGCCTGCGCCCTTGCCGTAGTACAGCGTGGTGCCCACGGCGTCGCCCTGCACCACCACAGCGTTCATCGCACCTTCCACGTTGGCGATCAAGCGCTTGCTCGGCACCAGCGTCGGGTGCACGCGAAGCTCGATGCCCGTGTCGCGCCGCTTGGTGATGCCCAGGAGCTTGATGCGGTAGCCCAGCTGCTCGGCATAGGTGATGTCGGCCGCTTGCAGCTTGGTGATGCCTTCCACGTGCGCCTTGTCGAACTGCACCGGCACCCCAAAGGCGATGGCGCTCATGATCGTGACCTTGTGGCCGGCGTCCACGCCCTCGATGTCGAAGGTGGGGTCAGCTTCGGCATAGCCGAGCTTCTGCGCCTCTTTGAGCACCACGTCAAAGTCGAGCCCCTTGGAGCGCATCTCCGACAGGATGAAGTTGGTGGTGCCGTTGATGATGCCGGCGATCCACTCGATGCGGTTGGCGGTGAGGCCCTCACGCAGCGCCTTGATGATCGGGATGCCACCGGCCACCGCCGCTTCGAAGGCGACGATCACGCCCTTGGCGTGGGCGGCCGCGAAGATCTCGGTGCCGTGCACGGCGAGCAGCGCCTTGTTGGCGGTGACCACGTGTTTGCCGGCCGCGATGGCTTCCATCACCAGCGTCTTGGCGATGCCGTAGCCGCCGATCAGCTCGATGACGATGTCGATGTTCGGGTTGGCAATCACCTGGCGTGCGTCGGCCACCACCTCGGCCGAATCGCCCACCACGGCCTTGGCGCGCGCGGTGTCGAGGTCGGCCACCATGGTGATCTGGATGCCACGGCCGGCGCGGCGGCGAATTTCTTCCTGGTTGCGCTGGAGCACGTTGAACGTGCCGCTGCCGACGGTGCCGATGCCGAGGAGGCCGACTTGGATGGGCTTCATGTGAGTTCTCAGTGGTGACGTTTGGCGTAGTGATGCAGAAAGCGTGCGATGCGCCCGATGGCGTCGGTCAGGTCGTCGCTGTTGGGCAGGAAGACCACGCGGAAGTGGTCTGGCTGCGTCCAGTTGAAGCCGGTGCCTTGCACGATCAGCACCTTTTCTTCGGCCAGCAGTTCATACGCGAACTGCTGGTCGTCGGCGATCGGGTAGAGCTTGGGGTCGAGCCGCGGGAACATGTACAGCGCCGCCTTGGGCTTGACGCAGGTGACGCCGGGGATCTCGGTCAGCAGCTTGTGCGCCAGGTCGCGCTGGCGGCCCAGGCGGCCGGTGGGCGCCACCAGGTCCTTGATGCTCTGGTAGCCACCGAGCGCCGTTTGAATGGCCAGCTGCCCCGGCGTGTTGGCGCACAGGCGCAGCGAGGCCAGCATGTTCAGGCCTTCGATGTAATCCTTGGCATGGCGCTTCTCGCCCGACACCACCATCCAGCCGGCGCGGTAGCCGCAGGCGCGGTAGTTCTTGCTGAGGCCGTTGAAGGTGACGAACAGCACGTCGTCGGCCAGCGAGGCCATGCTGGTGTGGGTGTTGCCGTCGTACAGCGTCTTGTCGTAGATCTCGTCGACGAACACGATCAGCTGGTGCTGGCGAGCCACCTCGATGATGTCGAGCAGCACGCTCTCCGGGTACAGCGCGCCGGTCGGGTTGTTGGGGTTGATGACCACGATGCCCCGGGTGTTGGGCGTGATCTTGCGGCGGATGTCGGCGATGTCGGGCATCCAGCCGGCCTGCTCGTCGCACATGTAGTGCACCGGCGTCCCCCCCGACAAGCCGGTGACGGCCGTCCACAGCGGGTAGTCGGGCGCGGGGATCAGTACCTCGTCGCCGTTGTTGAGCAGCGCGTTCAGGCTCATCGCGATCAGCTCGGACGCGCCGTTGCCCAGGTACACGTCGTCGATGGTGACGCCGGCGATGCGTTTTTCCTGGCAGTAGTGCACCACCGCCTTGCGCGGGGCAAACAGGCCCTTGCTGTCGGTGTAGCCAGCCGCCACCTGAGAGGGCAGGTTGCGGATCATGTCCTGCACGATCTCGTCGGGCGGCTCCAGCCCGAACGCGGCCACATTGCCGATGTTGAGCTTGATGATCTTGTGGCCCTCTTCCTCCATCTGGCGGGCCTTTTCCAGCACCGGCCCACGGATGTCATAGGCCACGTTGGCCAATTTGCCTGACTTGACGATGGGCTTCAACAAGGTCTCCTGAGCGGCGCAAAGCCTAGAATTATCGCCGATCACCCGCCAGCCACCCTGCTGACGGCCCACCCCGACGCCCTACCCTTTACCGAGCCCGCGAATTGAAACTCCAACCCGATCGCATCGAGGGCGTCAACGTCATTTCAGGCCTGCTGCGCGACGCCGTGTCGGTCAACGGCATCACACACCGCAGCAGCATCCTCATCCCCTGGGTGGGCGACATCGTGCCCTGGGGCGAGGCCGGCTTCGAGGGGCTGACGCAAGCCGATTTCGACCGTCTGGCCGAGTTCCAGCCCGAGTTGGTCATCTTCGGCAGTGGCCCGCGCATCCGATTTGTCGCCCCAGGCCTGCTGCGCAACCTGATGGCCCGGCGCATCGGCATCGAGACCATGGACACCGCCGCCGCCTGCCGCACCTACAACGTCCTGGCGGGCGAGAACCGCAAGGTGGTCGCCGCGCTGCTGCTCGGTTGAGCGTCAACCCCTACTTCGCGGGCGCGACAAGACCGGTCGCCGGGTGGCCATGCCCTTATAATCACGGGCTACGCCTGACGAGGCGCAACTTCAGAATTCTTCATGACGCCAGCTCTCAATAAACCCCTCCCGGAATTTGAAGCGCTCGCAACCGGTGGCGTGAAGTTCACGCCGCAGGCATACGCCGGGCAAACGGTGGTTCTGTACTTCTACCCCAAGGACAACACCCCCGGCTGCACCACCGAGGCGATGCAGTTCCGCGATCGCCACAAAGATTTCGTGAAGGCCGGTGCGGTGGTGTTCGGCGTGTCGCGCGACAACATGACCTCGCACGACAAGTTCAAGCAAAACCTCGAACTGCCCTACGAGCTGATCGCCGACACCGAAGAAAAGCTCTGCCACATGTTCGGCGTGGTCAAGAACAAGATCATGTACGGCAAGAAGGTCAAGGGCATCGAGCGCAGCACCTTCCTGATCGACACTTCGGGCATCCTGCGGGCCGAATGGCGTGGCATCAAGGTCGCCGGCCACGTCGACGACGTGCTGAAGGCCGTGAAGGGTTTGAAGAAAGCCGCAGCCTGAGATTCCAGGCGAACACAGAACAGGCCGCCCCGAAAGCGGCCTTTTTTGTTTTTCAACCACGCTCTCTTCATGGCGGTTGAGTCGCCACTTCACTTGTGCATAATGAGTTTCATGCCTGTGAGTTATGAATCCCGCACGCTCCAAACCAAGCCGCACAGGCGACTGTGCGGCTTTTTTGTTTTGAGCTCCTCTAATCTCCTGCAGCCCACCTGAACCCACACATGCCACTGCCCAAGCCGCCTGTCAAACGAGCCGCCCTCCTCACCCCCGCCGACTTCGAATCCCAGGCCGCGCCCAAACCGGGCAAACGAAACCCCAAGAACGCAGCCTCCGACCCCAGCGGCCCTGCCGTGCTGGACTTGCTGGAGCCCCCGCGCGAAGCCGCCCCGCTGATCGCCAAGGTCACGCCGCCGCCCGCCCCCCTGGTGGTGCGCCCCACGGCGCCCCAGCCACGCCGCCGCAAGCCCCGCGGGACTGGGCCGGCCAAGCTCTTCGTGCTCGACACCAACGTGCTGATGCACGACCCGATGAGCCTCTTCCGCTTCGAAGAGCACGACATCTACCTGCCGATGATCACGCTCGAAGAGCTGGACGATCATAAAAAGGGCATGTCGGAAGTGGCCCGCAACGCGCGCCAGGTCAGCCGCGACCTCGACGCCCTGGCGGCGAGCCTGTCGCTCAGCGAGTCGGCCGACATGGCCGACGGCCTGCCCTTGAACCACACCGGCCACAAGGACGCCGGCGGCAAGCTCTTCTTCCAGACCACCCTGGTCAACGTCAGCCTGCCGGCCGGCCTGCCGCAGGGCAAGGCCGACAACCAGATCCTGGGCGTGGTGCAGGCCCTGCGCGAGCAAAACCCGAAGCGCGAGGTGGTGCTGGTGTCGAAAGACATCAACATGCGCATCAAGGCGCGTGCCCTCGGCCTGCCCGCCGAAGACTATTTCAACGACAAGACGCTGGACGACGGCGACCTGCTCTACACCGGCGTGCTCACGCTGCCCGGCGACTTCTGGGAACTGCATGGCAAGACCATGGAGAGCTGGAACCAGGGCGGGCTCACCTACTACCGCATCAGCGGGCCGCTGGTGCCCTCGCTGCTGATCAACCAGTTTGTCTACCTCGAAGCACCGGGCGCCGCGCCGCTCTACGCCAAGGTCACCGAGATCACCGGCAAGACCGCCGTGCTGCGCACCCTGCGCGAGTACACCCACCAGAAGAATGCGGTGTGGGGCGTGACGGCGCGCAACCGCGAGCAGAACTTTGCGCTCAACCTGCTGATGGACCCGGAGTGCGACTTCATCACCCTCACCGGCACCGCCGGCACCGGCAAGACGCTGATGACGCTGGCCGCTGGCCTGAGCCAGGTGATGGACGACCGCCGCTACACCGAGATCATCGTCACCCGCGTCACCGTGCCGGTGGGTGAAGACATCGGCTTCCTGCCCGGCACCGAAGAAGAAAAGATGGGCCCCTGGATGGGCGCGCTCGACGACAACCTCGAGGTGCTCTCCAAGACCGACGGCGGCGCTGGCGAATGGGGCCGAGCGGCCACCAACGACCTGGTGCGCAGCAAGATCAAGATCAAGAGCCTGAACTTCATGCGCGGGCGCACCTTCCTGAACAAGTTCGTCATCATCGACGAGGCGCAGAACTTGACGCCCAAGCAGATGAAGACACTGATCACCCGCGCCGGCCCGGGCACCAAGATCGTCTGCCTGGGCAACCTGGCGCAGATCGACA
>NZ_JADMJX010000384.1:0-5719 GCF_018780185.1 Rhizobacter sp.
TCCAGAATGCGGCGGATCTTGCGCACCTGCTCGGCGCACGAGCGCGCGAGCTGGCCGCGGCCGAGGTAGAGGCTGTCTTCCAGGCCGACGCGCACGTTGCCGCCCATCACCGCCGCCATCGTGAGCAACGGCATCTGGTGGCGCCCGGCGCCGAGCACCGAGAAGCGGTAGCCGTCGCGGCCGAACAGGCGGTCGGCGGTGCTGCGCATCGTGACCAGGTTCTCCGGGTCGGGCCCGAGGCCACCCAGGATGCCGAAGATGCTCTGGATGAAGAGCGGCCCGCGCACCAGCCCCTCGTCGACGAAGTGCGCCAGGTTGTAGAGGTGGCCCACGTCGTAGCACTCGAACTCGAAGCGCGTGCCGCACTCGTCGCCGAGCACCTGCAGGATGTGCTTGATGTCGCGGAAGGTGTTGCGGAAGATCAGGTCTTCCATGCCCTCGACGTAGGGCTGCTCCCACTCGTGCTGCCACGCGGAAATCTTGCGCGCCGCCGGATGGATGGAGAAGTTCATCGAGCCCATGTTCAGCGAGCACATCTCGGGCTGGGCGCGCAGCGGGTAGGCGAGCCGCTCCTCGAGTGTCATGCGTGTGCTGCCGCCGGTGGTGATGTTGATCACGGCGTCGGTGGCGGCCTTGATGCGCGGCACGAACTGCTCGAACACCGCCGGGTCGGGCGTGGGCCGGCCGTCGCGCGGGTCGCGCGCGTGCAGGTGCAGGATCGCGGCCCCCGCCTGCGCCGCCTCGATCGCCTGCTCGGCGATCTGGTCGGGCGTGAGCGGCAGGTAGGGCGACATCGTCGGGGTGTGCACCGAGCCGGTGACGGCGCAGCTGATGATGACCTTGTCGGGGTGGGTCCGCATGCGGAGGTTCCTGTTCGTGAAGGGATCAGACCGCCAGCCACTGCTGCAGCAGCGCGTCGTCGGTCTCCAGTTCTTGCGGGCTGCCTTCGAAGACGATGCGGCCGTGGCCCATCACGCAGACACGCGACGAGACCTTCAGCGCGATCGCGAGCTTCTGCTCGACCAGCAGCACCGAGACGCCGCGGCGCTGCATGTCGCGGATGCACTCGCCGACCTGCGCCACGATCTTCGGCGCCAACCCTTCAGTCGGCTCGTCGATCAGGATCGCCAGCGGGTTGCCCAGCAGCGAGCGGCAGATGGTCAGCATCTGCTGCTCGCCGCCCGACAGGCTGCCGGCCTTGGTGCGGCGGCGCTCCTTCAGGCGCGGGAAGTAATCGAACATCTGCTCGATGCTCCAGCGTTGCGCGCCCTCGACCGGCGGCTGCTCGCCCATGCGCAGGTTTTCGTCGACCGTGAGGTTGGCGAACACCTCGCGCTCCTCGGGCACGTAGGCCAGGCCCGCGCGGCAGATGGTGTGCGGCTTGGCGCCGGCGAGTGCGCGTGTGCCGAGCTGCACGCGGCCTGCGCTCGGCGGCACCAGGCCCATCATGGCCTTGAGCGTGGTCGAGCGGCCCGACCCGTTGCGACCGAGCAGGCTGACGACCTCGCCGCGCCGCAGGTCGAGTGTCACACCGCGCAGCACGTGGCTCTTGCCGTAGTGGGCATGCAGGTCTTCGACCCGCAACAACACGTCGTGGTTACCGCTCATGCCGCCACCTCTTCGCCGAGATAGGCCTCGCGCACGCCAGCATGGGCGCGGATCTCGTCGGGCGTGCCGGTGGCGATGAGCTCGCCGTACACCAGCACGCTGACACGTTCGCCAAGGTCGAAGACGACGCTCATATCGTGTTCGACGATCAGCAATGCCCGCCCAGCCGTGGTCTCGCGGATCAGGCTCGCGGTGTAGGCGGTCTCTTCGCTCGACATGCCGGCCATGGGTTCGTCGAGCAGCACCACCTGCGGATCGCAGGCGAGCGTCATCGCGAGCTCCAGTGAACGTTGCGCCGAGTAGGTCATCTCGCCCGCCAGCGCCGCGGCATGCGGCTGCAGGCGCACACGTTCGAGCAGGCGCTCGGTGTCTTCGCGCACAGCGGCCACGCGGTCGAGCACGCGCCAGAAGGCGTACTGCAGACGGTGGTGGCGCAGCACCGCAAGGCGGATGTTCTCGAACACGGTCAGCTTCGGGAAGATGTTGGTGATCTGGAACGAGCGCGCCAGCCCGGCCCGGGCGATGCGCTGCGGCGACCAGCCGTCGATGCGCTGGCCACCGAAGACGATCTCGCCGGCGCTCGGTGCGGTGTTGCCCGAGATCAGGTGGAACAGGGTCGACTTGCCGGCCCCGTTGGGCCCGATCAGCGCGTGGCGTTCGCCGGCGCGCAGGTCGAGGTCGACGCCGCGGATGATCTCGCTCGCACCGTAGGACTTGCGCAACCCGCGCAGGCTCAGGATGACGTCGCTCATGACAGCGCCTCCTTGCCATCGAGTACGGCCGTCGTCTCGGGCGGTGGTAACGGCTTCGAGACCAAGCCACGGCGTGCCGCCCAGCCCAGCAGAGCGCCCGCCGCCAGCAGCGCGACAGGCACGAGCCAGGTCGCCATCGACCCCGGCGGCCAGCTTCGGCCGAACAGCACGATCGGCGGCCAGCCGCCACCCATGGCGGCGAGCGAGCGGTAGTCGTGCGAGCACAGGCGCTGCAGCATCTCGACGATGAACACCACGCCAGCCGCCGCACACAGCGTCGCGACCACGGCCAGGGCACACACCGACACGGCCAGCGGCCACCCGCGTTGCGCCGCCAGGCGCGCCGCGGCGCTGAAGAGGCCGGTCAGGCCCGCCGGCACGTACATCATCACCAGCACGAAGAGCATGCCCTGGTAGAGCAGCCACGAACGTGTCGCATCCGAAACGGCGTAGCCGAAGAAGGTCATCAGCGCCGCGCCGAGCGCCGGGCCGAGGAAGGTGCCGACGCCGCCGATGTAGCTGTTGAGCACCACCCCCGCCGAGACGCTGGCATCGAAGACGACGTAGTTCGCCGCCTCGTTGTTGAGCGCCTGCAGGCCACCGGCAACGCCGGCAAACATCGACGAGACCACAAACGCCGACAGCCCCACGCCGTGCGCGTCGTAGCCGAGAAACTTCAGGCGGTGGGCGTTTTCGCGCAGCGCCAGCGTCAGCCGCCCGATCGGCGTCTTGCCGTGGAAGTGCAGCAAGCCCAGCGACACCAGCACCCACACGAGCGTGAGGTAGTAGACCTCGATCGTCGACCCGAAACTGAGCCCCCAGGCCGGCATGCGCATCGCCGAGATGCCCGACTCGCCGCCGAACCAGCCCTTGAGCTGTGGCGCCAGCGAGTGCAGCAGCTCGGCCACGGCCAGCGTGATCATCGCGAAGGTGGTGCCACTGCGCTGGGTCGCGAACCAGCCGGCCACCAGGCCCACGACCAGGCCCGCGAACGCACCCACCAACGGCAGCAGCGGCGTGGGCAGCAGCCCGGTGCCGCTGAAGGCGTTCATCGCATGCACGGTGGCGAACGCACCGACGCCGAAGTAGGCGGCATGCCCGAACGAGAGCAGGCCCGCGCGGCCCGCGAGCAGGCTGTAGGCGCAGGCGAAGAGCGCGGCGATCAGCATCTGGATCGAGGCGTTCAGCAGCCCGGCGCTCAGGAGCGCTGGCAGTGCGGCCAGCAGCGCCACGCCGGCGCCGATCGGCACGAGCGTCCATGACACGGTCATGCCTCTTCCCCCATCAGCCCACGCGGCCGCACCAGCAGCACGAGCAGCATCAGCGCGAACGGGATCGTCGCCGCCAGGCTCGACACCTTCAGCGTCAGCAGGCCGCCGATGCCCTCGGCCCAGGCTCGCGCGCCGACCACGGCCAGCAGGTCGGCGACGCTGCGGTCCACGCCCACCGCCAGCGAGGTGATGACGCCAATCAGCAGCGAGGCCAGCATCGCGCCGCCGAGCGAGCCGAGCCCGCCGACGACGACGATCACGAACACCATCACGCCAACTTCGAGCGCCATGTTCGGGTTGGTGGTGTAGAACGCCCCGGCCACGGCACCCGCCAGCCCGGCGAGCGCCGCACCGACGCCGAACACCCCCATGAAGACGATCTGCACGTTGTGGCCCAGCGCCTCGGCCATGCGCGGGCGGTAGATGGCCGCACGCACCACGATGCCGACGCGTGTGCGGGTCAACAGTGCCCAGATCGCCGCGAACATCGCGATCGCCACCCCGCCCATCAGCAGCCGGTACACCGGGTACTGCTGGCTGCCGAGGGTGAAGGCGGCAAAGTCCAGCGAGGCCGGCACCCGGTAGTCGACCGGGTGGTTGCCGAACAGCAGCTTGATCGTCTCCGCGATGATGAACGACAGCCCGAAGGTCAGCAGCAGCTCGTGCGCGTGGCCGTGGTGGTGCACGCGGCGCAGGAACCAGCGCTCCACGGCCACGCCCACCGCACCGGCCAGCAGCGTTGCGAGCACGACCGCCGCACCGAAGCCGACGATGCCCTGCAGCGTGTACGCGAAGTACGCACCGAGCATGTAGAACGACGCGTGGGCGAAGTTCAGCACGCCCATCATGCCGAACACGAGCGTCAGCCCGGCCGACACCATGAACAGCAGCAGGCCGTGGATGACCCCGTTGAGCAGCGCAAAAACGATCGTGTCCATCAGCCGAGCGTGTCCATCAATCGGGTCGCTGCATCTTGCAGTTGCCCTGCACCGGCGCGGCCGCTTCCTCGGCCGTGAACACCTTCACCGGCTTGAAGCCCATGTCGGTGCCGTCGGCCTTGTACTTCGCGTCTTTCGCCACCATCGAGACGACCATCGGCATCAGCACCTGGTGGTCGGCGGCGCGCATGCTGACCTCGCCCATCGGCGTGCGGATGCGCGTGCCTTCGAGCACCTTGGCGAAGGCGTTGACGTTGAGCGCATCTCCTTGCGGCTTGGTGGCCTTGAGCGCCTCGGCCACCATCGCGAGGCCGAACGCCGCCTGCGGTTCCACGAACACCGGCACATGCCCGGTCTTGGCCTTGAAGTCGTCGACGAAACGGGTGCTCTCGGCGCCGCCCGCCTCGGGGTTGAAGGCATGGGCGATGAAGTGGCCGAGCGCGGTGTCGCCTGCGTTGGCAACGTTGCCCGGCTGGTCGAGGAAGACCGTGCCGAAGCGCGCCTTCAAGCCGGCCGCCTTCGAGGCCTTCATCAGCAGCAGCAGGTCGTTCGACCAGTTGCCGGTGATCACGGTCTCGGCGCCGCTGGCGACGATCTTGGAGACGTAGGGCGAGAAGTCCTGGATCTTGTTGGTGTCGTGCAGCGTCTTCTCGACCACCTGGTAGCCGCCGGCGGCCGCGTTGTCGACGACCGCGCGCTCCATGTCCTGGCCCCAGGAGTAGTTCTGGTTGATCGCGTAGACCTTGCTGCCCAGCGTGCCGGCCTGCTTCATGCCGGCGACGAGCGCCTTGGTGCGCACCTGCGCGTTGCCGGTGAAGCGGAAGTGGTGGAAGTTGCACTTCTCGCCGGTCAGCTCCATCGCCTCGGCGCCGACGTTGACGTAGACGATCTCCTTGCCGGGGTTGCGCAGGTTGTGCTTGCGCACGTCTTCGGTGATCTGGCCGCCGATGGCCGACGAGGCGCCCTGCACGACGATCTGCACGCCGTCGGCGATAGCAGCCTTCAGCTTGTCGGACGCACCCGCCGGGCCACCCTGGTTGTCGTACTCGATCAACTGCACCGGCTGGCCGTTCCAGCCCCCGCCTGCGTTGAGCTTGTCGATCGCATACCGCACGCCGGAGCGAAACGACTGGCCGGTCGAGGCCTGCGG
>NZ_JADMJX010000384.1:5819-9958 GCF_018780185.1 Rhizobacter sp.
GCATGGTCTTGTCTCCTTCGGGGTTGTGGGTCGACCTCGCGGGCTGCGAAGTCATCAGAGCTGGGTCAGAGGTATTCGAGGTTCCCGTCCACGCTGATCGCCTGGCCGGTCAGGTTGCGTGCGGCCGGTGAACAGAGGAAGAGTGCGAGCGCCGCCACGTCGTCGGCCGTCACCATGCGGCGCAGCGAGATCTTGTTGAGGTACTGCTCGCGCATGGCGTCGACACTCACGCCGGTGGCGGCGGCGCGCGCAGCGATCACCGCACGCATGCGATCACCTTCGACCGTGCCGGGCAGGATCGCGTTGACACGGATGCCCTGCGGGCCGAGTTCGATCGCCAGCGACTTGGTCATGCCGACGATGGCCCACTTGCTCGACGCGTAAGGCGTGCGAAAGGCGTAGCCGAGCCGCCCCGCCACCGAGCCCATCGCAATCAGGCTCGGCCCGACCTCCGAGCGCTTCAGCATGGGCACGGCGCGGCGCGCGAAGTAGTACTGGCTGTTCAGGTTGACGGCGATCGTGCGCTCCCACTCGCCCGCGTCGATGCCCTCGATCGGGCCGGTGGGGCCGGCGATGCCGGCGTTGTTGACGAGCACGTCCAGCCCGCCGAGCGTGCCGCGCACGTCGTCGAAGACGAGGTCGACATCGGCGGCGACCGACGCATCGGCCATGCTGCCGGTGATGCCCGGTGCGGTGACCACGAGGCGATCGAGCGCCGCGCGGTCGATGTCGCACACGTGCACCTGCGAGCCGGCATCGTGGAAGGCGCGCGCGATCGCCGCGCCGATGCCGCTCGCCCCCGCCGTGACGAGGACGCGCAGGCCGGCGCGCGGCCGCAGTGAATCAACGATCGACATGGACCTTTTCCTGGGTGAGGTGGGCGGATGCGGGGCGGGCTCAGTTCTGCACCGAGATGGCCGTGGCGGTGGGGGTCGCGTCGAAGCGCAGCGACGCCGGCCAGGCGGGCCAGGTGACGCCGAGCCCAGCGTGGTTGGGGTCGCCGGTGCGCGCGAAGGCGCCGATGCTGCGCATCATCGCGTCCGACAGCGCGAGCCGGCCGGCGCGGTTGGCCGTGGTGTACGAGAGGTTCGCGTACAGCGAGGGCCCGAAGTTGCCGAACACGAACGGCAGATCGAACGCGTGCGCTGCGCCATAGATGTCGTTGAACGGCGCGGGCAACTCGTCCCAGTCGAAGCGGTAGTGCCAGATGTTGTTCTGCTGGGTCTGCAGGGCCGCGATCATGCTGTCGCGGCTGTTCAGGAAGAAGATGCGGTTGAGCTGCTCGGTGCGGTCGTTCCAGCCCGTGGTCGGCGTGGTCACCGGCAGGTAGGACGCCGGGAGCCACTGCTCGAGGGTCGACTGCGGCGCGGCGTCGGGCTGGTAGCCGTAGGCGATCGAGAACACCGTGGCATCGTTGATCAGGCGCCCCACCGCACCGCCGACCAGCGGCAGCAGGGTCGGGAAGAGCTTGCCTTCGTCGCGCGTGTTGCCCATCAGGACCGGGCCCCTGACGTACTGGCCGGCGCGGATCGCGGCGATCGGGTTCAGCGGCACGACGTTGCCGTCACCAATCGGGCCGGAGCCGCCGGCGCCGATGGGGGCGAGCTGGGTCACGACCGTCTGCCAGATCGCATCGGCGCTCTTGGCGCGCACGTAGGTGGCGATCTGCGCAGGCGTCTGGGTCGCGATGTAGGCCGAGGCGGAAGTGAGGTCGGCCGCCAGCCCGTCGGCGATCACGAGTTGGGCGAGGAAGTAGTCGGCCTGGCCGCGGAAGGCCGACGGCGCGGCCATCGTAGCGATGCTGCCGGCTGGCAGTTCGCTCGCTGGCGAGAGGCCGCCGCTGATCGGCAGCAGCTTGTGCACGATCGCGGGGTTCGCGGCAACGACGAGCGGCGAGGTCATCACCGCGAAGACGTTCACCGCGCCGGCCGATTGGCCCATCAGCGTCACGTTGCCGGCGTTGCCGCCGAAGTTGGCGACGTTGCGGTTGACGAACTGCAGCGCCTTGATGATGTCGAGGATGGCGAAGTTGCCCGAGTCGTCGAGCGGGTCGGTGCCGCTCTTGAGCTGCCCGAGGTTGAAGAAACCGAGCAGCCCGAGGCGGTAGTTCACCGACACGACCACGGCGTTGGCGCTGCGCGCGAGGTTGGCGCCGTCGTAGACCGGGTCGGCGGTGTAGCCGGTGATGTTGCTGCCGCCGTGCACCCACACGATCACCGGCAGGTTGGTGGCGGCGCTGGCGGGGCGCCAGACGTTCAGGTACAGGCAGTCCTCCGAGCCCACGGTCTGGCCGAGCGTGCTGCCGATGGTGGCGTCGTAGCGGTTGTTCAGGCCCGGCCCGTAGAGCCGCCCGGCCGAGGCGCAGGCGTTGCCGAAGGTCTGCGCGTAGCGCGGCGTTGTCCAGGGCTCGGCCTCGGCCGGTGCGCGCCAGCGCAGGTCACCGACCGGCGCCCGAGCAAAGGGGATGCCCTTCCACGCGTAGGTGCCGCTGGTGGCCGAGAGGTCGCTGCCGATCACCGTGCCCAGGTGCGTGCTGCGTTGGGTCTGCGGCACGCTCTCGTAGGGCACGCAGGTGAACGAGGCGGCGGCGTTCACGTCACCGCTGCCGTTGTAGCGCGCCCACTTGGGGTACTCGCACAGCGGCCGCGTGCGGCCGACGCTGCCCGAGGCGGTGTCGCCCATCACCTGCGGCGCCGGCACGGTGCCCTGCTCGACCCAGGCCTCCAGCGTGCTCAGCGAGTCCCAGGCCACGTTGAACGACGTGCTCAGCGCATGGCCGTAGCCGGGCGCCTCGTAGTAGCGCACGAACTTGTCGACCTCGGCCGGGCCCATGCGCGCCTGCAGGCGCTGGTAGTACTCCTCGGAGCCGCGCGAGCTGACGAGCACGTCCGACAGGCCGTGTGCGATCAGCAGCTTGCCGCCCTTGGCCGCGAAGGCATCGAGGTCGACCGGCACGTCGAGCAGGGTCGACAGCTCGCTCAGGCGCGGGCCCCAGGGGCCGGGGTTCTCGGGGTCGAGCGAGAGCGAGTCGTAGCCCGCATCGTGTGTCACGCCGTAGCGGATCATCGCGTCGAGTTGCCGGCTGATGTAGGGCGCGGTGCTCGGCATCGGGTGCGCCGGCTGCGAGGTGTTGAGGTTGAGGAAGGTGATGGTCGGCTGCAGCGGGCTCGGGTTGCTGGTGATGCCGAGGTCGGCGCCCCAGACGTTGTAGCCCGGGTAGCCGGTCTCGCCGCTGGCCATCGTGAAGTTGAAGCGCGTCGATGCGTTCATCGCCTTCAGCGTGGCGATCTGCACGTCGGACAGGCAGGTGTCGCCCGTGTCCGCACCGGCGGGGCAGCGCAGGGGCGTGCCGTTGAGCGAGGCGGTCGACGGGTCGAAGACGGCGTTGCAGCGGCTCTGGTTGCTGATCAGGCCGTCGACCACGCCGTCGAGGCCGTCGCAGGCTTCCAGGGCCGCGTCGTAGACGAGCTTGCGCTTGGGTGTGTTCGGGTAGGCACCCGGCTTGGCCAGCGCGCGGTTCGCGCGGTGCCCGGCGAGCATCGCCGACATCTGCTTCCATGCCGGGTACCAGGCGATGATGCCGGTCCAGTCGTCCGGCCAGCGCGTGGCCACCTCGAGCGCTTCGCGCCCGCCGGTGGAGCCGCCGGCGAAGTAGGACTGGTCGATCTTGGTGGCCGCGTAGCGCGCCTTGATCAGGAAGGCCGACGCGTCGCGCGTCTTCTTCAGCGCCTCGCCGGCCCAGTTGCGCAGCATCTCCTCGTTGAGCAGGAAGGTGCCGTCCAGCGAACCCAGCGCGCCCGCCTGGTGGCCGCCATTGCTCGCGAACACGGCATAGCCGCGCCCGATCGGCAGCGGCTGGTCGGCCGGCCCGGCCGGCACATTGCCCACCACGTTCGGGATGCTGCCGTCGAAGCCGCCGCCGCCGAACATCATCGCCTTGCCGTTCCACACCGTCGGCAGCGCGAGGCGGAACTGGATCGCTTCGGCCGCGGCATCGATCGGCGCGATCGCGCCATTGACGAGACAGTGTTCCGGGATCACGCGCGCACCGCTGCCCGAGGCGGCCACGACGGTGGCCGAGGTCACCGTGCCGCCCGTGGTGGGCAGGCCGATGGCGGCCGGCGGGATCGTCATCCCGG
>NZ_JADMJX010000384.1:10058-11212 GCF_018780185.1 Rhizobacter sp.
GCTGATCCAGCTGCTGCATCAGGGCGCGCCGGCCGAGGTCTTCGCGCAGCAGTTGGCGCTGGCGGAGGCGCTGCCCGACGAGGCGCCCGGCAAGTCGACCCTCACCGAGCTCGTGCGCATGGCGATGGCGGTGCGCAACCGGCTCGAGCTGCTGCAGCAGCGCGAGCAGGGCATGCTCGCCGTGATCGAGTCGGCGCAGGATCTCTCGAGCCGCCTGAACCTCACCAGCCTGCTGCGTGCGATCGTCTCGAAGGCGCGCAATCTGCTGGGCTCGGACGTCGCCTGGCTGACGACCCACGATGCCGAGAGCGGCGAGTTCCACGTGGTGGTCGCCGAAGGGGCGCTGTCGCGGGGCGTGACCGACATGGTCGCGCGGCGTGATCGTGGTGTCGTCAGCGTCGTGATGAGCACGCGGCTGCCGTTCACCACGCCCGACTACCTGCACGACCGGCGCTTCGCGCACGACGCCCGGCTCGACGACACCTTTCGCGACGAAGGCATCACGGCGCTGGTGGGCGTGCCGCTGGTGTGGGACGGCGAGGTCACCGGCCTGCTGTTCGTGGCCGACCGCTATCACCGCGTGCACACCGCGCAGAGCCTCTCGATCCTGTGCACGCTCGCGACGCACGCCGCCGTCGCGCTGCGCAACGCGCGCGACTTCGAGCGCGCCAGCGCGGCGCTGGCGAACGCCGATGCCGCGCGCGCCGAGCTGGAGCGGCACCTGCGCGGCATCCAGGCTGCCGCCGATGCCCATGAGCAGATGACCTCGCTGCTGTCGCGCGGCGCTTCACTGGCGACGCTGTGCGGCGCGGTGGCGCAGCTGCTCGGCGGCAGCCTGCTGGTGCTCGACGAGGCCGCGCAAGTGATCGCCCGCGGCAGCGCAGAGTCGTACGCCGGCGGCGCGGCCCAGCGTTACGCGCCGCACGGCGAGCACAGCGCCGACATCGCGCGCGCGCTGCGCCAGAGCCGCCAGACGGGGCGCTCCGTCCAGGCCTTCGAGGCAGGCGACGAACGCTGCCGCGTGATGCCCGTGATCGGCGGCGAAGACATCCTCGGCTCGATCGCGCTGTTCCACCGCGGCGAGCTCGAAGAGGTGGCCGTGCGCACGCTCGAGCGCAGTTCGAGCGTCATCGGCATCGTGCTGCTGTCGCAGG
>NZ_JADMJX010000154.1:0-3150 GCF_018780185.1 Rhizobacter sp.
GATCTGCCCGCCCATGCGCTCGATGAGCTGGCGGCTGATGGCCAGGCCGATGCCTGTGCCTTCGCCGTGGCTCGCGTCGCGGCCGAGGCGGTTGAAGGGCTCGTAGAGCTGCTCCAGCTGTTGCGGTGTCATGCCGGCGCCGCTGTTCCAGACCCACAGCTCGACCCTGTTGCCCGCGGCTGCGCGGGTACCGACCCGCACCGCGCCCTGCGGGTGGCTGTACTTGATGGCGTTCGACAAGAGGTTGAGCAGGCATTGGCGCAGGCGCAACGGGTCGGCCATCACGGGGGGCACGGCGGGGTCGAAGTCGCGCTCCAGGCGGAGCTGGCGCTCGCGCAGCTGGGTGTCGACCATCGCCAGGCTGTCTTCCAGCAGCGCCGCCGCGTCGAGCGCCACGGGTTGCAGCTCCACCGCGCCCAGCTCGACGCGGCTCAGGTCCATCAGGTCGGTGATCAGGCCCAGCAGGTGCTGGCCGGCGCGCTCGATGTGGGCGGTGCGTTCGGCCTGCTGCGGCGTCAGCGGTGCGGTGGGGTCGAGCTGCATCAGCTGCGAAAACCCGATCACCGCATTCAGCGGCGTGCGCAGCTCGTGGCTCACGCGGCCGAGAAACTGCGACTTCATCGCGCTCGCCTGCTCGGCCGCCTGCTGCTGCGCGCGCGCCGACTGCGCGGCCTTCAGCTCGGAGATGTCGACATAGGTGCCGACCACGCGGCGCGCGCGGCCGTCGGAGCTGCGCTCGGCGATCTTGCCGCGGCTGAGCACCCAGATCCAGCCGTGCTGGAAGTGCTTGACCCGAAACTCGTCGGCATACGGCTCGCTCGGGTCTTTGAGGTAGTTCTTGAAGTGCTGCGCCACACGCGGCAGGTCGTCGGGGTGGCACAGGTCGACGAAGGTCTGCTCCGTCACCGGGCCGAAGGCCTGCGCCGTGGTGCCCAGGATGTCGGCCCAGCGCCCGCCCAGCACGAAGGTGTGGGCCTGCAGGTCGCGTTCCCACAGGGCGATGCGCCCGGCGTTGATGGCGGTGGCCAGCCACTCGCGCGAGGTCTGCAGCTTGGCGATCATCTGCTCGCGCTCGGTTTGCAGCGCCACCTCGGCGCTGACGTCGATCACCTGCACCATGCGCGCGCGCCGGCCGGCAAAGGGGAGGTCATGGCCGCTGACGCGCACGTGAAACAGCGAGCCGTCTTTTCGACGGTGGCGCCAGGTGCCGGGCGCGGCGGCGCTCTTGCTCCTTTGCACTTCGCGCACCATGGCCTGCATCGCCGGCACGTCCTCGGCGGGGCGGATGTCGGCCAGCCCGAGCTGCAAGAACTCGTCGCGCGTGTAGCCATAACGACGCAGCATCGCGCCGTTCACATCCAGAAAGCGCAGCGTCTCGGCGTCGTAGACGAACATCGGGTGCGGGCTCAGGCTGAACAGCTGCTCGTAGTCGGTGTCGCTGGGCGACTGGGTTGAGTCGAAGGGGTCGTCAGCGCCGTGCGGCGAGTGGGTGCGCCACCACACCAGCCCGGCCACGGTCGCCGCGGCCAGGGCCAGGCCCGACAGCGTATAGAGCGGGAATGACGCGCTCACAACACACCACGTTCGCGCAAGGCGGCTTCTTGCTCGGGTGTGATGCCCAGCTCGCGCAACACGGCCTGCGTGTCTTCACCGAGCGTGGGTGCGCGGCGGGTGATGCGCCCCGGCGTGAGGCTCAGCTTGGGCACGATGCCGGGCACGGCCAGCGACAGGCCATCGGCCGAGGTGATGCGCTCGATCATGCCGCGCGCCTGGTAGTGCGGGTCTTCGGCGATGTCGCGTGCGGTGTACAGACGGCCGGCAGGCACCTGGGCGGCGTTGAGGGCGTCGAGCACGGCGGCGACGGTGCGCGGGCGGGTCCAGTCGCCAATCGCCGCGTCGATCTCGGCCACGCGGGCCACGCGTGCGGCGTTGCCCACCAGCGTGGGGTCATGCGCCCAGTCGCTGCGGCCGATGGTGTTCATCAAGCGCGTGAAGATGCTGTCGCCGTTGCCGGCCACCAGCACCCAGCCGTCGGCGCAGGGGTAGGCGTTGCTGGGGGCGATGCCGGGCAGGGCGGAGCCAGCGGCCTCACGCACGGCACCGAAGGCGCTGTACTCGGGCAAGAGGCTTTCCATGCAGTTGAAGACGGCTTCGTACAGCGCCACGTCGATCACTTGACCGCGCCCTTTGGGCGCTGTTGGTGACACCGAAGCGTGCCGGTGGTGCAACGCCATCAGGATGCCGATCACGCCGTGCAGCGACGCGAGCGTGTCGCCGATGCTCACGCCCACCCGCACCGGCACACGGCCCGGCTCGCCGGTGAGGTGGCGCAGGCCCCCCATCGCCTCGGCCACCACGCCGAAACCCGGGCGGTCCTTGTAGGGCCCGGTTTGCCCGTAGCCGCTGATGCGCAACATGATCAGGCCCGGGTTCGCGGCGCTGAGCTCGTCGTAGCCCAGGCCCCAGGCTTCCATCACACCGGGTTTGAAGTTCTCGACCAGCACGTCGCACTCGGCGGCGAGGCGGCGCACGATGTCGCGCGCCTGGGGTTGTTTGAGATCCAGCGCCACGCTCTTCTTGTTGCGCGACTGCACCTGCCACCACACACTGGTGCCGTTGTGCAGCAAGCGCCATTGGCGCAGTGGGTCACCACTGCCGGGCGGTTCGATCTTGATGACTTCGGCGCCGAAGTCGGCCAGGGTCTTGGCGGCAAACGGGCCGGCGATGAGCTGGCCGAGCTCCAGCACTTTCAGGCCCGACAGCGGGCCGTTGATGGAAGGGTTGGCTTGAGGCGGCATGGGCGCGATGTTAGTGTCTGAGCCTCGCTCACTTCACCGGAACAAACGCCATGCGCCGACTGTTTGTGTGTGCCTTTTTGCTGTCGGCGCTGAGCGCCTGGGCCCAAGAGCGTGCCCTCAACAAAGAGGTGATCGTGCCCGCGCCGCTGGCGGCCGTCTGGCAGAGCTGGACGACCAAGGCGGGCATCGAATCCTTCTTCGCGCCCGAGGCCGAGATCGACGCCCGCGTCGGCGGCGCGTTCCACATCCACTTCGATCCATTGGGTGCGCCCGGCCTGAAGGGCGCGGACGACATGCGCTTCATGGCCTTGCAGCCGATGAAGATGCTGAGCTTCGACTGGAACGCGCCGCC
>NZ_JADMJX010000154.1:3250-11176 GCF_018780185.1 Rhizobacter sp.
TGCATCTCGTCGTGCAGCGTGTAGGGCGGGTTGATGATGAACATGCCGCTGCCCGCGAGGCCGAAGCCTTGCTGGTCGGGCTGCTGCACCGTCATGCGCACATGCAAGAAGCCCTTGGGCGACACCGCCTCCAGCCGCCGCGGCAGCTGCGCCGCTTCGAGCTTGCTCACCTGCGGGTACCAGACCATGTACACGCCTTCGGCAAAGCGCAGCAGCGCCTCGCGCAGCGATGCGATCACACGCGGGTAGTCGTTGTGGCCTTCGTACGACGGGTCCATCAGCACCACGCCACGGCGTGAGGAAGGGGGCACCTGGCCCTTGAGGCCCTCGAAGCCGTCGGCGTTGTAGACCTCGGCGCCCTTGGTCTCGCCGAGGTAGGACGCGAGGATGCGGTGGTCGGTGTTGTGCAGCTCGAAGAGCCGCAGCTGGTCTTGCTTGCGCAGCAGCATCTGTCCGAACGCCGGCGAGCCGGGGTACTGCTCCATCAACCCATCGGGGTTGAACTGTTTCACCAGGCCCACGTAGTCGGCCACCATCTCGGGCAGGTCGTCGCGGCCCCACAGGCGGCCGATGCCGTTGATGTATTCGCCCTTCTTCTGAGCGTACTGGCCTTCGAGCGAGTAGCCGCCGGCACCGGCGTGCGTGTCGATCAGGCGGTAGGGCTTGGGCTTCTGGTTCATGTAGCGCAGCACGCGGGTGAGCATCACGTGCTTGAGCACGTCGGCGTGGTTGCCCGCATGGAAGGCGTGTCGGTAGGCGAGCATGGTGTCTGGTGTCGTGTGGAGCGCTTCAGGGGAAGGCCGCATTGTCCTCTTCAAGCCGGCCGAACTGCAGCACCAGCTCGTCGAGCAGGCGCCGCACGCGCAGCGGCAGATGGCGCTGGGTCGGCACGATGGCATGCAGCGGGTAGCGCTGGCCCTGCCACCGCGGCATCAGCTCGACCAGCCGGCCGGCGCGCAGGTCGGCCAGCACGTCGAGCCGCGCCTTCTGCGCAATGCCCAGGCCTTGCACCGCCCATTCGCGCACCAGGGCGCCATCGTCGGCGCGGCGGTTGCCCTGCACGCGCACGGTGTGCTCGGCGCCGTCGCGCACGAAGGTCCACATCAGGTGCGGGCGCTCCGAGCGGTACAGCGTCAGGCAGTTGTGCCGGGCGAGCTCGTCGGGGTGTTGCGGTGCGCCGTGCCGCGCCACGTAGTCGGGCGAAGCGACCAGGGTGCTGAGGGTGGTGCACAGCGGCCGCGCGACCAGGGTGGAGTCGCGCAGCTCGCCGTAGCGCACCGCAATGTCGACCCGCTCGCGCAGCAGGTCGTGTCGCACGTCGCTCACGTGCAGCGCGATGTGCAGGCCGGGGTGGCGAGCCAGAAAGCCGTCGAGCAGGGGACTCAGCACGGTGCGGCCGAGGTCGGAGGGCGCCGCCAGGTGCACCTCGCCTTCGAGCCGCTCGCGCTGCTCGCCCAGCAGCGAGCGGGCGTCGTCGAGCACGCCCAGCGCGCGTTCGGCGTGCTCGCGCAGCAGCTCGCCCTCGGCCGTGAGCCGCATGGAGCGGGTGGAGCGCTCGACCAGGCGGACCTTGAGAGCCGCTTCGAGGCGCTTCAGCGCGGCGCTGGCGGCAGCTGGGGTGAGCTGCAACTGGCGTGCTGCGGCGCTCAGGCTGCCGGCGTCGGCCAGGCGCACGAAGAGCTGGAGTTGGGAGAGTTGCAGGTCGGCGGGCAGGTTCATCTTCAAAAATCTGTTGAAGCTGATTGTGTTTAATGGGTGATTATCAAACGGAAGGCGTGGTTCTACAGTCCATTCATCGATCCCAACCCCCTGGAGCTGTGAGATGAAAGCCGTTGCCTACCGCCAGTCCTTGCCCATCGACGCCGCCGAGTCGCTGCTCGACGTGACCCTGCCCGAGCCCAGCCCCGGCCCGCGCGACCTGAAGGTGCGGGTGCACGCCGTCTCGGTCAACCCGGTCGACACCAAGGTGCGCAAGCGCGCCGCGCCGCCGGCGGGTGAACACAAGGTGCTGGGCTGGGACGCGGCCGGCGTGGTCGAGGCCGTCGGCCCGCAGGTCACGCTGTTCAAGCCGGGCGACCGCGTCTGGTACGCCGGTGACATCACCCGGCCGGGCAGCAATGCCGAGCTGCACTGCGTGGACGAACGCATCGTCGGGCGCATGCCGAGTTCGCTGTCGTTCGCGCAGGCCGCTGCGCTGCCGCTCACCGCCATCACCGCCTGGGAGGTGTTGTTCGACCGGCTGGAGGTCACCGACACCACCCAGGGCGCCTTGCTGATCGTCGGCGCCGCTGGCGGCGTCGGGTCGATCATGACCCAGCTGGCGCGCCAGCTGACCTCACTCACCGTGATCGCCACCGCTTCGCGCCCCGAGACCCAGGCCTGGGTGCGCGAGCTCGGTGCCCACCACGTCATCGACCACACACAGCCGCTCACGGCCGAGCTGCAGCGCATCGGCGTGCCCAGCGTCAGCCATGTGGCGAGCCTCACGCAAACCGACCAGCACTACGCCGAGATCGTCAAGGCGCTTGCCCCACAAGGCCGCCTGAGCCTGATCGACGACCCGGCCGCACCGCTCGACGTGATGCTGCTCAAGGGCAAGAGCCTGTCGCTGCGCTGGGAGTCGATGTTCACCCGCTCGATGTTCCAGACGCCCGACATGCAGGCCCAGCACGAGCTGCTCAACCGTGTGTCGCAGCTGGTCGACGAAGGCCGCGTCCGCACCACGCTGGGCGAGCACTTCGGCGCCATCAACGCGGCCAACCTGAAGCGCGCGCATGCCTTCATCGAGAGTGGCGTGGCGCGCGGCAAGGTGGTGCTCGAAGGCTTTTGACCTGCCGCAAGCAGGTTTGACCCCGTCTCCCTACCATCCCGCGTTCACACACACCGAGCGACCCCCATGCCTTCCTTGTTCGAACCCACCCGCATTGGCGATATCGCCGTCAGCAACCGCATCGTCATGGCCCCGCTCACGCGCAACCGCGCGGCCGCGAACCAGGTGCCCTCCGACCTGGCCGTCACCTACTACGCCCAGCGCGCCAACGCCGGCCTGATCGTCACCGAAGCCAGCCAGATCTGCCCCGAAGGCCAGGGCTACCTCGACACCCCCGGCATCTACAGCCCCGAGCAGATCGCCGGCTGGAAGAAGGTGACTGACGCGGTGCACGCCCAGGGCGGCAAGATCGTGATCCAGCTCTGGCACGTGGGCCGTGTTTCGCACGTGAGCCTGCAGCCGAACGGCCAGGCGCCGGTGTCGTCGACGGCGCGTGCTGCCCAGGGCAAGACCTTCATCAAAGGGGGCTTTGCCGACACCTCCGTGCCGCGCGCCCTGCGGCTCGATGAAATCCCCGGCGTGATCGCCGCCTACAGGCAGGCGGCGCGCAACGCCATCACCGCCGGCTTCGATGGGGTGGAGGTGCACGGCGCCAACGGCTACCTGCTCGACCAGTTCCTGCGTGACAGCATCAATGACCGCACCGATGCCTATGGCGGCTCGATCGAGAACCGCGCGCGCCTGCTGCTCGAGGTGATGCAGGCCGTGGTGGCCGAGATCGGCGCCGGCCGCACCGGCCTGCGCCTGAGCCCGGTCACGCCGAGCAACGACGCCGGGCAAGACAGCCAGGCGCAGGCCTTGTTCAACCATGTGGTGGAGCAACTGGCGCCGCTCAAACTCGCCTTCCTGCACCTCATCGAAGGCCAGACCGGCGGTTCGCGCGACGTGGCGCCCTTTGACTACGACGCCCTGCGCCAGCGTTACAAGGCCAACCACCCGGCAGGCGCCTGGATGGTCAACAACGGCTACAACCGCCAGATGGCGATGGACGTGGTGGCGAGCGGCACGGCCGACCTGGTGGCCTTCGGTCGCCCCTTCATCAGCAACCCCGACCTGGTTCGCCGCTTGAAGGAAGACGCGCCCTTGAACGCGCTGAAGCCGGCGCTGCTCTACGGCGGTGGTGCCGAGGGCTACACCGACTACCCCACGCTCGAGGGCGCCGCGACCGCCTAACGCTTGTGCGCGGCCTTCAGCCGCGAGCGGAACAGCTCCTGGATGCCCACCTCGCGTGGGCCCGGGACGAGTTCGAACTTCTCACCCGCCTGCAGCGTGCCCGCCACCCGAACCGCCAGGTAGAAGCCGCACCAGCCATTGGCCGCCATCAGCTTGGTGGCCTGGTTGAAGCCCATCGCGGCGTCGAACTTGAAACAGGGGAAACGCGGCTCGCTCACCGCCAGCTCGCAGTGCGGGAAGCGCAGCACGTCGCCGATCCAGACCTGGTTCTCCAGCAAACCGGCCAGCGTGAGGTTTTCGCCGATGCTGCCGGGCGGCAGGGCTTCGTCCCACAGCGCCACCTTGGCCTGGGCGCGCACCGTCTGCCAGAAGGGGTAGTGCTCGGAGGGGTAGGCGTAGACGGCCTTGGACAGGCCGCCGTGCACCGTCAGGTCGGCCTGCTCGTCACCGGCCAAACCGAGCGGCTGGACGGCCACCGGCTGCTCCACGGGCTGCTTGCCAATGGCGGTCATGACCTTGCGGCCACCGATCTCGACCTCGCGGGCCAGGCTGACGTTGACGCTGAGCAGGGTGTGCGGCATGGCTGGAATCATGCCGCATCCCGGGCGTCAGCGTGGCGCAGGCCGCCAGCCGCGCAGGCCGGCCGCGACACGCCGCCCCTGGGGGCCCGTGACCCACTGCCCGAACAGCTTGGCCGCCGGGTGGTTGACGCGGAAGGAGCGCATCACGTGCACCTCGTTGGCCATGCGGGCGTCCCCCTCGACCAGGATGGCCAGCGGCTTGCGCCCCCGCGCCACCCACACGCCACGCTCGACCAGGGCATAGGCGTTCTCGGCGATGGCCTGCTGCAATGGGTCGCCTTTGCTTTCGACAAACCAGGGCGCAACCGGCGACACCTTGGCCGCGCGCCACAGCGCGAGCGAGCCGACATGGGCGCCGCTGCCGACCGGCGCGCCGATGAAGCGGGCTTTCGCGTCGGCGATCCTGGCCAGGGCGAAGGCGATGTCGGGTTCTTTGGCGATGCCGACCGGGTCCTTGGCCTTCTTGCCCACACCTTCGAGCGGGCCGACCAACACAAAGTCACCTGTCGCGATCAGGCGCCGGTCGTGGGCCAGGCCCTGCTTTTCGAGCTTGAGCTCCAACTCGGGCGTGGTCGTCATCGCGGCATCGATCTCGCCGCGCTCCAGGGTGTCGAGCAAGTTGGCGCTGAGGCCCGGCACCAGCTGCACCGCCACCCCGGTGTCACGGCCGAAACCCTTCTGAAACTGGCTCGCCAGGCCCGAATCGACCAGCGCCTGCTCGACACCCAGGCGCATCGGGTCGGCCAGTGATTTGCGCTGCGCGGCGTGGGTGGCGGGCCAGGCGGATGCGGCCAGTACGGCCAAGATAGAGCGGCGATCGAGCGTCATCCGGTGATCTTAAGGCCGGGATAACACCCGGTGCCAAGCCACTTCAGCCCCAGCTGCGGCACAAGTTCACAGCCCCCCGGCATGGCCTCATGCAAAAGTTGCATGACCCCCTGGGACCCGGTGGTTACGGCCGGATTACATTGGCATGACAATGTTTTTGAATGTCCGTGCCAGCCCCCGGCACAGGCACGAGCGGCATGGGGCGAGCCCCCTTGAAACCTGATTTCAGGTGAACAAAAGAGGCTCGCCCGATCCCGCTTTTAACTTTGATGATTGGACTGACCATGAACCGACCCGTGATGGAGGGCTTGCGCTTGAACGTGCCCGCCTATGTCAAACATGCCCGCCTCGTCGCCTGGGTGGCCGAGGTGGCTGCGCTCACCGAAGCGCGCGACGTGTACTGGTGTGACGGCAGCAAGGAAGAATACGACCGCCTGTGCGCCCAACTCGTGGCCGCCGGGACCTTCAAGAAACTCAACCCCGAGTTGCGCCCCAACAGCTACCTGGCGTGCAGCAGCCCGAGCGACGTGGCGCGTGTCGAAGACCGCACCTTCATCTGCAGCGAGAAAAAAGAAGAGGCCGGCCCCACCAACAACTGGATGGCACCGGCCGAGATGCGTGAGCTGCTGCAGACTGGCAGCGCTGCTCTGTTCAAGGGCGCCATGAAGGGCCGCACGCTGTATGTGGTGCCCTTCAGCATGGGCCCGCTGGGCTCGCCGATCGCGCACATCGGCGTTGAACTCTCTGACAGCCCCTATGTGGTCGTCAACATGAAGATCATGACCCGCATGGGCCGCGCCGTGCTCGACGTGCTGGGCGAAGACGGCGTCTTCGTGCCCTGCGTGCACACCGTGGGCGCCCCGCTCGAACCCGGCCAGAAAGACGTGGCTTGGCCGTGCAACACCACCAAGTACATCGTTCACTACCCCGAAACCCGCGAGATCTGGAGCTATGGCTCCGGTTACGGCGGCAACGCGCTGCTGGGCAAGAAGTGCCTGGCCTTGCGCATTGCCTCGACCATGGGCCGCGACCAAGGGTGGCTGGCCGAGCACATGCTGCTCCTGGGTGTGACCAGCCCTGAGGGCAAGAAACACCACGTGGCCGCTGCCTTCCCGAGCGCCTGTGGCAAGACCAATTTCGCGATGCTGATCCCGCCGGCCGGCTTTGAAGGCTGGAAGGTCACCACCATCGGCGACGACATCGCCTGGATCAAGCCCGGTCAGGACGGCCGTCTGTACGCCATCAACCCCGAAGCAGGTTACTTCGGCGTGGCCCCGGGCACGAACACCAAGACCAATTCGAACTGCATGGACAGCCTGCAGCGCGACGTGATCTTCACCAACGTGGCACTGACCGATGACGGTGATGTGTGGTGGGAAGGCATGACCGACACGCCGCCCGCGCACCTGATCGACTGGCAAGGCAAGGACTGGACGCCCAAGCTCGCCAAGGAAACCGGCGCCAAGGCCTCGCACCCCAACGCCCGCTTCACCGTGAGCGCCATCAACAACCCGGCGCTCGACGCCGAGTGGGACAACCCGGCTGGTGTGCCGCTCGACGCCATCATCTTCGGCGGCCGCCGCTCAACCACCGTGCCGCTGGTGACCGAAGCGCGCAACTGGGTCGAAGGTGTCTACATGGCCGCGACCATGGGCTCCGAGACCACCGCTGCCGCGGCTGGCCAGCAAGGTGTGGTGCGCCGTGACCCGTTCGCCATGCTGCCGTTCATGGGCTACAACATGAGCGACTATTTCCAGCACTGGCTGGATCTGGGCAAGAAGCTCGAAGCCCAGGGCGCCAAGTTGCCCAAGATCTACTGCGTCAACTGGTTCCGCAAGGGCGACGATGGCAAGTTTGTCTGGCCGGGTTACGGCGAGAACATGCGCGTGCTGAAGTGGATGCTGGAGCGTGTCGAAGGGCGGGGCCAGGGCGTCGAAAACATCTTCGGCGTGAGCCCGCGGTACCAGGACCTGAGCTGGAAGGGGCTGGACTTCAGCCAAGCCCAGTTCGAGCAGGTGACCCACATTGACAAGGCCGCCTGGCGCGCTGAACTCGACTTGCACGCCGAGCTGTTCACGCAGTTGGCATACCACCTGCCGGCCGAGCTGACGGCGGCCAAGGCCAAACTGGAAGAGCGTCTCGCAGCCTGATCAGCCGGCAACGCCCACAAAAAAGCCCGCTTCGTGCGGGCTTTTTGTTGTTCACTGCGTGGCGGAATCAGTCGCCGTAGAGCATCTCGTGGCGGTCGGCCGCGGCATACAGCTCCGAGGCAAAACGCGGGTCGGCACTTTCGTACCGGCGGGCCATGGCGCGCACACGGGCGGCTTCACGCGAGGGGTAGCGGGGTGCCTGGGTGCCAGGGTGGTTGAACAAGGCAATGGCGGCGGCAAACAACTCGCCCAACGGTGCGGCAAAACGCGGCGCGGTGCGGGTCTGGGGAACTTGGAGACTGATGGTGGTGCTCATGGTGTGCTCCTTCGGGGCATCTCTGTCGCCCCACTTGGAGCGTCATTG
>NZ_JADMJX010000009.1:0-1169 GCF_018780185.1 Rhizobacter sp.
GTGATCGACAGCAGCACCAGCACCGGCAGCACGATGGGCCCGGCAAGCACGCCGAACCATTGCCGCATGTTGTTGAACATGGCGCCTTGCCGCGGCGTGTAGAACTGCCACAACCAGGCGGCGCCACCGACCCAGGCCAGGCCCAGCAGGCCATTGGCCGACATGTTGCGCAGCGAGCGCGGGAAAAGCGCAAGGCCCCAGGCCCAGGCCAGCTTGGCCAGGAGCAGCAACACCAGCACGGTGAGCGCCACCATCACGAGCGACGTGAGCGTCACGGCCACCGACGCCGGTGAGCGCTTCTGCAGGCCCGAGAACAACACGTGCTGGCCACGCTCCAGGTCGTCGAGGCAGGCCTCGCGGCTGTCGGCCAGCTGCAACTGCAGCTCGGGCGTGGCCTCGGCGGGTGCGGCGCGGCTCATCGTTTCCCACAGGGCCAGCATGTCGTCGTGCGGGCAGTCGAGCGGGATCTCGGGCTGGCCGGTCGTGCTCTGGTAGCCGGCGAGAAACAGCAGGTGCGCTTCGGTGGCGGCAAAGTCGTCGAGGTCGGTGCGCAGCGCGCGCAGGTGCGACCACCAGTCCAGGCCACTCGGTTGCGCCACCGGGTCGCGCAGCGAGATCAGCGTGCAGTTGCGCATGCGCAGCACGTCGCCACGGGTCTGCTCCATCATCAGGTCCATCGCCCGCATCGGCGTGGCCCAGCCGTCGACGGGGTTCATCGGCAACACCGGCGCCGAGGCATCGATGCACACCGCGGTGCCGATGGCCGGGTCGAGCTCGCGCAGGCCGTGGTTGTCGAGAACGCCGCCGTCGCCCAGGTGGTAGGGGCCGCAGCGGATCGGCTCGAACACGCCGGGCACGGCGCTCGACGAGGCCAGCGCCTTGGCCACCGGCAGGTCCTTCATCGACAGGTAGTGGGCATCGCTCTGGAAGGGCAGGCCGCGGTGGCCGACCACCACCACGCAGCGGCTGCCGTTGGCGTAGTCGGAGCAGGCGATGCGCCACTCGGGCAGCGCTGCGGGCCACGCATCCTTGGCTGTGGCGCGGTGCAAGGCGCTGAGCCAACGACGGTTGATGCGCGCCATCGCGAGCGAGAAACCGAACTCGTTGCGCACCAGCCCGCAGCTCAGGGCGCGCACCGAGGCCATCACGCGCAGCCGCGGGTTGTGGCG
>NZ_JADMJX010000009.1:1269-7891 GCF_018780185.1 Rhizobacter sp.
ATGTGCGAGATCAGCACGCCAGGCGCCAGCGTGTGCTGGCTGTCCGGCCCCTCGTGTTTGCCGCGCGTCGCGGTGGGCGAGGGCATGCGGCGGACCGCCAGGCCCACGGCCACCATGTCGATCACCAGCAGGTGCAGGATGCGCGAGATCATCGACACGAAGGTCGAGCTGTCTTCGCTGTGGTCGACCGCGATGCACACATCGGCCTTCTTGGCCAGCGGCGACTGGTTGGTGGTGATGGCCACCACCGCGGCACCACGGTCGCGTGCGGTCTGTGCGGCGCGGATCAGCTCGGCCGATTGGCCCGAGCTGGAGATGAACACTGCCACGTCTTTCGGCCCCAGCACCTCGGCCGCCATGCTGAACATCGACGCGTCGGTGTGGGCGACGACCGGGATGCGGAAGCGGAAGAGTTTGTACTGCGCATCGAGCGCCACCACCGACGAGTTGCCGGTGGCGTAAAGCTCGACACGCTGTGCCTCGCGCAGCAGGCCGATGGCGCGGTCCACCGAGTCGACGTTGAGCGACTCTCTGAAATGCATGATCGACGAGATGGTGTTGTCGAGCACCTTGGCGCAGAGGTCGGGCGTGGCGTCTTGCCGGCGCACCTGGGTGCGCTGCAGCGGGATGGTGCCGGTGAGGCCCGAACCCAGCTTGAGCTTGAAGTCGGCCAGCCCCTCGAAGCCGAGCGAGCGGCAGAAACGGATGACGGTCGGCTGGCTCACGTCGGCCAGCTTCGCGATGGCGGCGATCGGGTCGTTGAGGGCTGTGCGCGGGTTCTCCAGCACCACGTTGGCGACACGTCGCTCGGCCGGCGAGAGCGCATCACGCGCGTTGCGCACGCGGTCTAGCAGCGGGTTGCCGCCGTCGCGGTCGGGCATGTGGTCGGCCAGCAGCGACGAGACACCATGGAAAGCGAGGTTGTCGGCCGTCAGCACATAGGTCGGGATGCGCGCGACATACGCCGAAAAGCGCCCCTTGTCTTCAAAGCGCTGCCGGAAGGACGAGCGCAGGAACAGGTCGCCCAGGCGCGGCACGATGCCGCCGCCGACGAAGATGCCGCCGGTGGCACCCAGCGTGAGCGCGAGGTTGGAGGCCACCGTGCCCAGCATCGCGCAGAAGCAGTCGATGGTGTCCACACACACGGCGTCGCTGCCTTGCTGCGCGCGCTGCACGATCTCGGCAGTGCTGAGACCCGCGGCGGCACCGGCCACCCCTTCGCGCAATGCTTCGTAGATCAGCTGGATGCCGGGGCCTGACACCAGGCGCTCGGCCGACACGTGCGACATGGTTTTCCACACATGGCGCAGCACACGCAGCTCGCGTTCGTCGATGGGCGCAAAGCTGGTGTGGCCGCCTTCGGTGGCCAAGGTGACCCAGCGGTCGTTGGCCGGGATCAGCGCCGAAACGCCGAGCCCGGTGCCGGGGCCGAGCAGGCCGATCACGCCGTCCGACGCAGGGGTGCCACCACCCACCTGCACCCGCCCTTCGGGGCCTACACGCGGTAGCGACATGGCCAGCGCGGTGAAGTTGTTCACCACCAGCAAGGTGCTCAGGCCGAGCTGCTGCTGCACCTCCTGGATCGAGAAGGCCCAGTCGCGGTTGGTCATGCGCACCGCGTCGCCGTCGATCGGGTAGGCGATGGCCATGGCGCCGTGTTTCGGCACCACGTCGGGCACGCTGCTCAGGTAGGCGCGCACGACAGAGACGAAATCGCCGTAGTCGGCGCAGGGCAGCACCGCGATCCGCTCGAAGACCCCGCGCTCGCGCTCGATGCAGAAGCGGGCGTAGGTGGCACCGATGTCGGCCAGCAGGCGCGGCTCCACGGCGACAGCGTCTGCGGCAATGGGCATCGTTTGGACGGCGAAGGGGTCGTTGAGGGAGGGATCGGTGGTCATGGCTGCAGGGAGAAACCTGCAGCTAATGTAACCAACGGGTCTCAGTTCTTGGGGGCACGCTCCAGCAGCACCCAGCGCTGGGCGTTGAGGCGCACACGGCCCTGGCGCACCTCGACGGCCTGGCCCGAATAAGCGTCGCGCAGACGCTCGCCGTCGGCAAATGCGCCGGTGACCGGGATGTCTTGTTCGCCGTTGGCGTTCATCGCGACCACCACGCGGTCGCCGGTGCTGGCGTCGGTGCGGCTGAAGACGTAGGGCGTGTCGCCGATCTGCTGGTGCACGCCGCGCGCCAATGCCACGTGGCGCGAGCGGAAGCTGCCGAGCTTGCGCCAGTGCGTGAGCAAGGCCTGGTCGATGCTGGCCCAGTTCATGTCGGAGCGTGTCGCCTGCTGCGGGTCGGAATTGGGCGAGTGGCCTGCCGGGCGGCGTGTTTCGTCGCCGTAGTAGATCTGCACGCCACCCGGGGCGAGCATCAGCGCGGCGCCTCCGTCTTCGAGCTTGTTGCGGTTGAAGAGCTCGGTGTCGTGCGACGACAGGTAGCTGAGCGTCGAATAACCCGGCTGGCCCGACAGCAATTTGCTGTAGCGGCTGAACAAGGCCTCCGGCTTGGCGAACTGCTGGCCTTCCTTCTGGAATTCAAAGTTCAAGAGCGCATCGAAGCCCGACTGGTGCAGGGCCGAGCGCTCCGGCCCCTGGCCCCAGTATTCGCCCACCATCCAGAAGGGTTCGTCGTCGATCTTCTTCGTGGGGTTGCGTGCCTTCCAGTCGACGAGGGCGGCACTTGCGGCCGTCTTCAGCTCGGCCCACGCAGCGGGCTCCACGTGCTTGACGGTGTCGGCGCGAAAGCCGTCGATGCCGTATTCGCGCACCCAGTCGGTCAGCCACTTCACCAGGTAGCCGCGCACGGTGGTGTTGGGCAACTCGACCGCGCGTGTGTCTGCCTTCTGGCGCAGGAAGGGCGGCAGCTTCACCGCCTCGGTGCTCTCGGTGCGGAAGTCGGGCAGGTAGGCGAGCTGCATCTTCAGGTCGTCACGGCCACCGTCGATGTAGCCCGGCAGACCTGCGCGTACCCAGTCGCGGCCCCACCACTGGCCGAACTCGAAGTTGTTGTAGTCGATGTAGCCGTGGTAGTCAGACAGCTTCGCGTTCTGCGCGTTGGGCCACAGCACCTTCAGCTTGAGGTCTTGTGCGGTCTGGATGTCGAGGTAGCCGGGGTGGTTCATCACCACGTCGAACAGGATCCGAATGCCTTGGGCATGCGCGGTGTCGACCATCTCGCGCAGTTCTTCTGGCGTGCCCATGCTCTTGTCGAGCACGGTGAAGTCGAGGGCGTAGTAGCCGTGGTACGCGTAGTGCTTGAACTCCTTGTTGCCGCCGACCACCCAGCCGTGGATCTGCTCGTAGGGTGCGGTGATCCAGATCGCGTTCACGCCGAGCTGCTTGAACCAGCCTTCGCGCAGCTTGTTGGTGATGCCTTTGAGGTCACCACCGTGGAAGGTGCCCACGTCGTCTTTCGGCGTGGCCTCGCGTTTGCGGCCGTAGCTGCCGTCATTGGCGGGGTTGCCGTTCTCGAAGCGGTCGGTGATGGCGAAGTAGACGATGGGGTTGTCGGCAAAGCGGCCGGGGGCTTGCACCGGGCCGGCGGCGACCGTGGGTTGGGCCACAGGCGCAGCCACGGCCTTCGCCACCACGGGTTGCTCGTTGGCACACGAAACAGACAGCAAAGCGAGGCCCAGGGCGGCCAGCAGCCGCCATGTCGACAGGTGGTTCATGGGGTGGTCCGATCAGGGGCAGGGCTTGTCGGCACGCGCCTTTTGCGCGTCGGCCAGCGAGGTGTAGATCTTGCGATCGCCGTTGTTGACCCAGATCTCCTTCGAGGCGTTGCCGTCGAAGGCCATGTCGCGCCCACCTTGTTCCTTGGTGTCGCCCTTGTGGATGATGTAGTTGACGCGGCCCTTGATGAAGTCGTCGAGCTTGACCGTCCAGTACACGCCGAAGTCGCCCTTGCCGCTGGGCATCATCGGTTTTTGCCATTCGATGCCGGGCAGCGGGATGCCGCCGTCCTTCCACAGGTGCGCGCCCCAGCCTTCGTAGTTGCCGTCGCAGCGGTTGTAGTGGATGGTGGCGGTCTGTGCTTGGGCTGCGGCGCTCAGGGTGAGTGCGGCGGCCAGCAGGATCGAGCGGTTGAGCTTCATGGTTGTGCCTCTCTCAGTGGGAGTGGGAGTGAAAACGGCGTCAGCCTTTGAGACCGCCAGCGGTGAGGCCGGAGATCATCCATTTCTGCGCCAGGATGAAGACGATGGTGATGGGCAGGCCCGACAGGATCGCCGCGGCCGCGAAGTCGCCCCACAAATACTTCTGCTCATACAAGAAGAGCTTGGAGCCGACCGCCAGCGTGAGCTTGGCCTCTTCGTGCAGCAGGATCGAGGCGACCGGGTACTCGATGATGGCGCCGATGAAGGCGAGCAAGAACACCACCATCAAAATGGGCACCGCCATCGGCAGCAAGACCAGCCGGAAAGCCTGCCAGGGTGTCGCGCCGTCGACCTTGGCGGCCTCTTCGATCTCGACCGGGATGGTGTCGAAGTAGCCCTTGATCGTCCACACGTGCAGCGCAATGCCGCCCGAGTAGGCGAGCAGCAGCGCGGCGTGGCTGTCGATGCCGATGGCCGGGAACACATTGCCCAGCCGGTCGAAGATGGCGTAGATGGCGACCAGCGCCAGCACCGCCGGGAACATCTGCATCAGCATCAGCCCCGCGAGCGAGGCCTGCTTGCCGCGAAACTGCATGCGCGCAAACGCATAGGCGGCGGTGGTCGACAGCGTGAGCGTGATGAACGCCGTGATGCTCGCCACCTTGACCGAGTTCCACAGCCACAGCAGCACCGGGAAGTCGGGCTGCACCAACCGGCCATCGGGCGCGGTGTACGAGATGCCGAGCGCGAGCTTCCAGTGCTCCAGGCTGATCGTCTCGGGGATCAGGCTGCCGGCGGCAAAGTTGCCCGGCCGCAGCGAGATCGACAGGATCATCAGGAACGGGAAGATCACCAGCAGCACCAGCCCGATCAGGAACAGGTGCGCGGCCAGTACGCGCCAGCGGTGGGATTTGTCGAGGACGATGGCCATGTCGTTTCCTTATCGAGCTTCTTCGCGTGCGATCTTGGTGAAGCGCATCTGCACCAGCGAGATCACCGCCACCATCGCGAAGATCACCGTCGAGATCGCTGCCGCCAGGCCGTATTGCTGGCCCGAGTCCTGGAAGGCGATGCGGTAGGTGTACGAGACCAGCAGGTCGGTGGTGCCCGCGGGCACGCTGGTGTCGAGAAAGTCGGGTCGCCCGCCGGTGAGCAGCGCGATCAGCACGAAGTTGTTGAAGTTGAAGGCGAAGGCCGAGATCAGCAGCGGCGTCAGCGGCTTCATGATCAGCGGCAGGGTGATGCGAAAGAAGTTGGTCAGCGGCCCCGCGCCGGCCACGGCCGAGGCTTCGTACAGGTCAGACGGGATGGCTTTGATCAGCCCCATGCAGACGATCATCATGTAGGGGTAGCCCAGCCACACGTTCACGATCAGCAGCATCAGCTTGGCGAGCGTGGGGTCGGAGAACCACGCCGGCCGGATGCCGAACAAGGCTTCGAGGATCAGGTTGATCTCGCCGAAGTTGTTGTTGAACAGGCCCTTGAACACCAGGATGGAGATGAAGCCCGGCACGGCATACGGCAGGAACAGCATCACGCGGTACGCCGCCTTGAAACGAAGCGCATCCCAGTTGAACAGCACGGCGAGGAACATGCCGAGCGCAGCGCCGATGAACACGGTGAGTGCCGAGAACACCACCGTCCACACGAAGATGCGGATGAAGGGCTCTTGAAATGCCTTGTCGGTGAAGATGCGGGTGTAGTTGGCGAGGCCCACGCCAACCTGGAAACCGGGTTGCACCCGCTCGCCGCTGGCGGTCTCGTAGAAGCCGCTGTCGAAGTTGGGGCGCAGCACGCTGCCGTCGCGTCGGTTGAGCAGGCTGCCGTCGGGTTGCTGCGCGTAAAGAGGCTGCACCTCGCCGAACTGGCGCAGGCCGGTCATGCGCAGCTTGCGGCCGTCGGGCAGCACGAAGGCCAGGGCCTTCAACTGGGGCTGTTTGGCGATCAGGTCCTTGATCGGCAACGGGTCGCCGAGCACGATCTTCACCTGCTCGGCGGGCTCGAGCTTGAGCTCCAGCGGTGCCTTGCTCGTCAGCGCCAGCGGGCCGGACACGAAAGCCTTGTTGGCGTCGCCGTCTTCGAGCCGGGCGCGGAATTCGCGGCCATCGGCATGCAGGGTGAAGGCGAGCGGCTCGGCCTCGGCCTGGTAGGTCTCGTCGAGAAAGTACTGGGTCGCACGCGGGAACTCCAGCAGGTTCTTCGAGCTGTAGTTGGTGAAGCCGATGCTCATGGTGTAAAGCATCGGGAACACCACGAAGATCAGCGCCGCGGCAATGCCAGGAAAGAGGTAGCGGTAGGCGTAGGTGCGCGGGGAGGTGTAGACCCACAGCGCAAGGCCTGCGATGACCAGCATGGTGCCGGCCAGCAGCGTCTCGCCGGCGGCGTAAACCAGCGTCACCACGTAGAGGGCGGCGATCAGCACCAGGGCGAGCAGGGCGCCGGGCAGCCAACGCTTGGGGGACGAGAGAGGCATCGTGGGTGGTGTTCGGGTTGCAGGACTCTCACCCCGCCCCGTTCGCCCTGAGCTTG
>NZ_JADMJX010000009.1:7901-11173 GCF_018780185.1 Rhizobacter sp.
CGACAGGCTCAGGGCGAACGGAGGGGTTGGCTCCGAGCGAACGGAGATGGGCTCAGCGCATCACTTGGCCGAGATCCGCTTGGCCGCAGCGTCCAGCGCTTCCTTGGGCGACTGGCGGCCTTCGGTCATGTTTTGCAGCGCCGATTGCATCGACGACCAGAAGCGGCCCATCTCCGGGTTGTTGGGCATGGGCGAGCCGTCTTGTGCGCTGGCCATGGTGGCCTGGATGTTGGGGTTGCTCTTGAGCTCGGCAAACAGCGCCTTGCTCGCGGGCGTGCCCAGCGGCACGTCGTCGTTGATCTGCTTGAGGCCCTGCACCGTCAGCATGTGGTTCTCGATGAACTCGACCGCCACGTCGCGATTGGGCGAGGCCTTGGAGATCATCGCGCCCAGCACGCCGACGAACGGGGCCGCTTTCTTGCCGGCGACCGTCGGGATCTTGGCCACGCCGAAGTCGATGTTGGCCTTCTTGAGGTTGTCCCACGACCAGGGGCCGTTGATCATCATCGCGACCTTGCCTTGCGCCATGCCGGCTTCCATCTCGGCGTAGCCGGCGCCCTTGGTCATGACACCGTCTTTGACCATCTTGGCCAGCAGCTCGGCGCCTTTCAGCGAGCCGGCGTTGTTGACGCCGGTGTCGCCAGCGTCATAGGTGCCGTCGGCCTTGAGCTTGAACACGTAGCCACCGTTGGCAGCCAGCAGCGGCCAGGTGAAGTAGGTGTTGTTGTAGTCCCAGAGGATGGCCTTCTTGCCATCGGCTGACAGCTTCTTGTCGAGTGCGAGCACCTCTTCAAAGCTCTTGGGCGGCACGGGAACCAGCTTCTTGTTATAGACCAGCGAGACGGCTTCGATCGACATCGGGTAGCCCCAGGTCTTGCCACCCACGCTGAAGGCCTTCCAGGCCAGCGGGTCGATGTCGGCCTGCACCTTCTTGCCCGGGCTCACGGTCTGCAGCAGGCCACCGGCAATCCATTCGCCGATGCGGTCATGCGGCCAGATCCAGATGTCGGGGCCCTTGCCGGCGGCGGCCGCTTGCTGGAACTTGCCGGGAGCGTCTTCCGGGTGCTCGACGGTCACTTGCACGCCGGTCTTCTTGGTGAACTCTTCACCGACCTTGGCCAGGCCGTTGTAGCCCTTGTCGCCATTGATCCAGATCAGCAGCTTGCCGGGCTCGGCGGCGCTGGCGAGGCCGCTGCTCAATGCCATCACCGCGGCAGCGGCGATGAGCTTCAGTGTGTTGCGCGTGTTTTTCATGTCTTCTCCTAGGTGGTCGCCCTGGGGCGTTTGGGTCGCGATCGGGGGATCGAGGCTTGGTCTTTTGTGTCAGCTGAAATCAGGTGAGAGGTGGCAGGGCCAGGCCCTTGTCGTCGAACAGGTAGCAATGTGCTGGCGGCATCGCGAGATAGGCGGTGTCGCCCGAAGCCAGCGGGTTGTCGGGCGTGGCGCGCGCCACGAAGTGACCGTCGGAACCGGCGGCGTCGAGGTAGAGGTAGGTCGCGTCACCCAGGTGCTCGGCCACCTGCACAGTGCAGCGCAGGCTGTTGGGCGCCGGTGTTGGTAGCGCCTGCACGTGCTCGGGGCGCACGCCGAGGGTGAGCGTGGCGCCGCTGGCGAGCGAACGTGCATCGACGGTGGTGGTGATCTGGGTGCCGTCGGCCAGGCGCACGACGGCTTCGCGGTCATCGGCCGATTGCAGCGTGGCGGCCAGGAAGTTCATCTTCGGCGAGCCGATGAAGCCGGCCACGAAGAGATTGGCCGGGCGGTGGTACAGGTCGAGCGGGCGGCCCACCTGCTCGATGCGCCCGGCGTTGAACACCGCGATGCGGTGAGCCAGCGTCATCGCCTCCACCTGGTCGTGCGTCACGTAGATCATGGTGGTCTTGAGCTCGGTATGCAGGCGGGCGAGCTCCACCCGCATCTGCACGCGCAGCGAGGCGTCGAGGTTCGACAAAGGTTCGTCGAACAAGAACACCCCCGGCTTGCGCACGATGGCGCGGCCGATCGCCACACGCTGGCGCTGCCCGCCCGACAAGGCCTTGGGCTTGCGCTCGAGCAGGTGCTCGATCTGCAGGATCTGCGCGGCGCGCTGCACGGCCGCCTTCATGTCGGCCTTGCTGAAGCCGGCCAGTCGCAGGCCGAAGGCCATGTTCTCGGCCACCGTCATGTGCGGGTAGAGCGCATAACTCTGGAACACCATCGCGATGCCGCGCTTGGCGGGCGGCACCTCGTTGACGAGCTGGTCGCCGATGTAGAGCTCGCCGGAGCTGATGTCTTCGAGGCCGGCGATGCAGCGCAGAACGGTTGACTTGCCGCAGCCCGAGGGGCCGACCATCACCATGAATTCGCCGTCGTGGATGTCGAGGTCGATACCATGCAGGATCTCGACTTCGCCGAAGGCCTTGCGCAGTGCCTTGAGTTGGAGGTGGGCCATGTGTTCTTGTCCTTCAGGCGCTGATGTCGCCGAAGTAGGCACCGTACGCGGGCAGGCGCAGTTGCGTCCCTTCGCGCAAACCCTGTCTTGCGCCGTCGAAGCCGTGGCCTTCGAAGGCGCGGCTCGGGGGCGTGGCGCCCAGGTTCACGGTGACCGCGTCACCGCCGAGGTTGAACGCGGCCAGCACGGCGGGCCCGGGCTCGCCGGCCGCCGGGGTGCGCACCAGGGCCAACACCGGCTCGGGCGCGTCGATGAAGCGGATGCCGCCCGTCACCAGGCTGCGCTGCGTCTTGCGCCAGGCCAGGAAGCGGCGGTAGAAGTGCAGCACCGAATTGGGGTTGGCCTCGTTCACGTCGACCGCGTTGGCGGCGTGTTCGGGCGGCACCGGCAACCAGGGCTCGACGTCGCGACCATTGCTGAAGCCAGCCTGAGGCTGGGTGCTGACCCAGGGCATCGGCGTGCGGCAGCCGTCGCGGCCCTTGAACTCGGGCCAGAAGGTGATGCCGTAGGGGTCTTGCAGTTTCTCGAACGGGATCTCGGCTTCGGTCAGTGCGAGCTCATCACCTTGGTAGAGGCAGGCGCTGCCGCGCAGGCTGAGCAGTGCGGCGACGATCACCTTCGCGTACTCGGGTGAGGCACCCGGGCCGCCCCAGCGGGTTTGCACACGGGCCACGTCGTGGTTGCCGAAGGACCAGCAGCCCCAGCCGTCGGCGATCTGCGCTTCCAGCTCTTCCACTTGCTTGCGGATGTAGGCCGCGCTGTGCTCGGCGGTCAGCAGGTTGAAGCTGTAGGCCATGTGCAGCTTGTTGCCGCCGCTGGTGTAGGCGGCCATGGTCTTGAT
>NZ_JADMJX010000013.1 GCF_018780185.1 Rhizobacter sp.
CGCTTGACCCACTCGACGGCTTCCTCCATCGACTTCACCTGCCACAGCCAGAAGCCGGCCACCAGCTCCTTGGTCTCGGCGAACGGCCCGTCGACCACGCTGCGCTGAGCGCCTGAAAACCGGACCCGCTTGCCGCGCGCGCTCGGGTGCAGGCCCTCGCCGGCCAACATCACGCCGGCCTTCACCAGCTCTTCGTTGAACTGGCCCATCGCGGCCAGCAACTCCGTGCTGGGCATCTCGCCGGCTTCTGATTGCTTCGTCGCTTTCACCATCACCATGACACGCATCGTCGTTCTCCTTGAGGGGGTTTGACAGCACGACGAATGGGGCCGACCGAATTCGACATGCGCTTGCGACGCTCACGCATGCCGGGCATGCACGGCCTTACTTGATGCTGAGCAGGGTCATCGCCTTGGCCAGGGTGTCGACCGACTCCTGGTGTTTGCCGGCCTTGTGAAGCGCCTCACCTTCGGCGCGGAGTTTTTTCACCTCGGCCATCTGCTCGGCGGTGATCTTCGGGCTCTTGGCCAACGCGTCGTCGATCTTCTTCATGTCGGCGGGGCAGTGGAAGGCAAATGCCGCGCTCGAAACCAGCAAGGCCGCGGCGGCCACGTAGGAACGAAGTTTCATGCTCATCTCCAGGTCGGGTGGGTCGACGGGCGAAGCCCGGCGGCAAAGTCTAGCCCTGGGTTTTGCGGGCTGCCGGTGCCCCCTCTTGGGTCGCGGGTACTCGTGCGGCGGGCGCTAATCCAGCGCGACGACGGTGTCCCCTGCGCCTGCCACGCAGCCTTCGGCAATCGGTGCCCAACCCCGGTGGATCACGATGTGTTGGTCGGTGTGGCAAAACTCCAGCCGTGTGGCACCGGGAACGGTCTGCTGGATGAAGCTTTCGATCGACGCCGGCATGCTGATGCGGTAGTGCGCCTGGCGCAGGTTCTCGCTCGGGTGGTCATCGCTGTGCAGCCAGGGCATGAAGCTTGCCAACCCCATCAGGATGCGGTCGCCCACATCGATCAGGCTGGGCACGTAGCCCTTGTCTTGCAGCCAGCGCTGGGCACTTGCGCGCACGCTGTCATCGAGGGGCAAGGCGCCCCACGCGGCGGCAAGCATCTCGGCCACCCACTGGTTGCAGTTCTGGTACTGCAGGCTGAAGGCGTAGGCGTTGGCGCTGTAGGTCGCGCCGAGCAGTGACAAGGCCTGGCGGTTGTCGCGTGCGGCGCGCTCAAGCCGCTCAGACTCGGCCGCGGGCATGAACACCACCGACACATAACCGATCGCCGGGTCTTCGGTGCCGAGCAGAAAACCCGAGACCCCCTGGTCGAAGATGCGCGGGCGCTTTTCGTCGCAGGCGTAGTAGAGCTGGCGGATGGCCCAGGGCGTGTCGGGGCTGTTTTTCAGGCTGAAGCCGGCGTGCGAGTAACGCTGACCGAAGCGGCCCAGGTCGAGCCCCGAGCGCGACATCAGTGCGACGGTCTGGCCGCTGGCCTCCAGCTCGGCCTTGATGACGCCGCCCAGGCGAAAGAGTTTGTCTTTTTGCGCCGCGTTCAGCGCCAACGGGCGGTCACAAAAGCGCAGGCTGGCGGCGTGGCCGCTGGTGGACAGGACGAACAGCCCGAGCAGCAGCGCAGCCGCGCCGCGCCAGCCCCGGCTCAAAGCACCACGGCGTTGGATTGAAGCTCGCGGTGCCAGGCGTCATGCAGCACCAGGAAGAAAGCCTTGCCGGTGTCGCCCTTGGCGAACTCCACGCCATACGGGCGCTGGCGGGCCGCCACGATCTGCCCGGCGGTCACCTGGTTCTGCGCCAGCGTCTGCGCCGGCACATAAAGGAAGAAGCTGTTGTCAGCGTCATCGGCCTGGGCCACCGGCTGCAGCTTCATGCGCAGGGTGCCGGGCCGTTCGGCCACTTCGGCCACTTCGATGACCTTGTAGTCACCCGCGGCAGTCTTGTCTTTCTTGGACGAGCTGTCGCTCGAGGTCTCGAACGAGGTGGACACGCTGCCCACCGAGGCCGACGCGCCTTCGGAGGCCGACGAGGCGGCAGAAGAAGCCGCCAGCGCCGGCAAGGTGGCGCCGCCCAGCGCGATGGTGAGGACGGCGAGAGGGGTGGAGAAGCGCTTCATCGTCAAGACTCCTTGCTGTGGCGGGTGTGGCCGCAGCATAGTCCACGATTCAGTCACCCTTGAAACCAGTTGCTTTCACGACGGCCGCCCAGCGCGGCGTTTCGGCCTTGACCATCTTTTCGGCCTCGGCGCGCGAGGTGCCGGTGACGGTGAAGCCCGCGTCGACGAGCTTTTGTTTGACCTCGGCTGACTGCACCGCGGCGACGATCTGCTTGTTCAAGCTGTCGAGCACGGCGGCGGGCGTACCGGCCGGTGCAAACACCGCGAACCAGGCCGAGAAGTCGACCTTCGGGAAAGCCGCTTCGGTGAAGGTGGGCACCTCGGGCAACAGCGGCGAGCGGCTGGCGGCGGTGGTGGCCAGCGCGCGCATCTTGCCGGCCTTGATCTGCGCCGAGCCGAGGGCGGTGGAGACAAACGCGCCCTGCACGTCACCGGCCACGATGGCGGTGATGGCGTCGCCGGTGGCGCGGTAGTGGATCGGCTCGACCTTGAAGCCGCCTTGTTCGGCCAGCATCTCGGCACCGAAGTGGCCCGGTGTGCCGGCACCGAAGGTGGCGAGGTTGACGCGGTCCTTGTTGGCCTTGGCGGCCTTCATGAAGTCAGCCACGGTCTTGTGTGGCGACTGCACCGGCACCACCAGCAGGAAGTCGGAGCGCACCACCTCGGCCACGATCATCAGCTCCTTGGCCGGGTCATACGGCAGCTTGCTGAAGGCGGCCGGGGCAATGCTGATCGAGCCCACCTCACCCAGCAGCAGCGAGTACCCATCGGCCGGGCTCTTGGCCACGGCTTGCGTGGCGATCTGGCCGCCCGCGCCGGCGCGGTTGTCGATCAGCACCGATTGCTTGAGGCTGCCTTCGAGCTTTTGCCCCAGCAGGCGGGCCACCACGTCGGGGCCGGTGCCGGGTGGGAAGCCCACGGTCAGTTTCACCGGGCGTTCGGGGTAGGCCTGCGCGAACACGAGGGTGGAAGGCGCGGCGAGCACGAGGCTGGCGGCGATCAGGGTGCGGCGTGCGAGTGTCATGGTGTGTCTCCTTGGGCCGAGTGTGAGCGTTGGGCTGGCCAGGGTGTGTCATCCCAGAGGTGGACAGAGCGGGTGGTCATCTTCTGGGATGACCGGCGTGGTGCGCACGCCCGCGTATCGTTGTGTCTCGCTTCGCCCAAGGACCTCGCCGCCATGACCCTCACCCTGCCCGCACCCCCCGCCCTGATCCCCATGACCCAGGTGCGCTGCGAGGTGAACGCCCTGGTCACGCTCGGCGCCGGGCCGTATGGCGAGCGCCGCTACATCCCGCTGGGCGGCGGCACGGTCGAAGGCCCGGAGCTCAACGGCACCTTGGTCGAAGGCGGCGTCGACTGGCAGATCAACCGCGCCGACGGCGTGCTCGACATCTCGGCGCACTACGTCATCAAGGCCGACGACGGCGGCTTGATCGAGGTCACCAGCGAAGGCATGCGCCACGGGCCGGCCGAGGTGATGGCGCGTCTGGCGCGCGGTGAGAACGTGCCGCGTGAGGAGTACTTCTTTCGCACCCTCGTTCGCTTCCAGACCGGTGCGCCGCCATGGTTGCACCTCAACAAGGTGATGGCCCTGGCCTGCGGCCGGCGCGAGGCGCGGCGGGTGATCCTCGATTACTACCGCATCACCTAGAAACGTTTGGCGACTCCTGTTGCGGGTGGAGCCACCCGTAGAATGAATTGCAATGAGAGCCCACCTTCAGCGCCTCGTCGCGGCGCTTGCTGTTTGTGCGAGTGTGTGCGCGAGCGTTCAGGCACTCGCTGCCGCGCCAGCCGTCGCGCCTGAGCCGGCGGCCTCGGCGCCGGTGTCGCTCTCCGCACGCAAGGTCTACGAACAGGCGCGTTCGCAGCTGGTGCAGATCCGCACCGTGCTCAAGGGCCAGGCCAGTCAGACCTCGGTGGGCTCGGGCTTTCTGGTCAGCAAGGAAGGCCACCTGATCACCAACTTCCATGTGGTGAGCGAGGCCGCGCTCAAGCCCGAGCGGCACGACCTGGTGTCCGTCACCGCCGATGGCCGCGAAGCGCCGGTGCAGATCCTGATGATCGACGTGCGGCACGACCTGGCCCTGCTCAAGATGAGCACCACCAAGCAGCCTGCCGCTTACGACGCACTCAGCTTCCGGCGCGACACCGACAGGCTGGCCCAGGGTGAGCGCATGTACTCGCTGGGCAACCCGCTCGACGTGGGTTTTGCGGTGATCGAGGGCAACTACAACGGCCTGGTCGAGCGCAGCTTCTACCCGCAGATCTTCTTTGCCGGCTCCTTGAGTGGCGGCATGAGCGGCGGCCCCGCGCTCGACCAAGAGGGGCGGGTGATCGGCGTCAACGTGGCGCGCCGAGTCGACGGCGAGCAGGTGAGCTTCCTGGTGCCGGCCGCGTTTGCCAGCGCCTTGCTGGCGCGCGGGCGCGAGGCTCCGCCCCTCAAGGGCGCGGCCTGGCCCATCGTCACCGCGCAGCTGATGGAGCACCAGCAGGCGCTCACCGAACGTTTCATCGCCCAGGGCTGGAAGCCCGCGACCCACCCGCGCTACACCGTGCCGGTGCCGCAAGACCGGTTCATGCGCTGCTGGGGCAGCAGCGAGCCGTCGCGCACGGGAGGCCTCGACTTCGAGCGCTCCGACTGCGTGATGGACACGCGGGTCTTCGTCGGCGACTTCAACACCGGCACCCTGGCCACCCGCCACGAGGCGTATGACGGCAGCAAGCTCGGCACGCTGCGCTTTGCCGCGCAGTACTCGGCGAGCTTTCGCAACGAGGGGTTTGGCCGCCTGGGCAAACAGCACCAGACCAAGCCGCAATGCCATCAGGACTACCTTGACCGCAAGGGCCTGGTGCTGCGCGCGGTGGTCTGCCTGCGGGCCTACAAGAAACTGCCGCAGCTCTACGACCTGTCGGTGCTGGTGACCACGCTCGACCAGCCGCAGGCCGGTGTGCAAGGCCGCTTTGATGTGCAGGGCGTGAGCTACCCCAATGCGCTGAAGCTGAGCCAGCACTACCTCGATGCCTACGCGTGGGTGAAGCAGCCATGAGCCCCGCCCGGCCGCCCGAAGGGGCTCATTCCCGCCTGGCGGGACCGCACGCAGTGCGAAGGGTGCCCCAATGACGGTGTTGGGGCTGCTCGAAGTGCTCGACCGCGACGGCAGCGTGCGCCACGTCGTGCCTGTGCGCGAATGGCCGCTGCGTGTGGGCCGTGCGCTCGACAACGACCTGGTGCTGGACGACGCCCACACCGCCGCCCACCACTTCAGCGTCGCCCCTGACGATCAAGGCCAGCTGCAGCTGACCGTGGGCGACAGCCTCAACGGCCTGCAGTTCGACGCGCAACGCCTGGCCGCCGGGGCGCGCGCGCCGGTGGGCGACAGCCCGGCGATGCTGGTCGCTGGCCGCACCCACCTGCGCCTGCGCCTGGCCAGCCACGTGCTGCCCCCCGAGCGGCCACTCGGGGTGACGCGGGTGCTCACGCAAGACCTGCCCACGCTCGCGCTGCTGGCCGTGACCACCGCGCTGGTGCTCGTCTTCGGCATCTGGCTCGAAAGCGACCCCGACAACTTCGTCCGTGCGCTCGGCTCGGTGAGCGTGTCGGCGCTGACCATGGCCCTGGGCTGGGCCGGCATGTGGACCCTGTTGTCCAAGGTGTTCACACGCCTGAGCCACTTTGGCTGGCACCTGCGGGTGCTGCTGATCGCGTTGCTCACCTGGCAGGTGCTGACGGCGGGCACGAGCCTGCTGGCGTTTGCCTTCTCGTGGCCGTGGCTCACCGATTTCAGCTTCGTGATCGACTTCGCCATCCTCAGCGCGATGCTCTACTTTCACCTGCAGGCCGTCGAGCCGCACCACCCGCGCCGCACGCTCGGCTTTGCCCTCGCCAGCCTGGTGCTGGGGGTGGGGGTGAGCGCCTGGCGCAACGTGCAGAGCAGCGACCGCCTGGGCGAGGAGCTGTACATGAACCACCTTTTCCCGCCGGCCCTGCGCGTGGCCCAACCGGTCGACACCGCCCAGTTCCTGCAAGGGGTCGCGGCCTTGCAGGCCCCGCTCGATGAGAAGTCGAAAGACGATGCCGCAGACTGATCGCACCGTGTTGGTCACCGGCGCCAGCCGCGGCATCGGCGCGGCCACCGCGTTGCTGTGCGCGCGCGCGGGCTGGTCGGTGGCGGTCAACTACACGCGAGACGCGGCGGCCGCGCAGTCGGTGGTGCAGGCCATCGAGGCCGCCGGCGGGCGGGCGCTGGCGCTGCAGGCCGATGTGGCCGACGAAGCCCAGGTGCTGGCCATGTTCCGGCGCATCGACGCCGAGTTGCCGCCTCTCGCTGGCCTGGTCAACAACGCCGGTGTGATCGACCTCGGCGCGCGTGTCGACGAGATGAGCGTCGAGCGCCTGCAGCGCATGTTTGGCGTCAACATCATCGGCAGCTTCGTCTGCGCCCGCGAGGCACTGCGCCGCATGTCGACCCGCCATGGCGGTGCGGGTGGCGCCATCGTCAACCTGTCATCGGCGGCCGCGCGCATTGGCGCGCCGGGCATGTATGTGGATTACGCGGCGTCCAAGGGCGCCATCGACACTTTCACGCTGGGTTTGGCCCGGGAAGTGGCGCTTGAGGGGGTGCGGGTCAACGGGGTGCGCCCCGGCATCATCGACACCGATATTCATGCCGCCGGCGGCCTGCCCGACCGGGCTCACCAGTCGGCCTCGCTGATCCCGATGCAGCGCCCCGGCACCGCCGACGAGGTCGCGCAGGCCATCGTGTGGCTGCTGTCCGATGCGGCCAGCTACACCACCGGCGCGACCATCGATGTGACCGGCGGGCGCTGAGCTTTCACCCAGCGCCCGCCGCTTTCAATCACCGTTCAAGCCTCGCTCAGGGTGCGACGAAGCTCTTCAGCCAGTTCTGGTTGGCTTCCATCTGCCAAGCGGCGGAGCCGGTCTTGAAGCCCGCGTCCAGGCCGCTCGGGCTGGTGCAGCCACCGACCAGCATGTAGCAGTGGTCGGCCGAGCCGTCGCTCACCTCGGCGGCCTTCACGATGTACCAACCGCTGCCGTTGGTGCGGAAGCACGACAGCGCGCTGCTGCCGCACGACAGCCCGGTGATGGCTTGGTTGGCGGTGCGCACGTTCGAAGCGGTCGGGCCGACGAAGGTGTCGGATTCACCGTTGACCAGGCGGATGCGATCGGCTGCCTGCGTGTGCTTGCCGTTGTTCATGCACGAAGTCAGGTCGTAGATCGAGTACTTGTTGCCGGCACCCTGGCCATAGGAGGCCAGGATGCGGCTGTCGTAGTTGCGTGCCATCACCGACATCACCGAGCCCTGGCTCAGGCCGCCCGTGACCACGCCCTTGGAGCAGTCGGCATTGGCGCGTGCGCACAGCTTGGCGATGGCGCTGTTGCTGTTGGCGCCGTTGAAGATGCACTTGGCCTTGGTTCCGATGCTGGAGCACGAGCCGAAACTGCCGTTCGAGTAGGCCACCGTGGCGGCGACGAAGCCCTTGGCTGCCATCGCCTTCACCTGCGTCATGGCCAGGTCGCCGTCGAAGGTCTCGCCGGTGCCCACGGTGTGGATGTACACCGGGTACTTGCCGGCGGTGCTCGGCTCATAACCCTTGATGTTGTAGCTGCTGCTGCACAGGCTGGAGGTGCCGCCACGGTAGGTGGCGGTGAAGGCGGTCTGCGCCAGGGCAGCGCAGCTCGCCGAGGTGGCGATCAAGGCAATGCCGAACTTCAGCAGGTGTTTTCTCAAGGTGCTCATGGGTCTCTCTCCTCGTTTTTTGGATGGAACAGGGGTCACCGAACCGGCTCTTCAACCGGTCGCGCCGGCTGCAGGCCTGGCGGCCATTCGCCTCGGTGGAGCGTGTGGGGGAACTCAGAGCCCGCTGTGGGCGCGTGCGGCCGCCATCTCTTCGGGGCGGAAGTGCTGGCGCAGCAAGGAGGCCAGTTGTCGTTGTTTGTCTTCGGGCTCGATGTCAGACGCGATCAGCTCGTTGCGCTGGCGCACATACGTCGGGTGGCGCTGCTCCCAGTCCAGCTTCTGTGCCTGGAGTTGTTCGTTTTCGACCTCCAGCACCGAGCGGGCGCCTTCGCTGTCGACAAACTGCTTGCGCAGGTAGGTGACCTCGGCGTCGTTCTCGCCATTGGCACGCATCTCGGCGACCTGCTTCTCCATCGCGAGAGAAAACTCGGAGCCGCCGAACTCCTGCGCTGCCACCTCGGGCGGCAGGCTCATGCGCAAGGCCAGCAGGCGCTGCGTCTGCTGGGCGTCGCTCAGGCTCGTGTCGCCGAGGATGCGCGCCACCTCCGACGCGTACAGCCCACGCGCTTCCTGCATGCCGTAGAGCTCTTGCACCGACACCGAGTCGTAGTGACGGCGGCGCAGCGCCATCGTCTTGTCGAGCAGCTCGCGCGCGCCGAGCGGCGCTTGTGTCTTGAGCTGCGCCAGCATCTCGCGCTCGGCCTGGCGGTAGGCGGCGTGGGCGCGCAACAGGCCCCAGGCGCGCTCGGCGGCCAGGGGCGGCAAGGCGGCGCGCAAGGGGGCTTCGATCAGCGCCATGTTCTGGGCCTGGCCGGCCAGCAGCAGCCAGCTGTCGAGCACGGGCAAGGTCTTGGCGGTGACGACCAGCCGGCCGAGGGCGTCGATGGTGAAGGGGCTGGCTTCGCCGGTGGGTGCGGGTGGGGCCTCAGCCATGGGCGTGTCATCGTCGGTGTCGGGCACACGGGGGTCGTGTGCCATCACACGCGACTGCGCCAACTCCTGGAGCGTGCCGGCCGAGCTGTTCAGGCGATCGCCTTCTTGCGGGCGGGTCATGTACGACACACCGACCGCCAGCACGGCAACGCCGGCGACCGTGGTCCAGAACGTGGTGGAGAAAGCAGCCATGAGTTGAGACCCTTGCGAGGTGCGTGGAAAGCGCTGCGGCCCGACCTCAGGCGCGCAGCGCGCTCACATCACGGAGTGGCGAAACCAGCCAGCCAGGTGAGGTTGGCCTTCAGGCCCCAGTTGTCGGCACCGTTGCGCCAGCCGCTGTCGAGCAGGTCTTCGCTGCTGAGGCAGCCGCCCAGGGCGCGCTGGTAGCAATGGTCGGCCGAGCCGTCACTGAGCTGGCTGCCCTTGACCATGATCCAGCCGCTGCCATTGGTGTTCAGGCACTGGTAGGCGGTGGAACCGCAGCTCTTGCCGGTGACCGACTGCGACGAAGCACGCACCGTGCTGGCCGTGCCACCCGGGAAGGTGTCGTTGTCGCCGTTGACGATGCGGATGTTGGTCGAGGCCAGGGTGTGGTTGCCGTTGTTCATGCACGAGCTCAGGCTGTAGACGGAGTACAGGTTGTGGGCGCCCATGCCATAGGCGGCCCGCACGCGCGAGTCGTAGTTCTTGGCGTTGATGGCGATCACCGAGCCCTGGCTGAAGCCGGCCACGACGACGCCCTTGCTGCAATCGGCGGTGGCGCGTGAGCACAGTTTGGAGACGGCGCTGCTCGTCGAGCCACTGTTGTAGATGTACTTGGCCTTGGCCAGGATCTGCGAGCAGGTACCGAAGAGGCCGTTGTCATATTGCACGGCGGCGGCGACGAAGCCCTTGGCGGCCATCTCGGCCACGGCGGCCATGGCCTGGCCGTTGTCCCAGTCTTCGGTGGTGCCCACGGCGTAGATGAACACCGGGTGCTTGCCCGAGGCGGGCTCGGTGCCCTTGATGCTGTAGGTGGTGAGCAAGCCAGCCGAATAGCTGGAGCTGAAGTCGCCAGCAAAGGTGGCGCTGGTGAAGAACAGCGCGGCGGCAGAGGTGAAGAGTGCGGCGGCGCGTTGGATCAGACGGTTTTGCATTTGGATGTCTCCAAGGGTTTGGCGGTTGGCGGATCAACTTCCCCCGTGGGTTTCAAAGGCCGGTTCTGCTGCCTGTCTCGGCTGCTGAACCGATCCCTCCTCGGGTGAAATCAATGTTGCACAACGGTTCAAAATAATCCTGGGGGCTTTCCTTCTTGTTGCGAGATGTTTCACACTTCATCGAAAAACAAAGGGTAAACACCCGGTTTCTGATCTGGTTCACGCCCTGAAGCGATGCAGCAGCCACTCAGTTGTCGAAATAACTGAGTGGCTGTGCAGTTTTATGCAGATTGGGCGAGGCGCTCAGGGGGTGGCAAAACCGGCCAGCCAGGCGAGGTTGGCCTTCAGGCCCCAGTTGTCGGCACCATTGCGCCAGGCGCTGTCGAGCGCGTCTTCGCTGGTCAGGCAGCCGCCCAGGGCGCGCTGGTAGCAGTGGTCGGCGCTGAGGTCAGAAACCTGGCTGCCCTTGACCATGATCCAGCCGCTGCCGTTGGTGTTCAGGCACTGGTAGGCGCTGGAGCCGCAGCTCTTGCCGGTGACCGACTGGGACGACGCGCGCACGGTGGTCTCGGTGCCGCCGGGGAAGATGTCGTTGTCGCCGTTGACGATCCGCAGGTTGGACGCCGGCAGGGTGTGCTTGCCGTTGTTCATGCACGAGGTGAGGCTGTAGACCGAGTACAGGTTGTGGGTGCCCATGCCGTAGGCGGCACGCACGCGCGAGTCGTAGTTCTTGGCGTGCACGGCGATGACCGAGCCCTGGCTGAAGCCGGCCACGACGATGCCCTTGGAGCAGTCGGCGGTGGCGCGTGAGCACAGCTTGGAGATGGCGCTGCTGGTGGCGCTCTTGTTGTAGATGTACTTGGCCTTGGCCAGGATCTGCGAGCAGGTGCCGAACAGACCGCTGTCGTACTCCACGGCGGCGGCCACGAAGCCCTTGGCGGCCATCTCGGCCACGGCGGCCTTGGCCTGGTCGTTGTTCCAGCTCTCCGTGGTGCCCACGGTGTAGATGAACACCGGGTGCTTGCCCGAAGCCGGCTCGGTGCCTGCGATCTTGTAGGTGGTGAGCGTGCCGGCCGAATAGCTGGCGGTGAAGTCACCCGCCCAGGCGGTGCTGGTGAGGAACACCGCGGCGGCGAACAGGGCGGCGCGTTGGATCAGAGGTTTGTGCATGTCGACGTCTCCGTTTTGGTTGTGGAGGCCATGACAGCCTCCGTGTTATCGAGC
>NZ_JADMJX010000346.1 GCF_018780185.1 Rhizobacter sp.
GCTTCGACTTCCTGATCGCGGTGATCGGCCTGTTCGGCATCGGCGAGATCCTGCTCACGATGGAAGAAGGCCTCGCCTTCAAGGGCAAGAGCGCGCGCATCAACCCGCGTGTCGTGCTGCAGACCTGGCGCGAGCTGCCACGCCACTGGCTGACCTTCGTGCGCTCCACCGCCATCGGCTGCTGGATGGGCATCACGCCCGGCGGCGCGACACCGGCCTCGTTCATGAGCTACGGCGTGGCGCGGCGCATGTCGAATGACCCGCAGAGTTTTGGCAAGGGCCAGATCGAAGGGGTGGTCGCGCCCGAGACCGCGGCCCACGCGGCCGGCACCTCGGCGCTGCTGCCGATGCTGACGCTGGGCATCCCCGGCTCGCCCACCGCCGCGGTGCTGCTGGGTGGCCTCTTGATCTGGGGCCTGCAACCCGGGCCGATGCTCTTCATCGAGCAGAAAGACTTCGTCTGGGGCCTGATCGCCTCGATGTACCTCGGCAACATCGTCGGCCTGCTGGTGGTGCTGACGACGGTGCCCTTCTGGGCAGCGATCCTGCGCATCCCGTTCTCGGTGATCGCGCCGGTGATCATCGTCATCTGCGCCATCGGCGCGTACACGGTGCACAGCTCGATGTTCGACGTGGTGATGATGATGGTCTTCGGCGTGGCCGGCTACCTGTTCAAGAAGCTCAAGTACCCGCTCGCGCCGCTGGTGCTGGCACTGGTGCTGGGTGACATGGCCGAGGCGAGCTTCCGGCAGTCGATGCTGTTGTCGCAAGGCAGCCTGTCGATCTTCTGGGCCAACCCGCTGGTGGGTGGTATCGCCGGCCTGGCGGTTCTGATGCTGCTGTGGCCGCTGCTGGGCGCCACCCGCAGCCGACTCAAATTGCGGGAGAACGTTGCATGAAGATCGCCGTGGTCGGCGCGGGTGCCATTGGCGGCTACCTGGGCGCCAGGTTGTCGCTGGCGGGTGAAGACGTCACCTTCATCGCGCGCAACAAGAACCTGGCGGCCATCAACGCCAATGGCTTCAAGCTGATCCTCGAAGACGGCAGCGAGCAGCACGCCGCCAAGGTGCGCGCCGTGCAGGCGATGGCCGAGGCCGGGCCGCAAGACGCGGTGCTGCTCACGCTGAAGGCGCATCAGGTGAAGGACGTGCTGCCCGACCTGCGCGCGCTCTTCGGCCCCGAAACCCTGGTCGTGACCATGATCAACGGCCTGCCCTGGTGGTACTTCCACAAGCTGGCCGGCCCGTATGAGGGCCGGCAATTGGAAAGCGTCGACCCCGGTGGCGTGATCGCCGCACACATCGAGCCCGAGCGTGTGATCGGCAGCGTGGTGTACCCGGCGGCCGAGCTCATGGCACCGGGCGTGGTGAAGGTGATCGAAGGCAACCGCTTCACGTTGGGCGAGCCCGACGGCTCCCGCAGCACGCGCATCGAGGCGCTGTCGCAGGCCATGATGAAGGCGGGCTTCAAGTCGCCGGTCAGCAAAGACATCCGGGGTGAGATCTGGGTCAAGCTGTGGGGCAACCTGAGCTTCAACCCGATCAGCGCGCTGACGCATGCGACGCTCGAAGACATCTGCCGCTTCCCGGCCTCACGCGAGCTGGCCGCCAGCATGATGCGCGAGGCGCAGACGGTGGCCGAGAAGCTCGGCGTCGAGTTCAAGATCTCGCTCGACAAGCGCATCGCCGGCGCCGAAGCCGTGGGCGCGCACAAGACCTCGATGCTGCAAGACGTGGAGGCCGGCCGCGCGCTCGAACTCGAAGCGCTGGTGGGCAGCGTGGTCGAGCTGGGGCGCATCACCGAGACGCCCACGCCGACGATTCAAGCGATCTATGCAGCGACGATGTTGCTGGGAAAGACGCTGGGTGATGCGAAGGGCAGGCTGGTGGTGCAACCGGTCTGAGCGTCATTCCCGCCTGCGCGGAAATGACGGGGCGGTCAGCAGCCGTACACGTTCGACAGCACACCAATCCCGTCGATCTCGACTTCGACCTGCGTGCCCGGCTTCATCGGCAGCACGCCGAGCGAGGTGCCACACAGGATCACGTCACCCGGTTGCAGCGTCATGTCGTGCGAGAGGCGCGACACCAGTTCGGCCGGCGAAAACGTCATGTCCGACAACGGGTAGTTCTGCCGCTCACGGCCACCCACGCGGGTGCGCAGCGTGGCCTTCGCAAAGTCGAAGTCGGTCTCGATCACCGGGCCGAAGACACCAAAGGTGTCGAAGCTCTTGGCCCGCGCCCACTGCGGAAAGCTCGGGTCGCGGGTGATCAGCTCCATCGCGGTCACGTCGTTGGCGCAGGTGTAGCCGAAGATGTGCGCAGGCGCGGCCTCCACGCTGACCGCACGCGCGGTCTGGCCGATCACCAGCGCCAGCTCGCCCTCGTAGGCCACACGCCCGTCGTAGTGCGCCGGCACCTGGATCGGCTGCCCGTGCGCGGCAAAGCTGCTCGATGCCTTCAGGAAGTACAGCGGCTCGGCCGGCCGGGCCCAGCCGTTCTTCTCGGCCGCAGCGTTGAAGTTGTTCCACAGCCCGATCATCTTGGGCGGCACACAGGGCGTGAGCCACTCCAGGCCAGCCACGGCCACACGCTCGCCGGTGGGCCGCGGGTCACCGAACAAGTCGCCCTCATGCACGTTCACCTCGTGGGTCTCGAGCGTGCCAAAACCTTCCCGCGTGCCTTGCCTGAACCGCAACCACTTCATCAGGAGCCCCCTGTCGTTTGCATGCCGGCGTATTGTTTCAGGCTGCACCGCAGGCGCCATGGACTGCCGAATTTGTCACCGCGCCCGCGCACAATTGCCCCACCAATCGCCCCCATATCGAGCAATCACGTGTGGCTTTGCACGGATCAAATGGTCCGTGCGACTCGCGATTCGTGAAGTATTGGTTCTGCTGGCCCACTTTATTTGGACGATCGTGCAAATGCATTCGCAAGTGACCACAGAATCGCGCCGTGTTTCGCTTCGTTACCGTGGTTTTTTGGATGCGTCTTCCCCTAAAAGAGGGAGCCGCCCATGACAATCAACCTAGCGACAACCCTGACACGTAACTTACGGTTTTCGAGAACGGCTGCGGCCGGCTCATTCACCACTCGGAGAAGCGTTTTGATGAATGCCAGACATATCGTTGCCTTGGCCATCGCCGGCCTGATGTTGCCGGGTCTTTGCATGGCGCAGATCAAGATCGGCCAGACGGCCGGTTTCACCGGGGCCGCCGCTGCCGGGGTGAAAGAAATCACCGATGGCGCCAAGCTCTACCTGGATGCGGTCAATGCCGAGGGCGGCATCAACGGCCAGACCATCGAGCTGGTGTCGATGGACGACAAGTTCGACCCCAAGCTCGCGGCCGAAAACGCCAAGAAGCTGATCGCCGACCCGAAGATCGTCGCGCTGTTCCTGAACCGCGGCACGCCGCACTCGCAGGCCATCATGCCGCTGCTCACCGAGGGCCGCATCCCGCTGATCGCCCCGTCGACCGGCGCCATGGTGCTGCACCAACCGGTGCACCCCTGGGTGTTCAACGTGCGTGCCACCTACCAACGTGAGGCCGAACACGTGACACGCCACCTCGCGATGGCTGGCGCCGAGCGGGTGGCCCTGATCCAGGTGAACGACTCCTTCGGCACCGACGCCGCCGCTGGCGCACTGAAGGTGTTCAAGGAGATGGGCAAGCAGCCCGCCACACACCAGATCTTCGACCGCGCCAAGCCCGACTTCGCGGCCTTGGTGCCCAAGGTCGTCGCGGCCCAGCCGCTGTCGATCCTGTTCATCGGCACCGGCACTGCGGTGGTCGACGGCGTGAAGGCACTGCGCGCCGCCGGCTCGCGCGCCACCATTGCCACGCTGTCGCCGAACGCGTCGGCGGGTTTCATCAAGTCGATGGGCGAAAACGCCCAGGGCCTGATCATCAGCCAGGTGTTCCCGTCGGCACGCTCACTCAAGGTGTCGATGGCCGCCGAGGCCTCGCGCCTGGCCCAGGCCAAGAACCTGCCCGAACTCACTCCGCAGATGCTTGAAGGTTTTGCCGCTGCCAAGGTGCTGGTGGCCGGGCTCAAGCGCGCCGGCAAAGACATCACCCGCAGCAGCATCAAGAAGGCACTTGACGGCTTCAACCGCGTCGACATCGGTGGCCTGGAGGTGAGCTTCAGCCCCAACGACCACACCGGCCTCGACTACGCCGACCTGTCGATGGTCACGGCCGACGGCAACTTCCGCCGCTGACCGTTAAAAAGTTGACACCCGTGCGGCGGCTGGTTCACTCCAGCCGCCGTTTTTCATGGGCGAGTCGCAACGGTTCGTAGTTTCACGCATCGAAAAGCGCTACCAGCATCTAACATCGAAAGCTCTCTCACAAGGGGAAGTCGATGAAGCAATTGCTGCGTTTGTGTGTGGTGGGCCTGTGCGTGTTCAGCGCCACGGCCTGGGCCCAGATCAAGGTCGGGCAGACGGCCGGCTTCAGCGGTGCGGTGGCCGGCTCGGTGAAAGAGGCCACCGAGGGCGCCAAGCTGTATTTCGACGCCATCAACGCCCGCGGCGGCGTGAGCGGCGCGCAGATCGAGCTGATCTCGCTCGATGACAAATTCGACCCCAAGCTGGCTGCGGCCAATGCCAAGCAGTTGATCGACGGCGGCGTGGTCTGCCTCTTCCTGAACCGCGGCACGCCGCACACGCAGGCCATCATGCCCTTGCTCACCGAGAACAAGGTGCCACTGATCGGCCCGTCGACCGGCGCGATGGTGTTGCACAGCCCGGTGCACCCGTGGCTGTTCAACGTGCGCGCCACCTACCAGCGCGAGGCCGAGCGCGTGGTCTCGCACCTGAGCCTGATCGGCATCGATCGCATCGCCCTGGTGCAGGTCGACGACACCTTCGGCGCCGATGCCGCCGTGGGCGTGCAAAAGGGCATGAAAGCCGTCAACAAGGAACTGGTGGCACACGAGAAGTACGACCGCGCCAAACCCAACTTCGAACCCATCATGCCGAAGGTGATCGCCAAGGAGCCGCAGGCGGTGTTGTTCATCGGCTCGGGCACCGCGATCGTCGACGGCATGAAGGCCTTGCGCGCCACCGGCTCGCGTGCGCAGATGGTGACGCTGTCGAACAACGCCTCGGCCGGCTTCATCAAGGACCTGGGCCCGCTGGCCCATGGCGTGGTGGTGAGCCAGGTGTTCCCGTATGAGCGCTCGATCGCATCGCCGGTGGTGAAAGAAGCGATGGAAATGGCCAAGGCCAAGAACATGGAACTCACCCCGATCATGCTCGAGGGTTTTGTGTCGGCGAAGGTGGTGGTCGAAGGCCTGCGCCGCGCCGGGCCGGCCCCCACGCGAGACCGCCTGCGCCGCGCGCTCGAGACATTCAACCGTGTCGACGTCGGCGGGCTGGAGGTGAGCTACACCGCCTCAGACCACACCGGGCTGGATTACGCCGATCTCTCCATCGTCGGCCCGGACGGCAAGTTCCGCCGCTGATTCTCAACCCGGGCCACCGCCAGGTGGCCCACCGCCAGAGCACACCATGTTGAAACTCATCTTTGCGGCCCCGCGCCGGGCCGCAGCGGGCGCGCTCGCCCTCGCGCTGGCGTTCCCCGCCGCCGCCCAGATCGTGATCGGCCAGAGCGCCGCGTTCACCGGCCCGGTGGCCGCCGGCGTGCAAGAAACCACCGCCGGCGCCAGGCTGTATTTCGATGCCATCAACGCGGCCGGCGGTGTCAACGGCAAGACCATCGAGCTGGTGTCGCTGGACGACAAGTTCGACCCCAAGCTGGCGGGCGAAAACGCGCGCAAGCTGATCGTGGAGAACCGGGCCCTGGCCCTTTTCCTGAGCCGTGGCACCCCGCACACGCAAGCGATGTTGCCGGCACTGGTGGAGTTCAAGGTGCCGCTGGTCGGGCCGTCCACCGGCGCGATGGCCCTGCACAAACCGGTGCACCCGTATGTGTTCAACGTGCGCGCCACCTACCAGCGTGAGACCGAACGCGCCGTGAAGCACCTGAGCCTGATCGGCATGGACCGCATTGCCGTGTGGCACGTCGACGATGCCTTCGGCGCCGATGCCGCTGCCGGCGCCGCCATCGGCTTCGCCGACGTCAAGAAGCAGCCGCTGCTGCTGGAGAAGTTCGACCGCAACAAGCCCGACTTCAGCACCATCGCACCCAAGCTGGCCAAGGCCGAAGCGCAGGCGGTGGTGTTCATCGGCACGGCGGCGGCGCTGGTCGAAGGGACCAAGGCGATTCGTGCGGCCGGCTCGCGCGCGCAGATCGTCACGCTGTCGAACAACGCCTCGGGCGGTTTCGTGAAGCAGATGGGCAGCAACGCGCACGGCGTGATCGTGACCCAGGTGTTCCCTTACGAGCGCTCGCTGGCGGCACCGATCGTGAAGGAAGCGGTGGATCTCGCCACGGCCAAGGGCCAGGACGGCGTGTCACCCGCAATGATGGAAGGGTTTGCTTCCGCCAAGGTGCTGGTCGCGGCCTTGCGCAAGGCCGGCCCCAACCCCACGCGCGAGAAGCTGCTCAGTGCGCTGAACAGCCTTCAGAAGCTCGACATCGGCGGCATGGAGGTCAACTTCAGCCCGAACGATCACACCGGCCTGGTGTTCGCCGATCTGTCGATCATCGGCCCCGACGGAAAGTTCAGACGTTAGCCCCCCAGTCGCTACGCTCCTGCCCCCAAGGGGCGCCGCCTGGCGGCCCGGCAAAGCCGGCTCCGCGGGCGTTGCTGGATGGGCGCTTCGCTGCGCTCGCTTTAGTCAGGCTGCGAAGAATCGTTCGATGAGAGCAAACTGCTCCGGCGTGTTGAGCGCGGGCGCATGCCCGCAGCCAGTGATGGTGACCACCACCGCACGCGGGCCGCGCTGGCGCATCTGTTCGGCGGTGTCGGCCAGCAGCAGGTCGGATGCTTCGCCGCGCAGGCACAGCACCGGGATGTCGAGGCTGTCCCAGGCGTCCCACTGCGCATAGTCGTCGGGGTGGTGGGTGAACTGCATCACCATGTCGGGGTCGTAATGCGGCGTCACACGCCCGTTCGGTAGACGTCGCACCGAGGTTTCGGTGAGGCGGCGCCACTGCGCGTCGCTCAGCCAGCCATACGGTTTGTAGATGGTGCGGAAGTAGGCCTCAAGCTCGCTCACGGTGGCAAACGCCGCCGGGCTGCCGGCATAGGAGCGGATGCGGTCGGTCGCCGCCTGCGCGATCTCGGGGCCCATGTCGTTGAGCACCAGTCTCTGCAGACGGCCTCGCAGCGACGAGGCCGCGGCACGCAGGCCGATGGCGCCGCCCATCGAGGTGCCCAGCCAGTGGAACTTGTCCAGCCCCAGCTGGTTGACCAGCGAGGTGGCCAGTTTCGCGTAGAAGGCCAGGCAGTACTCGGCGGCCGGCTCGGGGCTCCACTCGCTCAGGCCGCGGCCGATGGTGTCGGGGCAGATCACGCGGTAGCGCTGCGACAGGTGCTCGGCGATGTCGTCCATGTCGCGGCCGGTGCGGGCGAGGCCGTGCCAAGCGATCACCGCCTCATCGTGCTGCGCACCCCACTCGGTGTAGTGGAGCTCGCGGCCTTCGCAAGTGATGTAGTTGGAGGTGAAGCTCATGGAAGCTCTCAATCAGGCACGGTGAGCGTGCGCGCTCGCCAGGTGATGGCGTCGGCCGCTGCCGGGCGCTGCACGATGGGCGGCACGTTCGCTTCGGTGATGGCTGGCGCGGCACCGGGCACACCACCGCGCGGCACGGTGCGCACCACCTGGCTGGCCGGCAAAGGCCTGCCGTGGCGCAGGTGGGCGTACATCGCGTCGAGCCCGCGGTTCAGGTAGACGTGCAGTGGCACGTAGCGCGTGTCGTAGCCCGGCAGCACCGTGGGCAGGCCGATGAAGCCGTCGAAGTGCTGGGCGTTGGTGACCTCGATGTATGACAAGCGGCTGCGCCCGCCTTCAACGCGCTTGTTGAGCGCGGTGTAAGGGCGCGAGGTGTGGTTCACCGGCAGCAATGCGTCGGCGCGGCCGTGCACGATGATCGTGGGCTTGCCGTTCAGGTCGCCGTCGCGGCGGGTTTCGTTCAGGCCCTTCTGCAACGCGAGAGCCTGTGCATCGGCGCCGGCCAACAGGCCGCGCAGGCACAACGCACCGTCGAGGTTGAAGTCCTGGGTCAGCGTCGACGGCGAGAACGAGAACAGGTCGCGCAGCGGCAAGCCCGGGCTCAGGTTGTTGATGAGCTGCACGCCGGCCGAGGGCGGCACGCCGTTGCCGGTGGCCGACATGGGGGCGAGCAGCGCCGCTGTCGTCGGTGTGATGACCCCTTGCGCCGTGGTGGCGGCAAAGCTGTAGCCACACAAGTGGTCGGCCACGCTGGCACGCGCCAGGGCATTGGCGAAGGTCACGCTGACGGCCGGCGCCACTTCAAACGCGGCGAGCGAGGCATGCAAGGGCACCGACTCGGGCTCCCAGCCGTAGCTGGCGAGCTTGGCGAGCGCTTCATCGGCCTGCGCGCTCAGGGTGTCGGCACTGAGCCAGCCCTTGGCCTTGAGCGAGGCGCAGCGGTTGGCGGCAAACGGAGCGATCACGAACGCTGCACCCGGGGTGCCCGCCGCCTGCGGCGACAAGGCCGCGCAGCTCTGGAACAGGTTGGCGTAGGTGGTGAAGTCGACCAGCGTCTTGCCCACGGCCTGCACCGTGCTGCCGCGCTGAACGACGACGCCGCGCAGGTCGGCCGGCAGCTCCACCGCGGGCTCGGACACGGCCACACCGTCGATCAGTCGCTCGCGGTCCTGTTCGGCCGCGGCGATCGCTGCACCGCCGCCATTCGAGATGCTGGAAGCGATCACCAACGTGTTGAAGGGCCGGATGGTCCGCAGGCGCTGGCCGTGGCCGAGCGCAATGCCGTGGCGCTCGTTGAGCACCCAGTAGGCGAACTCGACCGCCTGCAGCGTGAAGCGACCCCAATCCTTCTCAGGGTTGCGCTGCGAGTGGGCGTGCTTGTAGGCCAGGCGGTTGGGCGTGGCCAGGTTGACGGCAGCCAGCTGCGCCGCATCGAGCGGCGCGCGGAACTGCGCGGCAGCGCCGGCCGATGGCGCGCGCGTGCCGTCGATCAGCGGCACGGTGTCGCTCGCCAGGTCGTGCGGGCCGCTGCCCGTGCCCTTGTCGGTGTAGGCCACGGCGCAGCCGCGCTTCAAGCCCCACTCGCCGGTGCTGATGCCGCCATACACGCCGCGCGAGCCCGACGAGGTGGCGGTGATGATGCAGGCGCGGCGTGGGTCGAAGGTGCTCGGCACCTGCACCATCAGCACCACGTTCTGCTGGCCGCTGCCATCGTCGCTGAAGGCGAGGTATTCGGTGCCGGCGACCTTGCCTTCACTGGCGGTGACCACGCCGTCGGCGTCGACGTTCGGGCCGTAGAGTGAGCCGTAACCACCGGCGGCCGTCATGTCGACGATGGCGCGGTAGCTGTTGTAGATGGCGGCGCGGCGCAACTCGGCGGCCGTCGGCGCCGAGGCACTCGCAAACGGCGGCAAGGCGCCCGCCAGGCCGGTCTTGCCCAGGCCGGCGGTGAGCAGGTCATCGCTCACGCCGTCGTACTCGGTCGAGAGCACCTCTCCCGAGACGAACTCGGGTTTGCGGTTGAACACTGCGTGCGCGCCGAGGTGCTGGGCCTGCTCGGTCGGTGCAGCGGCTGCGTCGGCCGGGGTCACGCTGTCGTCACCACCGCCGCCACCGCAGGCCACCAACGCCGCCGCGGCGACCAGGGCCAGGGAAAGTGTCTGGAATCCACGCATACGCAATGTCATCGTTGCCTCCGATTGAGTGAACGCAGCCGCCCCACCACCCCGGTCGGGAAGTGGTAGACCGACAGCACGAAAAGAATGCCCAGCCACAAGAGCCAGCGGTCGGGCGACACGAGTTGCGACAGCACCGGTACACCTTCGAAGGCGCTGGCACCGAGCTTGAGCAGGTCTTGCAGGTAGTTCTGCGCGATCACGAAGAGCACGCTGCCCACCACCGCGCCATACACCGTGCCCATGCCGCCGATCACGACGATGAGCAGGATGTCGAGCATGATCTCGAAGCTGAGCGAAGTGTCGGGCCCGTTGTAGCGCAGCCAGAGCGCGAGCAGGCAACCCGCGAGCGTGGCAAACAAGGCCGACAGCACATTGCTCAGCGTGCGGTAGACCACGATGCGGTAGCCGATGGCCTCGGCCCGGAAGTCGTTTTCGCGGATGGCCTGCAGCACCCGGCCGAACGGCGAGTTGACGATGCGCAGCATGGTGAGCACCAGCAGCACCGTCACCACGAACAGCAGGTAGTAGCTGGCAAACCGCCCGTCGATGCTGGCGCCGAGGAACGGCTCTTCAAGGTATTGCGTGCCGGGCTGCAAGGCCTCGGGCACCTTGAAGTTGAGCCCGTCTTCACCGCCGGTGAAGTCAGACAGCTGCGAGGCCAGCGTGAGAAAGGCCGAGGCCACGGCCAGCGTGATCATCGCGAAGAAGATGGCTTTGACGCGCAGGCTGAAGAGGCCGATCAGGAGCGACAAGACCAGCGAGATCGCCACCGCCGCCGCCACACCCAGCGCCACCGCGCCCCAGCCCGGGCCCATGCGGGCGCTGGCAATCGCCACGCCATAAGCGCCGATGCCGAAGAACATGGTGTGCGCAAAGCTCACGATGCCGGTGTAGCCAAGCAGCAGGTCGAAGCTTGCGACGAGCACGATGAAGACGAGGATCTTCGCGCCGACGTTGAGCGCCTTGGTGCTCGGGAACAGGAACGGGGTGAGTGCCAGGCCCAGCACCAGCACGATGAGCAGCGCCGCCAGCCAGCGGTTGCGCGGCAGGTCGTGGGAGAGGATGCGGTTCAGCATGAGCTCCCCCCTCTTCCGTTCGGGCTGAGCCTGTCGAAGCCTGTGTGCACGTTCAACCAGCCCTTCGACAGGCTCAGGGCGAACGGAGCGGTGGGAGTTCTCATCGGTTGGTCACCGGGTACAGGCCTTGCGGCCGCCACAACAGAATCGCCACCATCAGCCCGATGTTGGAGAACATCGCCAGCTTGGGCGCCAGAAAGCCGCTGTAGTTGGCGAGCAGGCCGACCAGCAGCGCACCGACGAAGCAACCGAAGGTCGAGCCCAAGCCGCCGATGATGATGACGATGAAGATCAGCACGTTGACCTGCGCGCCCATCTG
>NZ_JADMJX010000217.1 GCF_018780185.1 Rhizobacter sp.
GTGTAGACACCGTCGACGTCGGTGTAGATCAGGCACTCGTCGGCCTTCATCGCCGCTGCCACGGCCACCGCCGAGGTGTCGGAGCCGCCGCGGCCAAGCGTGGTGATGTTGCCTTGCGGGTCGATGCCCTGGAAGCCGGTGATGACAACCACCTTGCCGGCCGCCAGGTCGGCACGCACACGGGTGTCGTCGATGCTCTGGATGCGCGCCTTCGTGAACGAGCTGTCGGTGGCAATGGGCACTTGCCAGCCGGCGTAGCTCACGGCTTGCATGCCCTCGGCCTGCAACGCGATCGACAGCAAGCCGACCGACACCTGCTCGCCGGTGGCGGCAATGGCATCGAGCTCGCGCAAGATGTCGTCAGACGCCAGTTCAGGCGAGAGCTCCTTGGCCAGGCCCAGCAGGCGGTTGGTTTCTCCGCTCATGGCGGAAGGCACGACGACCATCTGGTGCCCGGCGCGGGCCCACTTGGCCACGCGTTTGGCGACATTGCGAATGCGCTCCGTGGAGCCCATGGAAGTGCCGCCGTATTTGTGAACGATGAGTGCCATGAAGAAGGTGTCGCGGGAATGAAGAAAGGGGCTGCGCCGCAACGCAGAACCGCGCATTTTAGCCGCTGTGCCAGTGCAGGCTCAGTTGGGGCTGGCCAGGCAGGGCCAGAACCCGTGCATCAATCCCGAGACCGGGCACGAACACCAGCTGGCCACCGCTGTAGACCAGTGGGCCGTTGCGATCCCATTCCGGGATGTTGGCCGCTTGGTACTGCTTCTTGAGGCTGCGCGCTGGCCGACCGATGCCGGCCTGGAAATGTTCACCCCCTTCGCGGGGCCGCAGTTCCAGGTGGGCCAGCCAGGCCAGCGGCACGCCGCCCTCTTTCACCCGTTCGGCGACCAGTTCTCCACCCCAACCAGCGAGGCTGAAACGGCCCGCACGAAGAATGCGCAACGAGGCCTCTCGTGCGACATCATTCACGACACCCGGCGCATCAGCGGTGAACAGCAAGCGACCGCGATGACGACGCAGCACCCCGCCCGGCAACTCCCATTGCGCCGGCCCGGTACCGGGCAACTCGTGCGCCAGGCGCTGCACCAGGCTGGTGGGCGCGATGCGTCCCGATGCGGCCTTGAGCCAGGCACGCAAGGCGTTGGTCTGACGGGCCTCGCTCAACCCGCACCAGGCCTTGATGGCCAGCCCGTCCCGGGTGGAGACCAGCGCCAGGTCCATCGATGCCAGCTCGGCCAGACATGCCGTGGCCTCGCCGGCCCAGGTGGCCGCATCGGCCAGGCTCGCTTCGGCTTGGGGAAACGCCGCGCTCAATGCGGGCCAGACCTGCAGCCGCAAACGGTTGCGCGCGAATCGAGGGTCGTCGTTGCTGTCATCGTCGACATAACGCAAGCGATGACGTTTCACATAGGCCTCGATGGCCGCACGCGGGCGCTCCAGCCAGGGCCGCAACCAGGTGATGCCATCGCGCTCGACCTCGCGCGGCATGCCCGCCAGGCCGGCCACACCCGCACCACGCAAGGCCTGCAGCAGCAGGGTCTCGGCCTGGTCTCGTTGATGGTGGGCCAGCAACACGATGCTGGCTCCGGCCTCGGCCGCCATGCTGCGCAAGGCCCGGTATCGCGCCTGTCGCGCCCAGGCTTCGATGCTGTCGCCCGCCGCCGGGCGGTCGGTCAGGCGATGGGTCAACAAGCGAAGCGGCAGGCCCTGCTTGGCCCAGCGCGCACACTGGGCCTGCGCATGCGCCAGCCACTCGTCGGCATGCGGGCTCAGCCCATGGTGCACATGCAAGGCCGCCACCTGCACGCCCTGCTCTGCCGCGGCGAGCGCGGTGGCGTGGAGCAAGGCGGTGGAATCGCGGCCGGCGCTGTAGGCCACCGCGATGCAGGGCGAAGACTCAGCGGTCGCTGGTGTCGGTGTAGCGGCCATAGGACTGCAGCCGTTCATAGCGCCGTTGCAGCAGTTCCTTGGGCTTGAGGTCGCTCACCTGGCGCAGCGCGTCGTTGAGCGCGCGCTTCAGGTAGGCCGCCATCTGCTTGGGGTCGCGGTGGGCGCCGCCCACCGGCTCGTTGACGATCTTGTCGATCAGGCCCAGCGCCTTCAGCCGATGCGCGGTGATGCCCAGCGCATCGGCCGCGTCGGAAGCGCGCTCGGCGGTGCGCCACAGGATCGATGCGCAACCTTCCGGTGTGATCACCGAATACACCGAGTACTGCAGCATCAGCACCTGGTCACCCACGCTGATGGCCAGCGCGCCACCCGAACCACCTTCACCGATGATGGTGACGATGATGGGCACTTCGAGCTGCGCCATCTCGAAGATGTTGCGGCCGATCGCCTCGGACTGCCCACGCTCTTCGGCACCGATGCCGGGGTAGGCCCCCGGGGTGTCAACGAGCGTGAACACCGGCAGGCCAAACTTCTCGGCGAGCTTCATCAGACGCAAGGCCTTGCGATAGCCCTCGGGCCGCGACATGCCGAAGTTGCGCGCGGCGCGCTCCTTGGTGTCACGCCCCTTCTGGTGGCCGATGACCATGCAGGCCTGGCCATTGAACCGCGCGAGGCCGCCCACGATGGACTGGTCGTCGGCGAAGTGGCGGTCGCCACGCAGCTCTTGGAAATCGGTGAAGACCTCGTTGATGTAGTCCATCGCATACGGTCGCTGCGTGTGCCGCGAGATCTGCGTGACTTGCCAGGGGGTCAGGCTGGAGTAGATGTCCTTGACGAGCTGCTGGCTCTTCTTGCTCAGGCGGTCGATCTCTTCGGAGATGTCGACGGCCGATTCGCTTTGCACGTAACGCAGCTCTTCGATCTTGGTTTCGAGCTCGGCAATGGGTTGCTCGAACTCTAGGAAGTGTCGTTTGCTCATCCGGCTGATGTCCTGGGTTGATTGAGGCGCTGAGGGCGTCTCACTTGAGGCAAAGAAGGCGCTCAGTACGCTACAGGCAGGGGGTCGAGGCTGCGCCAAATGTACCATGTGGCCACCGAGCGAAATGGGGCCCACGCGTCACCGACCTCGCGTGCTTCGGCTCTTGAAACGGGCTCTCCGCTGAAGTAATTCAGGCTGATGCCCTTGATCAAACCCACGTCGTCGAGCGGCAGCACATTCGGCCGCATCAGGTGGAAGATCAGGAACATCTCGGCCGTCCAGCGGCCGATGCCGCGAATGGCGACCAGCTCTTCGATGATGGCTTCGTCGTCCATCTGCTGCCATTGTTTGACGTGCACCGTGCCGGCCTCGAAGTGGCGGGCCAGGTCGAGCAGGTACTCGACCTTGCGCGCCGACAGCCCGGCTTCACGCATGCGCGCGGGTTCGATGGCGCCCACGGCGCCGGGCATCACCCGCATCGGGTCGCCTTCGACCAGGGCCGCAAAACGATCCCACACGGCCTGCGCCGCTTTCACCGAGATCTGCTGGCCCACGATGGAGCGTGCCAGCGTGGTGAACGCATCACCACGGCTTTGCAACCGGCCTTCACCTTGCGGGATCAGCTTTCGCATCACACGGTCGCGCTTGGAGAGGTGCTTGCACGCCTCTTCCCAATAGTCGGGGCTTGCAGTGCGCACCGGGTCAGCCCTTCGTCCAGGTGGTGCCTTGCGGCGAATCCTGCAGCACGATGCCCTGCGCGAGGAGGTCTTTGCGGATCTGGTCGGCGAGCGCAAAGTCGCGCGCCTTCTTGGCCGCGGCGCGGGCCTCGATCTGGGCCTGGATCGCCGCTTCATCGAGGCCGCTACCCGCTTGCAAGTAAGCACGCGGGCTCTGCTGCAGCACATTGAGCGTGGCACCCAGACCCTTGAGCAGCGCCGCCAGTTCAGGCGAGCGCGTGCGGTTCACTTCGCCTGCCAGCTCGAACAACACAGCCACCGCTTCCGGCGTGCCGAAGTCATCGTTCATCGCGTCACGGAAGCGTGCAGCCTGAGGCTGCGTCCAATCCACCACGGGCGTGGCCGGCACATCGAGATCAATCAATGCTGTGTAGAGGCGGCGCAGCGCGTTGCGCGCGTCGTCGAGGTTGACGTCGCTGAAGTTGAACGGGCTGCGGTAGTGCGTGCGCAGCATGAAGAAGCGGATGGTCTCGCCGTCGTAGCGCTCCAGCACTTCTCTGATGGTGAAGAAGTTGCCCAGCGACTTGGACATCTTCACCTGGTCGACATTCAGCAACCCGTTGTGCGCCCACACCCGCGCCGGTGGCTTGCCGTTCGCCCCCTCGCTCTGCGCGATCTCGTTCTCGTGGTGCGGGAACTGCAAGTCGGCGCCGCCGCCATGCAGGTCGAACTGCTCGCCCAGCAAGGCACAGCCCATGGCCGAGCACTCGATGTGCCAGCCCGGTCGCCCGTTGCCGTAGGGGGATGCGTACTTGGCGTCTTCGGGTTCACCGGGTTTGGCGGCCTTCCAGAGCACGAAGTCGAGTGGGTCTTGTTTGCCGTCGAGCACCGCCACGCGCTCACCCGAGCGCAGCTCATCGATCGACTTGCCTGACAGCTGGCCGTATTTCGGGAACTTGCGCACCGCGTAGTTCACATCGCCATTGTCTGAGCGATAGGCCAGCCCCTTGGCTTCGAGCTTGCCGATCATCGACAGCATCTGCGGCACGTACTCGGTCGCACGCGGCTCATGGGTCGGCCGGGCAATGCCCAATGCACCCAGGTCCTGGTGCATGGCCTCGATCATCTCGTCGGTGAGTTCGCGCAGCGAGATCTTGCGTTCGAGCGCGCGCTTGATGATCTTGTCGTCGATGTCGGTCACGTTGCGCACGTAGGTGACGCGGTAACCCATCGCCTGCAACCAGCCGTAGATCAGGTCGAATGCCACCATCATGCGCGCATGCCCAACGTGGCAATAGTCGTAGATGGTGATGCCGCACACGTACATGCGCACGTGGTTCGGCTCGATCGGAACGAACACCTCGGTCTGCCGAGTCAAGGTGTTGAAGATGCGCAAGGTCATCGGAAGGTGCTGGGGTGGGGTCGCTCGACGGCTGTTCGGCCTCGCATGCGACCAGACAGAGCCACCGGCTTGCTTGGTCGCTGCGCGCAGTGAGCGACGCGTCTGTCAGAAGGGTTGTTGGCAGTGGGGCTGCGATACAATTTTGCGAGTATAGCGGCCCGCCCTCCCTCCTCTGATGACGCGGCTAGCCACCTTCTCCGGCGCCCGCGCACCAGGACGCTTTCAACCCACCTCAGGATGTCGATGGCTCGCACACGCACTTCGTTGATTGGCCTGTTTGTCGCGGGTTTGATGGCCACCACCAGCACGGCCCGCGCAGATGAGTATGCCGATGTCGACCGCCTGGTTGGTGCGGGCCAACTGGCCGAAGCGGTGCAAAAGGCGGATCAGTTCCTGGCCTCCAACCCCCGCGACGCGCGCATGCGTTTTCTCAAGGGCCTGGTGCTGTCTGAACAAGGCCGACCGGTCGAAGCCACGGCGGTGTTCGTCAAGCTGACCGAAGACTTCCCCGAGCTGCCCGAGCCCTACAACAACCTGGCCGTGCTCTACGGCAAACAAGGCCAGTACGACCAGGCGCGTCGTTCGCTCGAAGCGGCCATCCGCACCAACCCGAGCTACGCCACCGCGTACGAGAACCTCGGCGACGTGTACGCCAAGCTGGCCAGTCAGGCCTACTCGAAGGCGTTGCAGATCGACAGTGGCAGCACCGCCAAGGTGGCGCCCAAGCTGTCGATGATCCGAGAACTGTTTGCGCCCAAGTCGGTCGCTCTTGCGAGCAACACCGCCACCAAGAGCGTGCCCGTCGCCACGGCGCCGGTAGCCAAGCCCGCTGCGCCAGCCGTGGTGGCCGCCGTCACGCCCAAACCCGTGCCGGCCGAGGCACCCCCCAAGCCAGCCCCTGCCAAACCCGCTGCACCCGCGCTGGCAGACGACGCGCAAGCTGCCGCGATGGCTTGGGCGGCAGCCTGGAGCCGCAAGGATCTCGATGCCTACTTCGCCGCCTACACCCCCGAGTTCAACGGCGGCCAATCGCGCAAGGTCTGGGAAAACGAGCGCCGTGCGCGCATCCTCGGCAAACGCAGCATCGTGGTCGCCTTGTCAGATTTCGACACCAAGGTGCAAGGCGACAAGGCGGTGGTCCGGTTCCGCCAGAGCTACCGCGCCGACGCCTTGAAGGTGTCCAGCCGCAAGAAGCTGGAGATGATCAACGTGTCCGGGCGCTGGCTGATCCAGAAGGAAAGCACGGGCTCGTGATCAACCCATGGCTTGTCAACGCACTTCGTCGGCTGCTGCCTCGGAGCTCTCTCGGCGCGGCGTTGGTCGTGCTGTGTGGGGTCTCGCTGACGCCCACGCTGCACGCAGCCGCCAATGCCCCAAAGCCTCGGCCCGGGGTCGCGCTCCACGCGTCGCCTGAAGCGCGGCTGCTGGAGGTTTATCGTCTGCTGCGGGCGGGCGACAGCCGTCAGGCTCTCGTCAAAGCAGAAAGCCTCGCGCTCGACGTGCCCAACTTTCAACTGGCCCAGTTGGTCTACGGCGACCTGCTGCTGAAGCGGCGCGGCAAGCTCGACGCGCTGGCGGTGCCGCCCTCCGAGCTGCCAGCCTCTGCTGCAGCACAGTGGAGCCAGCTCCGGCAAGAAGCCAACTTGCGGCTGGCCGCACTCACCGAGCGCCCGCCGGAGAACGCGCTGCCGCGGCAGTTCATCGACATCCCGCCGAGCACGCGCCACGCGATTGCGGTGGATGCGAGCCGCTCGCGCATGTACCTGTTCGTCAACGACGCACACGGCCTGAAGCTGGTGTCCGACCACTACGTGTCACTCGGCAAGCTGGGTGTGGACAAAAAGGAGCAAGGCGACCAGCGCACTCCGCTGGGCGTTTACTTCATCACCAGCCGGTTGGGCGGTGCGCAGCTGAAAGACTTCTACGGCCCCGGCGCGTTGGCGCTCAACTACCCCAACGAATACGACCGTCGCCGTGGCAAGACCGGCAGCGGCATCTGGTTGCATGGTGTGCCACCGCAAAACTTTGCACGCACGCCGCAAAGCACAGACGGCTGTGTGGTGCTCGCCAATGAAGACATCAGCCAGCTGCTGCGTGATGTGTCGCCTCGACGCACGCCCGTGGTGATCGCGACCCGCCTGGACTGGGTCGCGCGAGGCCAGGTCGACAAGGAGCGCGGCATGGCGCGCGCATTGGTCGAGCAGTGGCGCCAAGCGCGCTCGCGCGGCGAGGTCAACAAGCTGATGGGCTTTTATTCCCCGCAGTTTTCAAGCGGCACCGCCGACTTGACCGAATGGGCCAAGGTCCTCGACCAGGAAATGAACGCTGCGCGCGGCCGAGAGTCGGAGCTGAAGGAACTCTCCATCCTGTCGTGGCGCGACACCAGCGAGGTCTTGATCGTGACCTTTGGTGAGGTGCTCAAGGGCCAGCGCACCGGCCCGATGAAGCGCCAGTACTGGGGCAAGGAGGGTGGACAATGGAAAATATTCTTCGAAGGAGTGATCGGATGACAAGAACCTCGCGTTGGCTGGCATTGCTGGCCGCCACTTTCCTCGGCCTGAGCACCAGCTTGGCCGCTCACGCCCAAAAGGTGAAACTCGCCACCTCGGAAGGCGACATCGTGGTCCAACTCGACGCCGCCAAGGCGCCCAAGACGGTCGAGAACTTCGTCGCCTACGTGAAGGCCGGCCACTACAACGGCACCGTGTTCCACCGCGTCATCAACAACTTCATGATTCAGGGCGGTGGCATGACGGCCGACCTGAAAGAGAAACCTACCCGCCCGCCGATCCCGCTGGAGGCCCGCAACGGCCTGAACAACGACCGCGGCACCATCGCCATGGCCCGTACATCCGACCCCAACTCGGCCACAGCGCAGTTCTTCATCAACGTGAAGGACAACAACTTCCTGAACGCCGCGCAGTCGCAAGACGGCAACGGCTACGCCGTGTTCGGCAAGGTCATCTCGGGCATGGAGGTGGTCGACAAGATCCGCGCCGTGCCCACCGCCTCTGGCGACGTTCCCGTCAAACCCGTGACCATCAAGAAGGCCACCCTGGAGAAGTGAAATGAGCAAAACCGTCGAACTGCAAACCAACCACGGCAACATCCGCGTCGAACTCGACGACGTCAAGGCGCCCAAGACCGTCGCCAACTTTCTCGCCTATGTCGAGAAAGGCCACTACAACGGCACCGTGTTTCACCGCGTGATCAAGGGTTTCATGGTCCAGGGTGGTGGCTTCGAACCCGGCATGAAACAAAAGCCGACCGTCGAGCCGATCCAGAACGAGGCCAACAACGGCCTGAAGAACGACCACTACACCCTCGCGATGGCGCGCACCAGCGCACCGCACTCGGCTTCGGCGCAGTTCTTCATCAACACCACCGACAACGACTTCCTGAACTTCAAGTCGGAGTCGCCCAATGGCTGGGGCTACGCCGTGTTCGGCAAGGTCGTCGCCGGCAAGGAAGTGGTCGACGCGATCGAAGGCGTGAAGACCGGCAACAAGGGTGGCCACGGCGACGTGCCGCTCGAAGACGTGGTCATCACCCAAGCCACCATCGTCTGAGCCCGCTTCATGCAGGCTGAAGTGCATGCGCCGCCCGAATGGCAGCGCATCGATTTCATTTCCGACCTGCATCTCGGCGCTGACACGCCCGAGACCTTTGCCGCCTGGGCCGCGTACCTGCAAGGCACGCCGGCCGAGGCGGTGTTCATCCTCGGTGACCTGTTCGAAGTGTGGGTCGGCGACGATGCCCGGCTCGACGGCTTCGATGCACGTTGCGCCGAGGTGCTGACTGCAGCGGCGCGGCAACGCCACATCAGTTTCATGGTGGGCAACCGCGACTTCCTGGTCGGCCAACAGATGCTGGACGCCTGCGGCGTCACAGCCCTGGCCGACCCCTGTTTGCTCACGGCATTCGGCCAACGTGTGCTCCTGACCCATGGCGACGCTCTGTGTCTGGCAGACACCGAGTACCAGGCGTTTCGCAGCCTGGTGCGCAGCGCGGCCTGGCAAACCGAGTTCCTCTCCAAATCGCTGGAAGCGCGGCGCCGCTTCGCGCGCGATGTGCGCAACCAGAGCGAGATGCGCAAGAAAGACCAACCCTCCCCTGCCAGCTGGGTCGACATCGACACACCCGCCGCGCTCGACTGGCTGCGTCGCGCAAATGCGCCGACCCTGATTCACGGCCACACCCACCGCCCGGCCACCGAGACGCTGGGCGCCGGCTGCGTGCGCCATGTGTTGTCCGACTGGGATCTGGATCACCCGCCGCTGCGTTCGGAGGTGTTGCGACTCTCGGCCAGCGGGCTCGCGCGCCTGTCTTGGACCGAGGCTTTGACGTAAGCCGCATGCTGAATGCACTTCGCCGCTGGCGTGACCGGCGAACCCTGACACGCCGACCCATCCCCGATGCACTGTGGCTCGCCACATTGGCGCGCTTTCCCTTCCTGGCGCAGCTCGATGCCGATGACGCACAACACCTGCGCCGAATGAGCACCCTCTTTCTCGACCGCAAGGAGTTCAGCGGCGCCCACGGCCTGGCGATCACCGACGACATGGCCGTGGCCATCGCCGCACAAGCCTGTCTGCCCATTCTTCGCCTGGGGCTCGACTGGTACGACGGCTTCGTAGGCATCGTGGTCCACGCCGACGAGGTGGTGGCACGGCGTGAGGTGATGGACGAAGACGGCGTGGTGCACCACTACGACGAACCCCTGTCCGGCGAAGCCATGGAAGGTGGGCCTGTCACGCTCTCATGGCGAGACGTGGCCGACGCCGGCGACTCCGCCGAGTGGGGCTACAACGTGGTCGTCCACGAATTCGCCCACGTGCTCGACATGCGCGACGGCGAACCCAACGGCATGCCACCCCTGCCCAGCCGCAGCGCGCAGGCCGAATGGCAGGCGGCGTTCGAGGCCAGCTATCAAAGTTTTTGCGCGCAGGTCGATGCCGGTGAGGACACCCTGCTCGACCCCTATGGCGCCGAGGCGCCGAGCGAGTTTTTTGCCGTTGCGTGCGAGGCGTTCTTCGTCGCACCGCTCGATCTGCAGGCCGAGCACCCGCAGGTCTACCGGCAACTGCAGCAGTTCTTTCAGCAAGACCCGGCGGCACGGGCATGAAAAACGGGGCCCGAGGGCCCCGTCTTCACCTTCCAAGCGCGCAACGACTCAGGTCGTGGTCGCAGGTTCAGCCTTGGGTTTGTCGCTCTTCTTCGGCGGCTGGATGTCGAGAACCGTCTTGCCATCGGCATCGATGTCGACCGCCAAGCGGCCCCCGTCAACCAGACGACCAAACAGCAGCTCGTCGGCCAGCGCACGGCGGATCGTGTCCTGGATCAGGCGCTGCATGGGCCGTGCGCCCATCAGCGGGTCGAAACCCTTCTTTGCCAGGTGCTTGCGCAGCGCGTCGCTGAATGTCGCCTCGACCTTCTTCTCGGCCAATTGCGCTTCGAGCTGCAGCAAGAACTTGTCGACCACGCGCATGATGATTTCTTCATCGAGCGAGCGGAAGCTGACGGTCGCATCCAGGCGGTTGCGGAACTCTGGCGTGAACAAGCGCTTGATGTCGGCCATCTCGTCGCCTTGTTCGCGCGAGTTGGTGAAACCGATGCTCGCCTTGTTCATGGTCTCGGCGCCCGCATTGGTCGTCATGATCAGGATGACGTTGCGGAAGTCGGCCTTGCGCCCGTTGTTGTCGGTCAGCGAGCCGTGGTCCATCACCTGCAGCAACACGTTGAAGACGTCCGGGTGGGCTTTCTCGATTTCGTCGAGCAGCAGCACCGCGTGCGGCTTCTTGGTGATCGCCTCGGTCAGCAAACCGCCCTGGTCGAAACCAACATAGCCCGGAGGCGCACCGATCAGGCGGCTCACCGCATGGCGCTCCATGTACTCGCTCATGTCGAAGCGGATCAGCTCGATGCCCAGGATGAACGCGAGCTGCTTGGCCACCTCGGTCTTGCCCACGCCCGTGGGGCCGCTGAACAAGAACGAGCCAATTGGTTTGTCGGGCTTGCCCAGGCCCGAGCGCGCCATCTTGATGGCAGCCGCCAAGGCTTCAATGGCAGGCTCCTGGCCAAACACCACGCTGTTCAGGTCACGCTCCAGCGTCTTGAGCTTGGAGCGGTCATCACTCGACACACTGGTCGGCGGGATGCGCGCGATCTTGGCGACGATCTCTTCGACCTC
>NZ_JADMJX010000322.1 GCF_018780185.1 Rhizobacter sp.
AGTCGTGGTTGCCACCATTTCCACTCACAGGAGACGGTACGACCACGATCGTGACGCCTCGAGTCGCTTCGAGAAATAGGCGTGCAGATCGCCGTGCGGCAGCACGCTGCCGCACGGCTTTCACACTATCGGTAGACGTCTTGGGCGCGGCTGGACGTCCAGGTGTTGTTGATGTACTCCGCGTCGTCGTCATTGCGCGGGCGGAAGCCCATCAAGATGCCACCCTTGCGGATGCCTTCGTCGTATTGCTTCACGCGCTCTTCGGGCATGCCCCAGCCGACCAGCGCACCCACCAGGCCGCCGGTAGCAGCGCCGGCGCCTGCGCCTGCAATGGCCGCCGCGAGCGGGCCGGCAATGATCAGCCCCAAGCCGGGAATGGCAATGGTGGTACCCACCGCTGCCACCGCTGCCGCAATGGCGCCCAGCGTGCCGCCGATGGCGCCGCCCACACCCGCGCCTTCAGCCGCCTTGTTGCCGAGTTCGGTCTCGGTCCCTGCGGCGGCGAAGTGGCGCTTCTTGGTGTCGTCTGACATCACGAGGTTGACGTCCTTGGCCGAATAGCCGCGCTCCGACAAGGCGTTGTAGCCACGTTCGGCGCTTTCGCGGTCAGGAAAGAGTCCGGTCATCAAAGGTGCTTCATTCATATGAATCTCCTGGTTCTTGAGAATGGCCACGGCCGGTGCCGAGGCCTGCTGCTCGTGCGGATTCGACGAGTGAGTTGACTGTCGGCTCTGGGCTGGCCGCTGGCTGTCGGAGGTGAAGCCCGACCAGCGCAGCAAAGAAGACGAACGCGCGTCAGGCTGCTCCTACACCTTTGCACAACGATTTGCCGCGCATTAATGCTTCAAATCTGCAGGCTCGCACCACCCGGTGGGTGCCAGACTGAAGCACCTTGTCTACCGACCTTGCCATGGCCACCAAACAGCATTTGTTCCGTCTCTATGGTGCCGGGCTTGCCTGCACCTTGGCGGGTGCCTGGCTGACCGAAGTGTCGGGGTCGTTCTTGCCGCTGGCCCTGGGGGCCTCGGTGACCCTGATGTGCACGTTTCAGGTCGTCAAGTCGATCCGGGCCAAACGCGCGCCGCGCAGCGGTTCACGCCAAGACTGATTGCCGTTCAGAGCGCGCCGCTCAGAGCTGAGAGCTGAGCAGGCTGCCGAACCAGTCGCCGACTTTTTCTCGAACAGGCCGGTGGGCCCACATCTCCAGGCTGACCCGGCCTGAGCGTGCGAGATCTTGCTCGAAGATGGCGGTCTGCTGCGCAGCAAACGCGCTGTCGAGGATGTTCAGCGTGGCCTCGTCGTTGAGGCGGAACGAACGGTTGTCGAAGTTGGTGGAGCCCATCGACACCAGCAACTGGTCAACGATCAGCAGCTTGCAATGAAACATCGTGGGCTGGTACTGCGCGATCACCGCCCCGGCCTCGAGCAAGGGGCCCCACTTGGCGCGTGAGGCGCTCTTCACCGTTTCGCTGTCCATGTGCTCGCCGGGCACGATGATGCGCAGCTTGACCCCGCGCTTCATGGCGGCGAGCAAGGCATCGCGGGTCAGGTCGTCGGGCACGAAGTAAGCCGCAGACAGGTCGATCGAGCGCACCGCCGCCGCAATCGAGAACAGGTACATCAGCTGCATGCTCTCGCTGCCCCCGGCGGGTGAGCTGCTGAACACTTGCGCGACCGACTCACCACGCGGCGCCAGCTCGGGGAAATAGGCCTCGCCATGCAGCACGTCGCCGGTCACCTTGATCCAGTTGTCCATGAAGACGGCCTGCAGTTGGGCAACCACCGGCCCTTCCATCCTGACGTGCGTGTCGCGCCAGTGATCGGGGTCCTGGGCGTGGCCGGTCCACTCTTCGGCGATGCCCACGCCGCCAGTGAACCCCACCCGCCCGTCCACCACCAGCAGCTTGCGGTGGGTGCGGTTGTTGAGGCGGCCGAGGTCGTACCAATGCGGTGGGTGGAACTTGCGAATCTGCACGCCTGCGGCCTTCATCTCCTGCTGCAGGGCTTCGTCCATCTTGCCGGTGCCCAACCAGTCGAGCAGCACATGGGTCTGCACGCCACGGCGTGCCGCATCGCTGAGGGCCGACGCAAAGCGCCGCCCGATGTCACCCGACCAGTAGATGTAGGTCTCGAAGGTGATCGAGCTGCGCGCGCTCTCGATCGCGCCCAGCATCGAAGGGAAGATCTGGTCGCCGTTCAGCAAGATGGTGGCCTGGTTGCCCGGCACGAAGGGTGGCCCCAGCAACACGCCCAGCTCCCGGGCAAAGCGAGCGTCTTCGAGGGCGTAGCTGTGTGCGATGCGGCGGTCGAGCTTCTTCTCGCCGGTCATGAAATTGACGACGAGCAGAACGGCTGCCCCCGTGATCAGGCAACCGATCAGGAAGGCGAGCATGAGGTGGACACGGTCTGGGTTCAAGGCGGTTGCGCAGTTCGAGGCGTGTTTCGGTTCAATGCATCAGGCTAACAAGGGCCCGCTCGCAAATCTGTAGGACGCCAGCGCTTTCCGCCTCGGTGCAGGCACACAAGGGCCCTGCGCATCAAGTGCGGAACTGCTTGGCCACAAACGCCCAGGCCATGCGAGAGGCATCAGGCCCCTGCGCGTCGCTGAAGGGCTGCTTGGCGGCGCCACCGCTCCAGGCGTGGCCCAGTCGCTCCACCTCGACCAGCGTTGCCACCGTGGCGAGCTGGTGCTTGAACTCGGTCACCGTCATCGGGTAGCGGTTGCCACGTTGCAGGCTGCGCCCGGCGCGGGGGTGGGCCCCGCCTGCATGCGCCCATTGCTGGGCGGCGGCTTGGCCGTTGCTGGCCACCACCACCGCATCTGCGCGGCCCTGTATCACCATCAGCGGTGGCCAAGACTGGCTCGTGATCACCGCAGACGCCACGGGGCGCCGATGGCTGCGGTGGCCATGCATCGCACCGATCGCCGACAAGCCCGAATGCGCCGAGCCCGGCGCAATGCCCGAGTGCATCACCACCGCCTTGAAGCGCGTGGGGTAACGCGTCGCCAGCATCGCCGCCATGCTCGCCCCCGACGACAGGCCCGCCACCCCCACACGTGCACGGTCTGCGGGGTACAGCAGGCACACCTGGTCGACCGCCTGCATGATCAACGCCGCCTCGCCGTAGGCGCGGCCGGAGTCGGTGTCAAACCAGTTCCAGCAACCGTGCAGGTTGGAGACGCGGTCTTGCTCGGGGTAGAGCACGAGAAACCGCTCGCGTGAGGCCAGGCCGTTCATGCGGGTGCTGCGGGCAAAGCTCCTGGCGTCTTGCCCGCAACCGTGCAGCATCACCAGCAGCGGCAGACGCTCGCCCAGGGTGATGCCCGGCGGGCGAAACAGCTTGAAGCCGCGCACACCCGCCGGGCCCATGACCACGCCGCTGAGCCAATCGCCCGCCCCCGGTGGAGGGCGGGCCTTGGCCTTGGCCCGAGCCAGGACCGGCCGCAGCGATTGTTTGACCGACCTGGAGCCCGCTCCCAGAGCGTGGCGCGTGAGCGCATGAAAGCTTCGCTGCCAGGTTTTGGCCCACGCCGCAGCCGGCCTGGGTTTGCTCATGGCGCCTAGCGCGACCGCTTGCCGCGCACGGCTGCCGCGTCGATCACGTTGCCGCCGGCCTCTTGCGCGCGCCGCACCATCTCGGCCTGCCCTTGCGCCAGCGCGGCCATGCCGCTTTGGCTCAGCTCGGTCACGAACTCGGTGTAGTTCTTCAAGATGCCCTGGGTGAGCTGGGCAAACGCATTCGACTGGGCCAGGCCGGTGGCCGAATTCTGGCCTTGTTGCATCATGTTTTGCGCGGCGGCCATCGACTGCGCCATCACTTCAGGCGAGCTTGTGAATTGGGTCAACAGGGCCATGTTGGCCTGGGTCAACTTGAGCAACGGCTGCATGGCCGATTGCAGGGCTTGGGTGGTTTGTTCCATCAGGGTTCCTTGGTGAATGGGGGGGTGGGTACAGAGCCTGGGGCTCTAGCCGCGTGCGGCAAGCAGCTCGGCCTTGCGCTCGGCCATCTGTGCGCCGAGCGCCTTCAGGTCGAGCTCGCTGTCTTTGGCCTTGGGGAACATCTCGCCCTGCTCCTCCTTGACGTGGTGTTTGACGAACTCCGACAAGACCTTGATCTTGGCGTCGAACATTTCGCCATCGGGCTCGACGCCTTCGACCTGCTCGATCAAGGCTTTCAGGCTGGCGTGCTCGACGGTGGCTTCGGGCACCAGCTCCTTGTCTTTGAGTGCCGCCTTGACGGCCGGGTAGAAGATTTCTTCTTCCACCTGGGCGTGTACCGTCAACTCGGTGCAGATCTCGGCCACGAGGCGTTTCTTCTTCGCGACCGAGCTGGTCGCCTCGTACTCTGCAAACAGCTCGCTCACGTGCTTGTGGTCTGCACGCAGCAGCGCCGTCGCTTCAGGGGCTGCATTTGCGGCGGGCTTCTTGGTCGTCTTCAGGTCGGTGCTGGTCATGGTGGTGGCTCCGGTGGTGGGTGGCACATCTAGTGCACGGGTGAGGCGATCAAATTCATGATCGGGTGGGAATGCCGAAAAACGGCAACAGCAGTGAACGGATGAACTTCTCTGGCTCAGGCGAGCGTTCGCACGCTGGGCTCGCGAGCCCATTGGCGCGTCTTGGCGGCATCGATGAAGGCGGCCGTGTCAGGTGCCGCCAGCACGCCTGCGTCGGGCACCACGCCGGCCGTCTGCAGCAAGGCCTGGCCACCTTGGTCGATGCTGATCGCCTTGAGGTGGCCGAAGGCATCGCGCACGAAGTCGATGGCGGCGGCTTCGCGCCCCAGCGCCTTGGCGCCGGCGTCCGAGAGCAGCACGGCCACGGCGTCGAACAGCACCGAGGGCGTGCCGGCCAGCTGGCCGTCAACGGCAACGCTGCTGCCGTCAGAGAGCTTGAGCTCGCCGATCTTCGGCGCGACGACCTTGACCGACGCACCCGCCTTGAGCACGGCCGCCTTGATCGCCGCGAGCGCCTTGGCGTCAGAGCCTTCATTGATCAGGATGGCCACGCAGCGGCCTTCGAGCGTGTGCTTCATCTTGCCGATGAGTTGCAGCGCGGGTGAGGCGTCCATGTCGAGGATCGGCGCTGCCGCACGGGGCGCAGGCGGCAAGGCCTTCAGCCCCAGGCCATCGGCCACACGCTGGGCCAGCGCAGCATCGATGTGGCGCAGGTGGCCGACGATGGCCTCGCGCACATGCGGCGTTTCGACCTTGGAGAGCTCGAACACCAGCGCCGACGCGAGGTGGGCCTGCTCGGGTGCCGTCTGGCTGCGAAAGAACATGCGCGCCTGGCTGTAGTGGTCGGCAAAACTCTCGGCGCGCACGCGCCCGCGCTCGCCCGACTCGGCGGCGCCAAACGAGCGAAAGCCCTGCGGCGTCTCGCGAGGCGAATCGGGGGCCAGCGAGCTGGGCTCATAGGCCACGCGGCCCACCGGGCGCTGCATGGTCATGTGGCCGTCGCGCTGATGGTTGGCAAACGGGCACTTGGGGGCGTTGATCGGCAGCTGGTGGAAGTTGGGCGAGCCCAGGCGCGACAGCTGCGTGTCGAGGTAAGAGAACAGCCGGCCTTGCAGCAGTGGGTCGTTCGAGAAGTCGATGCCGGGCACCAGGTGCGAGGGGCAAAACGCCACCTGCTCGGTCTCTGCAAAGAAGTTGTCGGGCCAGCGGTCGAGCACCATGCGCCCAATGACCTTGAGCGGCACCAGCTCTTCGGGGATCAGCTTGGTCGCGTCGAGGTGGTCGAAGGGAAAGGCCGCGGCCTCGTCTTCGGTGAAGAGCTGCACCGCCAGCTCCCACTCGGGGAAGGCGCCCGACTGGATGGCCTCGAACATGTCGCGGCGGTGAAAGTCGGGGTCGGCCCCGGCGATCTTGACGGTCTCGTCCCAGACCGTCGACTGCAGGCCGAGCTTGGGGCGCCAATGGAACTTGACGAAGGTGGAGTCGCCGGCGGCATTGACCAGGCGAAAGCTGTGCACGCCAAAGCCTTCGATCATGCGCAGCGAGCGCGGCAACGTGCGGTCGGACATGATCCACATCACCATGTGCATCGACTCCGGCGTCAGCGAGATGTAGTCCCAGAAGGTGTCGTGCGCGCTGGCCGACTGCGGGAAGCCGCGGTCCGGCTCCATCTTCACGGCATGCACCAGGTCCGGGAACTTCATGGCGTCCTGGATGAAGAAGACGGGCACGTTGTTGCCCACCAGGTCCCAGTTGCCTTGCTTGCTGTAGAACTTGACGGCAAAGCCGCGCACGTCGCGCGGCGTGTCGACCGAGCCAGCCCCACCGGCCACCGTCGAGATGCGGGTGAAGACCGGCGTGCGTTCACCGACCTCGGTCAGGATCTGCGCGGTGGTGTAGTCGGCCAGCGACGCGGTCAGCTCGAAGAAGCCATGCGCCGCCGTGCCCCGCGCATGCACGATGCGCTCGGGAATGCGCTCATGGTCGAAGTGGGTGATCTTCTCGCGCAGGATGAAGTCTTCGAGCAGCGTCGGCCCTTTCGGGTGCGCGCGCAGCGAGTTCTGGTTGTCGGAGATCGGCGTGCCCTGGTTGGTCGTCAACACCGGGTGTGTGCCGCCCGCGGTCTGGTGCAACTCACCGCCGGTGCCGACCGGGTCTGAACGTGTGCCTGGCGCGCCCTTGCCTTCGGTGACTCGGGGCGTGTCCTTTTTCTTGCTGCTCATGCGGGCTCCAAACGGGGTTGCGGTGCGGGTGCCCATGGTGCGCAAGCCACGCGTTGCAGGCTGCGGGACCACTCACCACATTCGTGTAGGACAAGCACTTGTCTGTCGCGCCCCCGCGCAGCGCTTTCTCGCCGCGCGCGCTTGACCTAGAGTGCGCTCTAGGAGGTCAAATCCAGCCATGCCCACCCCTGCCCCCGCTCCCGGCACGCTGCTGCCCACAACGAGCCTGCCCATCGGCGCCCTGGCCAAGAGCTCGGGGCGATCGGTGCACACCATCCGCTGGTACGAGGCCCAGGGCCTGATGCCCGGCGTGCAGCGCGACAGCGGAGGCCGCCGTCGCTACACCACACAACACATCGCCTGGCTCGACCTGATGGTGCGTCTGCGAGCCACCGGCATGACCATCGCCAAGATGCGCCGCTACGCGGCCCTGGTGCGCCAGGGCAAGGCCACGCTGGCCGAGCGGCGCGCCTTGCTGCAGGCCCACCGCGACGAGGTGCTGGCCCGCATCGACGACTGGAACACCGCGCTTGCGCTGCTCGACGACAAGATCGACTTCTACGGCGAGTGGCTGCACCAGGGCAAGCGCCCGGTGTGGCCGAACGAGACCACACCCCAGCGTCTGCCCACCAAGCGTTAAGAAGTCGACCCGAGCAAGTGCTCCAGGCGGATCGGCAGCGCGCGGATGCGCTGGCCCGTGGCGTGCCACACCGCATTGGCGATGGCGCCGCCGGTGCCGCAGGTGCCCAGCATGCCCAGGCCCTTGACGCCGCCGGGCAGGTGCGGGTCGTGCTCCGGCACCATGTGCAACTGGAATTTGGGCATGTCGGCATGCACCGGGATCAGGTAGTCGCCCAGGTTGTCGTTGACGATGCGCCCGCTCAGCGGGTCGGTCAGCGTGGCTTCGTGCAAGGCCTGGCCGATGCCGCCGACCAACCCGCCGATGTACTGGCTGTACGCCATGGCCGGGCTCACGATGCGGCCCGCGGCATAGGCCGCGTGCACACGGGCGACGCGAATCTCGCAGGTGACGCGGTGGACACGCACCTCGACGAACACCGCGCCGAAGGCGCAGGCACTGAGGGTGGCTTGCTCGGGCGGCGCGGTGCGGGCGCGCTCGCTCAAGGGCGCGTTGCTCGACGGGTGCTCACCGGCATCGAGCCGGGCTTTCAACGCACGTGCAGCGGCCTCCACCGCAGGCACGAAACTGGCCGTGGCCACGGTGCCGCCGGAGTACGGGCCTTCGGGCAGCAGGCTGTCGCCGAGCTCCACGTCGACCTGCGCCGAGGCCACACCCAGCACGACCGCCGCGGTGTCGGCCAGCGCCGTGAAGGTGCCGCTGCCCATGTCTTGCACCCCGCAACGAACGCGCACACGCCCGCCTTCGCTCAGCACCACCTCGGCCTCGCACGCCAGCCGATTCACGGGGTAGGCGGCATTGGCCATGCCCCAACCCACGAGCCAGTCGCCATCGCTCAAGCGGCCCGGTTGCAGCGGGCGGCGGCTCCAGCCGAAGGAGTCGGCCGCGCGCTGCCAGCACTCGCGCAGGCCGTTGCTCGTCCACGGCAGATCGAGGTGGTGGTCGTGGTCGGCGTGGTTGCGGCGGCGCAGCTCCAGCGGGTCGAGCTGGCAGCGCCAGGCCAGCTCATCGAGCGCCGTCTCCAGCGCAAAGAGGCCCGGTGTTTCGCCGGGCGCCCGCATCGGAATGGGCTGCGGGCCATTCACGCGCTTCAGGCGGTGGGTGGTGCGCACGTGGTCGCAGGCATAGAGCCAGCGGGTGGCAGCCCCCACCGGGTCGGCGTAGTCGGCAAACGGCGCGGTCTCGGCCAGCGTGTCGTGCACCATGCCCGTCACGCGGCCCTCGGCCGTGGCCCCCAGGCGCAGGCGCTGGCGCGTGGGCGAGCGCCGCCCGACCAGCGTGAACATCTGCGCGCGCGTCAGCTCCAGCAACACCGGGCGGCCCAGGCGCTGCGCCGCCTGCGCCACGCGCAGGCTGAGGGCCCACCACAGCGGCCCCTTGCTGCCGAAGCCGCCGCCCAGGTGGCGCGCCACCACACGCACCTGCTCGCGCGGCAGCCCCAGGCTGTAGGCCACCACGCGCCGGGTGCCGAACACCGCCTGCGTGCTGCTGTAGAGCGTGAGCTGCTCGCCGCCCCAGCTGGCCAGGCAGGCGTGAGGCTCCAGTGGCTGGTGGTGCTGGGCTGCAACGTCGTACTGCAGATCGAGCTGGATCTCGGCGCTGGCCACGGCGGCATCGGGGTCGCCGCGCTGGGTGTCGGTGGGCACGCGGCCCGCTTCGGCGGGTGCAAACGGCGGCTCGCTCGCCTGGGTGAAATGGGTGACGGGTCGCTCGGCCTCCACATGCACCACGACGCGCTCGGCCGCAGCGCGTGCCGTGGCTTCGTCGACCGCCACCACCAGCGCCATCGGCTGGCCGAGCCAGTGCACCTGGTCGTCGGCCAGCCAGTTGGCAAACCCGGCGGGCCGCAACGCCGGCAGGTCGCCCACGCCGTAGACGGCCACCACGCCGGGCAGCGCCAGCGCGGCGCGCACATCGAGGCCGAGCAGGCGGCCGCGCGCCACGGGCGCGGGCACCACGGCCGCGTGCAAGCTGCCAGGCACGGGTTCTTCGGCGGTGTAAAGCGCGCGGCCGCGCACCTTGGCGTCGGCTTCCCAGCGGGTTGAGTTCATGACGCTGCCCCTGCGTGCGAGGCCGCGCGCTGCAGCCCGTGGGCCACACAGCGCTGCAGCAGTTGCAGCTTGAACCGGTTGCCCGGGAGGGGTTCGGCGCCCTCGGTGGCCACCAGCGCGGCCGCGTGCCACGTGGGCGGGGCCGCGGGCTGGCCGATGACGGCGGCTTCACAGGAGTGCAGGCGCCATGGCACCGTCCCGATGCCCCCGGCGGCCAGGCGGGCGTGGACCACTTTGCCGTCCACACATTCCAGCGCCACGGCCAGCGAGACCACCGCGAACTGAAACGACGCACGGTCGCGCACCTTGAGATAGACCGAGCGGCGCGCCGACTCTGCACCCGGCAGCTCGATCGACGTGATGATGTCGCCGGCGGCCAGCGTGTGCTCTGGCACTTCACTCGGCCCGGGCACGCAGTAGAGCGCGTCAAGCGGCATCCGTCGTTCACCGCAGGCGCCCTGCACCACCACCTGGGCAGCCAGCGCGAGCAAGGCCACGGCCAGGTCGGAGGGGTGGCTGGCGCAACAAGCGCCACTGGCCCCGAAGATCGCGGCGTGCCGCTGCTCGCCGGTGCGCGCCGCGCAGCCCGAGCCGGGTGCCAGCCGGTGGCAGGCCGGATCGCGTGCCCGGAAGTAGCCGCAGCGCGTTTGCTGCAGCAGGTTGCCACCCAGCGTGGCCATGTTGCGCACCTGTGGCGAGGCGCTGGCGAGCAAGGCCTGCGCCACGGCGGGCGCGTGCTGCAGCACGAGTGGCGAACCTGCTGCCTCGGCCATGCGCACACCAGCCGCGAGGGTGAGGCGCCCGTCGCCCAGCGTGATGCCGTCCAGGCCCAATGAGCGCACCGTCACCAGCGGCCCCTGCGGCAGCAAGCCGCTGCGCCAGAGTGGCACCAGGTCGGTCCCGCCGCCGACCAGCCGAGCGCATGGATCACCACGCAGCCAGACCACGGCCTCTGAAACCTGCCTGGGGCGGTGAATGCGCAAGCTGCCGCTCATGCTGCGCTCCCCGTGCCCGCCACCTGGGCAATGGCCGCTCCGATCATCGGGTAGGCCCCGCAGCGACAGAGGTTGCCGCTCATGCCTTCGCGGATCGCCTCCGCCGAGGTGGCACCGCCTTCGCTCAACAAGCCCAACGCCGACATGATCTGCCCCGGCGTGCAGTAGCCGCACTGCAGCGCGTCGCAGGCCACGAAAGCCTGTTGCATCGGGTGCAGCGCATCGCCGGCCCTCGCCAGGCCTTCAATGGTGGTGACCTCGGCGCCGTCGATCAACGCGGCCAGCGTGAGGCAGGCATTGACGCGCAGGCCATCGACCAGCACGGTGCAGGCGCCACACGCGCCTGCGTCGCAGCCGCGCTTGGTGCCCTTGAGGCCGAGCGGCCCGTGCAGCAGGTCGAGCAAGGTGAGCGCGCCTGGAGCGGCGATCTCGTGCGTGCTGCCGTTGAGCACGAAGGCAACGGCCTGGGGAGGATGGGGATTCGACATGCATGTCTCCTTCGGCTGGCAAGGTGCCAGCGCCATGCAGACATGCTAGGTACTCGAGTGCACTCTAGGTCAAGGGGTGGCACGACCCCGGCGACAGGACACGACCGCCCCGTCATCGAACCCGGCCCGTCCAGGTCGTGCCGCGTTGACCATGCTCAACCAGGTGTTCGTTCGGGCGGGCAGCATGCCTTCTTCTTGCGCGGTGCCGGGGGAATCTCATGGACGAGTCGATGAAGCAGAATATCCTGGCTTTGCTTGACAGCCACAGGATCATGACGATCGCGACCCTTCGGCCGGACGGCTGGCCGCAGGCCACCACCGTCGGCTACGTCAACAAGGATCTGACGCTGTGGTTCCTCTGCGGGCTGGAAAGCCAGAAGGCGAAGAACCTGGCCAAGGACGATCGCGTGTCGATCACGATCGACCATGACACGCCAGACGTGATGTCGATCACCGGGCTGTCGATGGCGGCGCGGGCCCACCGCGTGACCGATCGGGCCGAGGCCGAGAAGGTGCTCGCGATGCTGCCGCTGAAGTACCCTGACGCGCCGCGCGCGACGGCTCAGTTGAAGATGCCGGCGCCAGACGAAGTCGCGCTGTTTCGGGTGGTTCCCGAGCTTGTCTCGGTGCTGGACTACACCAAAGGCTTCGCGCACACCGATCTGGTGAGCTGCTAGGTCACGGCCGGTATCACCTGGCCGTCACTGCGCTGCGCCAGGCCCGCCTTGCTTGACGGGTGCACCATCGCCCGCGTCCATCAAGGCGACCAGAAACGCGCCACCCACCGGGTCGGCGCTCACGGTGGCGTAGACCTTGCGCGAGCCAGCCCGGTGCCCGCTCAGCTGCAACTCGCAGACTTTGCCGCGCAGCCCGTCACCGGCGCTCATCAGCAAGGCCCGCAACTCGCGAGCGCTGTCGGGCGCGAGGAAGACAGACAGCAGCTGACCCAAGAGCACCTTGCGCTCCGCCCCGAGCAGAGCGGCACCCGTCTGGTTGAGCTCACGCACGGCTCCGCCGAGGTCCAGGGTGAAGTAGCTCACAGGAGCGGATTCGTACAACTGGGTCTGGCGCCGCAGCGCCGCCTCCAACGCGGTGCGCCAGCCTCGCAGCTCTTCTGCTTGCAGCTCCAGTTCGACCTGGTGCACCTGCAGCTCGTGCAGCACAGCGAGTGCGTCGGAGGCCGTCGCCGGCGACGAGGCCAGTTCGTGCAGCACCCCGAGCGCGTGCCCGGCGTTCTGGTGCGCGTGCGCGCCGGGGTTCAAGCTTGAAACGGCACGAGACCGCAGATCCCCGCAGGTTGCGGTCTCGGTGGTGATGATCGACATGCGAGAACCCCTGTGCGGCCGCAAGACGCTGCCGCGTTGGACTCTACTCTCCCTGGGCCGCCGCAGCGGGCCGAAGGGTATCCCGCCACTGCAAGCTCACGGCCCGTGAAGCTCAGCGCTGGGCGCGACCCCGCAGCGCCAGGTCACCGACCAGGCCTGTGCGTTCGTTGACCCGCGCATTGAACCCTCCGTCGTCGAGCTCGATGGCCATGGTGAAGTGGTTGATGCGGGCGATCGTGTCGATCTCGAGAACGAACTGGTCCGCCCCGGCCCAGCGACCGCGACCCGCCACGCGGTTGCCGGACGCGGGGTCGATGCCGGCACGGTAGGCCCCATCGAGCCCTATCGGGACCCGCATCTCCGCATCGCCCAGCACGAAGCGAACCTGTGCGAGTGAACGATCGGTGAAATCCAGCTGCATGCTGCGCACGCCGAGCGGATTCGGCTCCAGCGCAAAGGCCACACCGCTGACGCTGCCGGCCCGCGGCGGCAGCGGCGGCGCAACCGCTGCGCTCGCCACCCCTGGCCGCGCAGCCTGCACGACGCGCGCCCGCAGCCGCTCCTGGCCGGCCGGGTTGGCTGCGATCGGCGCCCTGCTCTTGAGCGAACGCAGCAGGAAGGGCGCGATCACCTCGGGATCGAAACCGCCGCCCGTCATCACGACGACCACGTCTTCGGCGGGCCACACGATGAGCCGCTGACCGCCCCGCCCGGACGCCTGGTACAGGCCCTTGATGTCGGTGGAGATCCACCAGCCGAAGCCGTAGCGCTGCGAGCTGCGCGTGTCCACCTGGGCGCGCGTGGCCTCGGCCACCCAGTGGGGCGGCACGACCTGGCGGCCACTCCATTCGCCGCCGTGCAGGAACAGGTAGCCAAGGCGCAACAGGTCGGTCGGGCGCAACTGCAGATCGCCAGCGCCCTGGTTGATGCCCTGCGGATCGCGTGGCCAGCGCCAGTCGGTGATGCCGATCGGCCCAAACAGCGCCTGGCGGGCAAAGTCTTCGGCCGCCAGGCCGGTGCCGCGGGTGACCAGGGCCGACAGCAGATGGAAGCCGGGGCTGCAGTAGGCAAAGCGGCTGCCGGGGGCCTCTCGCATGGGCAGGCCCAGCGCAAACCGCACCCAGTCGGGTGACGCGGCCATCGCGAGCATCTCGTGCTCGTAGGCCCCGGCGCCGCAGTCCAGGCCACTCGATGTCGTCAGCAGGTGGCGCAGCACGATGCGCGACTTGCGCTCGTCGGCCGGCGGGGCCGCGTCCAGCAGCGGGTAGACCGGTGCGTCCAGCCCCGCCAGCGCGCCGCGCTCCAGCGCCAGCCCGACCAGGGTGGTCGTGACGGACTTCGTGACCGACGCGACGTCGTGCCTTTCGTCGCGCTGAAACGGGTGGAAGTAGGCGTCGAGCACCAGGTGCCCATGGCGCAGGATCTGCAGGCTGTGGATCGGCACACGCCGCGCATCGACCTCGCCCATGAGTTCGGACAGAACATCGGAGTCGAGGCCCTGCTCCTCGGGCGTCGAGGTGCGCCATTGTTCGGCCGGGAAGTAGGCTTCGGCGCGCCCGCTCGGCGGCTCGCCCGTGATCGGGGTGCGCGCACAACCGACGCCGAGCGAAGCGAAGGCGGCGAGCAGCAAGCACCGGACCACGACGTCGACCACAACTCCCCTTCAAGGCAAGCCCCAACGCGGCCCGACGGCGCTGCGCAGGGTCGCCATGGTCCACCCGGGCGGAGAGTTCGAGTTGACTGCGCTCAAGGGAACCGGATCACCGGGCCATGCTCGTCCGCGGTCTTCAACGAAACACGTTGGCCCAGGGCACGCTGTCGGGTGCGGCCCCTTCGGTCCACACCGCGGCCGCCTGGCCGTTGGCGGACACGGCCAGCCCGCCGGCGACCCATCCGGTGGCTGCGGCGGTGTCGCTCTCGATGACGGCAGCGCCGGTCAAGGCACCGCCGGCGGGCCAGCTCGCCGACGTCACGCTGCGCACGCCGGGGTTGCTGAGCCAGGCCACGGTGACGTTGCCGTTGATGTCGCGGCCGATCGCGGGGCTGAAGCCGCTGCCTGCCGCCTGCGGTGCACTCCATGGGCCCGTGGCCGACGCCCGCGTGACCAGGATCTGGTTGCCCGACGGGCTGTTCTCCCACACCACGGTCGCCGCGCCATCGGGGCCCAGCACGACCCGTGCGGCATCGCCATTCGGGCCCAGCAGTTCGGGCACGGCCCAGCCGCTGGCCACCGTGTAGCGCGCAGCGTAGACATTGCTCGTGGTCGACGGCAGCCGGCGGAAGGTGACCAGCGCCAGGCCGGCATCGTTGATCGCTGCGCCACTGACGACCGACGCGGTGGTCGGTGTCGAGCCGTTCACGAGCTGCTGCGCACCGACCCAGCCCACGTCGCGCCGCAGCACGTTGGCCGAGGCCACCTGGCCGACCGCGGTGTCGGTGGTCCAGGCGGCGACCACGTCGCCGGCGGGGCTCGCCGAGACGTGGATGGGCATGCCGGTGCCGTGGGCGTCGCCGTCCACGAAGTCGATGTCCACCGGTGGGCCCCACCCTTCGCCGACGACGAAGCGGCTGGCCACGATGCGCCGTGTGGCCAGCGAGTTGGGGAAGTAGATCGTGTCGTTCTGCTGCCAGACGGCGGTGACGGTGCCCTGGTCGTTGATCGTCACGGCCGGCAGCTCGGCCTGGCCGCCGTCCTGGCTCTCCAGCAGGACCGGCGTGGTCCAGGCTCCGGCCGGTGCCTGTTGGCTGGCCCAGATGCTCTGGCGGGTGTTGCTCTGCGAGGTGAAGACCACGACGGCGTTGCCGGCAGGGTCCATCGCGATGGCATGGCTCATGGTCGCGCCCGAGTTCGACGTGACGGGCGTCACCGTGACGGCGCTCGACCAGCCCTGCCCGGGTGTGTAGCGGCTGGCACGCAGCTCCTTCGCGCCGGCGGCATCAGTGTCCAGCCAGGCGGCGACGAACTGCCCTGCCGCACCGGCCGCCACCACCGCACGCGACGCCGCAAAGCCGTCGCTCGCGCGCAAGGCACCGGCGCCCTGCCATTGCGGCACGACCGGTGCCGCCGTGACGGTCAGCACCGCCGCCTGGCTGAACACGAGCCCGGCACCGTTGTAGACGATCACACCGTAGACGGCACCGCTGTCTGCCTGCGTGAGAGCGGGTGTGGTGTAGCTGGGCCCGGTGGCCCCGCCGATGGCCGCCTGGTTGCGCGTCCATTGGTAGCGCGGGTGGTCACCGCTGGCCGTCACCTGAAAGGTGGCCGTGGCGCCTTCGGTGACCGAGCGGTTGCCCGGCTGGACGGCGACGGCGGGTGCCCCGAGCAGGATCAGCTGGGCCGCGGCGCTGGTCACTTCACCCACGCTGTTGCTGACGCGCACCTGGTAGTCGCCCACGTCGAGCGCCGTCGCGGCCAACAGCGTGTAGGTGGCCTGGGTCTGGCCCGCCACCGCCACGCCATTGCGCAACCACTGGAAGCTCATCGGCCCGCTGCCCTGCACACCTACGCCGAGCGTGGCGCCCATGCCAGGCGCGACCACCACAGCCCCGGGTTGGGCGGTGATGGCGGGGGCCGCAAGCTGCACGGCAGCGTCGACCGTCAGCGCCACGCTCATGCTGGTGACACTGCCCGCGCCGTTGCTGACCACGACGGAATAGGCCGCGGCATCGCCTGCCGAGGCCGAGGCGATGCTGTGGAATGCGGCCGTGGCGCCCGGGATGTCGACGCCGTCACGCCGCCATTGGTAGACCTGCGGGCCGCTGCCGCCGGTGCCCACCGCGAAGGTGGCGGTGTTGCCAGCGTTGACGCGCACCGAGACCGGCTGCGTGACGATGGTCGGGGCGGTCGGCATCGGCGTGCCGGCCGGCACCACGCCGAGCTGCTGCGCTGCGCTCTGGGCCGCACCGGCCGGGTTGCCGACGTGCAGCGTGTACGCACCGGCCTGGGCCTGCCCGACCGCGTCGAGCCGCAGGATCGGCGCGTTGGCGCCCAGCACGTCGACGCCATTGCGGCGCCACTGGAAGCTCAGCGGCTCGGTGCCCCGCACCGTGGCCGCGAACACCGCTGCGCTGCCCTCCACGACCGTCAGCGGCCCCGAGACCGCGCTGACCACCGGCAGGGCCGCCTGGTCGACGACGTTCAGCGTGGCGGGTGCACTCATGGCACTGCCCGAAGCGTTGTTGGCCACCACCTGGAACTGCGTGCCGTCCTGGCCCAGGGTGGTGGTCGTCACAAGATGGGTTGACCCGGTGGCACCGGCGATGTTTTCCCAGGCGCCGCCCGGCAGGCGTCGCTGCCACTGCAGCGTCGGCGTCGGCAAGCCCGTCGCGACGACCGAGAACGAAGCGCCGGTGCCCGCAACGACCGCCATCGGCGCCGGCATCGCCGTGAAAGCGGGTTCCTGTGCCACGAAGGCAATCGACAGCGTGTGCGGCGCACCGGTGGCGCAGGGATACGACGGCGCTTGGCCGCTTCCGAACAGCGGCGCAATGGCGGTACAGGCCGAGAAGCGCAGCAGCGCGCCGTTGTCCGTGGCGGCAAACGCCGGCAGATCGCCCTCGATGGCCCACAGCCCCGCCGTCCGGGCTGCGGCCTCGCTGTAGAACGAGGTGTCGGGCACGACACGCTCGGCCCCGAGCTTGTAGAGGCTCCAGGATGCACCACCGTCGCGCGAGATCTCCCACCTCGAACGTGACGCGAGCGCGAACGATCCCGCGGTCTGGGCGCGCGCCCGAGACACCACGGGCGCGCCCACGCTGGACTGCACGTCGGCAATGTCGGCGAGCAGCACCATGCCCGATGCGTTGTTCGGCAAGGAGGGCTCGTTGGCCGACTCGAGCGTCCATGGCGCGGCCACGGCATTGCCCTCCAGGCGTTCGCTCGTGCAGGTGTAGCGGCCCTTGACGTACGGGCTGACCGTCAACGACCCGCTGCCGTAGCTGCCCCCCGCCGAGTGCGTTGGCTGGATCACCGCATGCGTCAGTGTGCTGCCCGTCAATGGGGGCGCGGGCGGCGAGAAGCCCGGAACCGACACCGCGAGCTGCTCCTCGCGCACGACGCGGTGAACCGGCAGCCCCACCAGCGAATCGGCATAGCTGTCGTCGGTGGACGTCATGAAGACGGTCTCCAGGCGGTCGCCCTCGATGCAGTGGGGTCGCGTGCCGCTGAAGGTGTAGGTGACCGTCAGGTTGGGCGCAGTTCCGTTGACCGCCAACGAGAAGGAGAACGGCAACGGTGCCGGCGTTGCCGGCGGGGGCACGATCCTCGTGGCCCGGCGCAGCGCCACCATGAACACCGAGAAGTCGCGCACCGCGAGCGTGGCCATGCCAGCCTGGTGCGTCACGTCGCTGTGGGCCACCCAGCTGCCCAGCGGCTGAGCCTTGAGGATCACCAGCTGATCGGTGTCTCGCACCAGCGAGGCGTCGAATGGCAGCGTGACCTGCACCGGCTCGGCAAACCCGTGGCCGTGTGGCGTGATCGTGAAAACGTTCGACACCTGGATGAAGCCGTCGCCCGGCGGCGCGACCGGCACCCCGGCGGAGTTTTTCGAGATCGCGATGCTGACGGTGGAGCCCTGCTGCATCACACCGGCCGGCACCGTGACGCTGGCGCCATCGTCGCCCGTGACCGTGCCACCCGCCCCGCCGACGATCGCCACGCCCGGTGTCGGGGGCGGAGGTGCGGTATCACCGCCGCCACCGCCGCAGCCGGCCAGCATGGCACCCAGCGCCAAGGCCACGACCGCGCGGCCAAGCCATGGCCCGCCACGCAGGCCCGTGCACGCCGCAAAACCCACCGTAGTGAAACGCTCGATTCGCATGGAAACCCTTCCAAACGCCGACTGGGCGCCTGGAAGGGTTTGTAAGGACTACAGCGTTATGAAGGCGTTAGCACCGCGGGTTCCACGCCCTCAATGGCGCCGCCGCATCCCGGTTCTCACCTGCGCCAGCGGGCGTTTGCCCTTGAGCTGCCGCTCGATGCCGTCGTTGAGCAGGCTGCGCAGCGCAATCACCTCGTCCACGTGGCCATACACACCGGGGAAGCGCAGGTCCAGCCACAACCACAGCGTGCACGAGCGCAGCGCCTGCTCCATGCGGTCGAGGCGGCTGTGGCTGTCGACGGCGTCCAGGAACCACGGCTTGCCGGCCTTGCCGGTGAGCGCGTGGCTGCTGCTCCAGTCGAGGTATTCCTGCACCTGCGATTCGGTGCGCGTGTCGACCGGCGCCTGCGCGTAGATGAAGCGCTCTTTCAGCGTGAGCTTGGCCGCGCTCTTGTCGAGCTGCTCGGCGAGCAACAGCATCTGCTCCAGCTCGGCTACGGCGAAGTGCGCGTCGTCGAGCTTCAGCTGCTCCATGAACACGCCCAGCACCTCGCGCAACTTGGTCATGTGCAGGCGCGACGAGATGGTGTCGACGTGCCAGCCATTGGGCGCCACCGGCGCCTTGAAGTCGCGCGGGGCACGCGGCGTTTTCGGCAGCAGCTCTTTCAGCACCTTGGCGGCGCTGGGCTCAGCTTCCTTGAGCACGCCCACGAAGCCTTCGTCGTGCATGCCGAAACGCCCTGCCCGGCCAGCGATCTGGTGCACTTCGGATTCGTTCAGCGTGCGGTCGCCCTGGCCGTCGAACTTGGCCATGGTGCTGAACAGCACACGCTGGATCGGCAGGTTGAGGCCCATGCCGATGGCGTCGGTGGCTACCAGCACGTGCGACTCACCGGTGGCAAAACGCTCGGCCTCGCGGCGGCGCACCTCGGGCGGCAACGCGCCGTAGATCACCGACACCGGGTGGCCGTTGGCGGCGATCTGGTCGCGCAGCATCAGCACGTCGCGGCGGCTGAAGGCGACCACTGCGTCGCCCAGCTTCAGCGCGCTGATGGGCACCGGGTGGGGCAGCAGCTGCACGTGCTGCTTGCGCTCGAAGTGACGCACCTCGCAGCGCTCGCCGCACAGGCCGAGCAGGTTTTCGATCGCGGGCACGGCGTAGGCCGAGCAGATGATGATGACCTCGTTGGCCGGCACCGCCACGATCGCCTGCGTCCAGGCCCAGCCGCGGTACGGGTCGAAGATCATCTGCGCTTCGTCGATCACGGCCACGTCGATGGGCTTGTTGGTGGCGACCATCTCGATGGTGCTCGACACCACGCGGGCGTTGTCGGCCGGCACGTTCTCTTCACCCGTCAGCAGCGAGCAGGCCACACCGCGGCCGACCAGGCGGTCGCGGCCTTCGAGGGCCAGCAGGCGCAGCGGGGCGAGGTAGGCGCCGTCGTGCGCTTGCGCCAGGCGCTCGAAGGCGGCGTGGGTCTTGCCGCTGTTGGGCGGGCCGACATAGAGCGTCACGGTGCGCTGCAGGTGGCGTGCCTTCTGGAAGGTGTCGGGGTAGCCCTGGAACGCGAGCTCGCTGTTCAGGCCTTCGAGCGTCTCGAGCTCGGTGACGCGGTGCTCCCAACGGTCTTGCGCGCGGGTGCAGGCGGCCTTCAGCTCAGTGATGTTGGCAGCGGTGAGTGGTGTGGCGCACTCCGATTGCAGGCGCGGCAGCAGCGAGTCGATGTGCTTGGGCTTGTGCGCGCGGCTGCGCGCCACCAGCCCGTCGAGGTGGGCCAGCAGCTCGGCGGCGTGAGGGTACTGGGGCGGCGAGCCCAGCGCGGCCAGCAAGGCGGCCTTGTCGCCGCTTCGGTAAAACGCCCACACCGGCGCCGCATCGACCGGCACGCGGAACAGCACCGGCATGCGCCAGCCCGCCTCAGTCAGCTGCAGGGTGTGGCTGATCAGGCGCGACCACTGCCCGGCATCGCGCGACACGCCCAGCGCCTCGAGCGCGGCGGTGCGCTCCAGCATCAGCGGGCGCACGTCGGGGCCGGTGCCTACGGCGTCGAGGTGGGCCACGGCGCTGTCGATCAGGTCGGGGGCGATCCAGCGGCTGGGGCGGGCACCGGCCACGGCCTTTTGCAGCAGCACGAGGCCGAGCTTGTCGAGGTGTTCTTCAAAGCCCGCGGTGCGCTCGGCGATGTAGTCGCCGGGTTTGACCACCTGCGGCAACACGTAGGCGGCCTGGCGCACGCGCGCGAACTGCTCTTTGGTAATGTGGGCCGGCACACGCTTGGCGTGGCGGGGGTTCGGCAGGTTCAGGGTTTCGGGAAGGCGTTGGGGCGCGCTCTGGGTGGCGCCATCGGTCTGATTTGGGGGCATAAGGGACTCTAACCGGTGCTCACGGCCTCGGTTGGCAGCGCACCGTCAGTTTGCTGATCGGCCTGTGCGCCCGACGCCGTGCTGCGTAGCCGGTCGGGGTCGGTGGAGAAGGCGCTCTACCCGCAGCCGATAATCACGCATGAGCACTCAGCCTTCTTTCAGCACCCTCCCCCTGCCCCCGGCCACGCTGGCCAACCTCGAACAGCTCGGCTACACCGGCATGACGCCGATCCAGGCTGCAGCCCTGCCGCTCGCGCTGGCCGGCCACGACCTGATCGCCCAGGCCAAGACCGGCAGCGGCAAGACTGCCGCCTTTTCACTCGCCCTGCTCGCCAACCTGAACGTGCGGCGCTTCGCAGTGCAGGCGCTGGTGTTGTGCCCCACCCGCGAGCTGGCCGACCAGGTGACGCTCGAAGTGCGCCGCCTGGCACGCGCCGAAGACCACATCAAGGTGCTCACGCTGTGTGGTGGCGCCGTGATGCGCACGCAGACGGCCAGCCTGGAGCACGGCGCGCACATCGTGGTGGGCACGCCGGGCCGCATCATGGACCACCTGGAGCGCGGCAGCCTGAAGCTCGACGCGCTCAACACCCTGGTGCTCGACGAGGCCGACCGCATGCTCGACATGGGCTTTTTCGACGACATCGCGACCGTGGTCAAGCAGTGCCCCAAGCAGCGCCAGACGCTGCTGTTCTCGGCCACCTACCCCGAGGGCATCGCCAAGCTGAGTGCGGCCTTCATGCGCGAGCCCAAGGAGGTGAAGCTGATGCAGCAGCATGCGGCCACCAAGATCCGCCAGCGCTTCTACGAGGTGAAAGAGAGCGAACGGCTGCATGCCGTGTCGCTGCTGCTCAACCACTACCGGCCGGTGAGCACACTCGCGTTCTGCAACACCAAGCAGCAGTGCCGCGACCTGGTGCAGGTGCTGCGTGGGCAAGGTTTTGCCGCGCTCGAGCTGCATGGCGACCTCGACCAGCGCGAGCGCGACCAGGTGATGGTGCGTTTTGCGAACCGCAGCTGCAGCGTGCTGGTGGCGACCGACATCGCGGCGCGCGGGCTCGACATCGCCGGGCTCGAAGCCGTGATCAACGTCGACATTGCTGCCGACGTCGACACCCACACGCATCGCATCGGCCGCACCGGCCGCGTCGACGAAGAAGGCTGGGCCTTCAGCCTGGCCAGCATGGACGAGATGGGCCGAGTGGGCAACATCGAAAAGGCGGGTGGCTTCACGAGCGAGTGGCAGCCCTTGAGTTCATTGACGAGCACGGCCGGCGGGCCGCTCAAGCCGCCGATGCAGACGATCCAGATCCTTGGCGGCCGCAAAGAGAAGATCCGCGCGGGCGACGTGCTGGGCGCCCTCACCAAAGACCTGGGGTTTGCGGGCGCGCAGATCGGCAAGATCAACGTCAACGAGTTTTCCACCTATGTGGCGGTGGAAAGCGGCATTGCCGCGCAGGTGGTGAAGAAGCTCTCGGCCGGCAAGGTGAAGGGGCGCAGCGTGAAGCTGCGGCTGCTGGAGAGCTAAGCACCGCGGCTGTCCAGGCTGAACGCCTGCGCATAGCGGAACACCATGGCCGCACGCGAGCGCACGCCGAGCTTGCAATAGATGTTTTTCAGGTATGAACGCACCGTGAACTCGCTCAGGTGCAGGCGGTCAGCCACCTGCTTGGTGAGATAGCCCAGGCAGATCAGTTGCACGATCTGCATCTCTCGGTTGGTGAGCAGGTCGCGCAAGTCGGCGGGCGGTGCGGGTGAGCGCGCGCCATTGAGCTTCGGGCTGATCGGCACCGCCTGATCCGACACCAGTGCGTAGCGGTGGTGGTCGAACTCGAAATGCACGATCTCGCCTTCGGCATAAACCAGCCGTGGGTGCGCGTCGTGCCGGCTCTCCACATGCCGTGGCACGACCTTGTCGACACAGACGAGGCGGCATGGGTGCCCCCCCAAGTCGATCCAGGTGCCGCCACATGGCGTCGCCTCCGGGTCGAGCTCCGACGCAAGCTCGCTGCTCGCTCGCGACGACGGTTCGAGACTCTGACGCTCGTTGGGAATCATTCAACCAACCCTGGTGTGTTGCCGTTCATCGTGCCATCGCAGCATCCATCGCATGCCCCCCAGTTCCAGGGGACGTGCCACCACTCGACTCGCGCACAAGCGATCTGATGAAGGTCGGCGGCCGGGCTCTCAATGTCAAGGCCGCCGGGCCTGCAAGACATGACAGGTGCATTTGAGGGAGTGCAAACGGACCAGCCCCTTCGGCTCACCGCGACTTCGGGCCTGCAAACAAGCGCGCCACATGGCAGGCGCGATAACGCGGACTGGTCGCACGCCGACACCGCACCTAGAGTCCCTTTCACGGTCAACGCACCACCCTCATCGACGAGACCAGGTGCCACGCCGCAGCGAGCCACGACGGAGGTGCCTGATGGATCAGCCTTTCGACAGCGATGTGATGGATGAAGCCGACGCATTGGACGCCGCAGGTGACAGCGTTGACAGCGGCGATCTGTTCGACGAGGCCGACGCCTCCGACGAATTCACCGATCAGTTCAGCCCGCCTGCCAGCGGCGATGCCTTCGAGGGCGACAGTGCCGACGACCTGGGCGATGCCTTCGGCGAAGGTGGCGACGACATGGCGGTGTGGAATGCCTTCGAGGAAGAGATCGCCGATGGCCTGGACGCCGCCGACGACGATGAATTCTTCGGCCGCCTGCTCGGTGGGCTCGGCCGCGCTGCAGGCGCACTGGGCCGTGGTGCCGGTGGCAGCGTGGCCGGGCGCGTAGGTTCGTTTGCTTCGCAGGCCGGCCGCATGGCCGGGCAGGTCGGCCAGGCGGCGCGACGGGTCACGCCGGCGGCGCAGGCCGCAGCGCGCCTCGCACGCATGCTGGGCGCCCCCGGTGTGGCGGGCGCCTTCGGCCAGGCCGGGCGCATCGCGCAGGGCGTGGGCCAGGCGGCCGGTGGCGCGCAGGGCCTGTTCAGCCAGCTCAGTCAGCTGCTCGGCCAGGGCGGTGACGCGTTCGATGCCTTCGACGACATGGCCGACCTGTTCGCCGAAGACGGCATCGATGAAGCGCTGCCCGCCGTGGTGGCGCTGGCTGCGCGCACCGCCGCACGCGGCCTGGGCTTTCGCAACCTGGCCCAGGTGTCGCAAGCCGGGCGGCGCGCGCTGGTGCGCGGCGTGGCCGCGGCGGCACGCGAGCTGGTGCGCCGGCGCGGACCGCGCGCGGTGCGTGCCCTGCCGCGTCTGGCCCAGGCGGCCACCCGCGTGGCGCAGCGCCGCGCTCCCACACCCCAGCAGGCCATGCAGGCCGTGCGGCGCGGTCTGCCGCAGGCGGCGCGCCGCGTGTCACAGAACCCGCAGGTCATACGGCGGTTGGCCCAGCCTCAGCGTGCCGGTGGCGCGCCATTGGTGCGACCCACTGCCGTAGGGCGCGGCATCCCCGGCGCAGCAGCGGCCAGCGGCACGCGGCGCTACACCTTCCAAGGACCGGTCACCTTGACCATCAGCCCGCAGGGGGCGTGAACCTGACGAGACCGACCACTGGCGCTGAAAGGAGCGAACCATGGACCGATTTGAAGCCGATGTGATGGACGACCTGATGTACGACGCTGCCGAAGGACCGGCGCGCAATGCAATGGACGCCTATGACGAATACGACGCGTACGACGAGGGCGATGAGTTCGACGAGTACGACGAAGGCGACGAGGGCGACGACGAGTTCCTCGGCCGTCTGCTTGGTGGCCTGGGCCGCGTGGCCGGCGGTGCGCTGGGCCGTGCGGGGCGCGGCGGGCGTGGCGGTGGTGCCTCCCCCGGGGGCGGCGGCCTCGGCGGCTTGCTGGGCGGTCTGCTTGGTGCCGATGAGTTCGATGAATTCGACGAGTTCGACGAAGGCGATGAGTTCGACGAGTTCGATGAAGGCGATGAATTCGACGCCGGCGACGAGGGCGATGCGCTCGAGGCCTTCGTGGCCGACGCCATGGACGCCGCCGATGGCGACGAATTCTTCAGCCGCCTGCGCCGCCTGGCCAGCGGCGCGGCGAACATTGCGCGGCGCGTGGGCCGCGGTGTGGGCGCCGCGGCGCGCGTGGTCGGCCCCATCGCCAGCATGATCCCGATTCCGCAGGCGCAGATGATCGGCCGCATTGCCAACGTGGCAGGCCGCCTGCTCGCCGACGGCGCCGATGAGTTCGAGGCTTTCGACGACCTGATCGATGGCCTGGACGAAGACGCCATCGATGCCGCAGCCCCGGTGCTGGCCGGCATGGTGGTGCGGCGTGCCGTGCCTTCGATTGCCCGCGCGGCACCGGCCGTGCGCCGCGCCGCGGTGCGGGGTGTCACCCGGGCCGTGCGGCAGGCCGTGCGCCGCCAGGGCCCGCCCGCCGCGCGTGCCGTGGCGCGAGCCGTGCGCGCCACCCGCCGCGGGCTGGCGCAGCGGCGCGTGCCGCCGCGTGCTGCCGCGCGCGTGGTGCAGCGCGCCGCGCAGGCCGTGGCGCGCCAGCCGCAGGCCGTTCGCCGCCTGGCCCGCCCGTTGGTGCCGGCGGCGCGGCGCGTCACGCCACGCGGCCCGGTCGCCCGGGTGGTGGCGCGCACGGTGGCACCGGCGGCCCGCCGCGCGGCTGCCACGCAGGGCACGGCGGCGGCGCGGCGCGGCGCAGTGGTCGGCGGCTGCCCGCATTGCGGCGCGCGCCGCATGAACATCCGCGGCCCGGTGACCATCCACATCCGCGGCCGCTGAAGCACAACGGCAACCGGGGGCAACGACCATGCTGTCGACGCAGCGTTTCTTGCGCGCCAAGATCAACGGGCTGTCCGCCCGGTTGACGAGGCTGGGTCGCATCGACAACGCTTTCGTCGGCCTGCGCCCGCAAGACATGCCGCACGCGCCCTCGCAGCGGCATTTCCAGGCGGCCAACTCGCGGCTGGCGCGCGTGGAGCAGCGCATCCGGGGGCGTTTCGCCGAGTTGCGGCGCGACTGGGAGCAGCGGCCCGTGCAGCGCGTGCTGGTCGACATCGCGCTGGTCGAGCGCGAGCTCGACCGCGCCCGGCGCCTGTTCGGCATGTTCTACGAGGTGTTTGCCCAGCGCGGCACGGCCTTTGCGCCGTCGCTCGCGGCCCACGATGCCATTGCCGAAGACTGCTACCAGGCGATCCGCGAGGCCGCACCGCGCATCTTCGATGGCCCGTTGCTCAAGCCGGTGTGCTACATGGAGCACGGCTACTCGCCAGCCACCATGCGGCGCGGGGTGTCGCTGTCACGCCTGCTGGGCGAGCCGAATCCCTTCCCGCTGATCCGCATCCCCTGGGACCGCGACCAGCCTTGGCAAAGCGTGTTCTTGCACGAGGTGGCGCACAACCTGCAGTCCGATCTGGGCATCTGGCAAGAAAACCGCCAGGCCGTGCTGCGGCGTGTGATGGGCTCGGCGCGCGACCCCTTCCTCGCCAGCGTCTATGGCCGTTGGCACAAGGAGATCTTTGCCGACCTCGCCGCCATCTTGCTCGGCGGGCCGGCTGCGGCCTGGGGCATGGCCGATTTTCTGGCGCACCCGCAACCGCGCACACTCACCCACCGGCCCGGCGGCGCGCACCCCACGGCCTACCTGCGGGTCTACCTGCTGGCCGAGATGCTGCGCCGCCTGGGCTTCACGCAGGCCGGCACACGGCTGCTGCGGGTGTGGCAAACGCTGTACCGCCCGCAAGGCACCCAGCGCATTCCACCGGCGCTGATGTCGAGCGCGCCGCGGCTGATCCCGGAGGTGGTCGACGAGATCGCCTTCCAGACCCGGCGCAATCTGGCCCAGAGTGCATTGGCCGACATCATTCCGTTTGGCCAGCAAGACGAAGAGGCCATTCGCGACGGTGCCCGGCGGCTGGCCGAGGGGAGCGCCACCGCGCTGCCACCTCGGCATCTGGTGAGCGCCGCGCACTACGCACTGGAGCAAGGGCACATCGCACCGCAGCGCCTGGCCAAGGCCGTGATCGGCGAACTTGTGGAGCGTCGCCCCGCGTTGCCGAATACACCCGCCGCCCCTGAACAACCCCGGCGCCTGGCGCTGGCCGCCTGACAACCACTGCAAGAGGACTTCAACATGTCGAACGTGGCATACATCGGCACCCCGGCCCGCGGTGACGTAGGCACACCCAACCCGCAGCGACTGGAAATGGACAACCTGATCCGGCGCGAGCTCGGCGTGGGCGACCCCAGCAACCCGGAGCAGATCGCCCGCGCACTGCGCGAGCGCTACCAGGGCGACAGCCGCGCCCGCGCCATCGACCAGGAGGCGCAAGGCCTGCCCTTCCTGCAGACCTCTCCCTTGTTCGTGCCGGCCGCGATGGAGCGCACCGCCACCGCAATCGACCTGGAGCAAGCGCGCAGCGACGTCGACAAGGACCTGACGGAACTCACCACGAGCAACCTGCTGAAGGACGTGGCGCCCGAGCTCGACGGCTGGGCCGACGCCATTCGCGCCGCCGTGACCGAGGCGATCAACGCCGCACGCTTCGGCCTCGACCCGCGCCAGCGTGACCGCGCCTTCGGACTGCGCCGCACGCTGGGCGACTATGCACGGCTGGCTCGGTTGGTGGGCGCGCTCACGCCATCGATGAACCACAACTACCGCAGCCTGGCGCAGAGCATCGACGAGGTGAACTCGGTGATCCTCGTTCTGGTGGGCGAGAGCATGGCCAACAACGGCTTCGCGGGCGGTCGCTTCTTGCTGCAAGCACCCTATTCCGAGCTGCAGTCGAGGCGCGATGCGGCCATGCATGCACTGCGCAATTTGCTGGGCTCCATGCAGACCCGCGGCAGCGCCAACGACTGGCCGCGTGGCATCGACGCCTACCGCAAGCTCTTCGAGGCCCTCGAAGCGCAGGGCCAGGGCGATCTGCGTGCGCTGCTGGCAGAACAGGAGCTCGGGCGCACCATGGACGCCCTGGTGCGCCGCGCCGCGCAAGGTTCGGCACAGGGCCTGCGAGCCCTCGGCTCAACCGCGCAGATCGACCTGCAGCGCTTCTACCGGCTCATCAACTTCGGCTACCAGCTCGTCAACCCCGAGTCGCCGCCGCTCACCTCCTTCCTGGAAGCGCTGCGCCTGTTCGCCGACGGCTTCAGCGTGGCAGGTGGTTTCCGGCTGTTGCGGGTGGCGCGCCCGCCCGTCGTGTTCTACGGTCTGTACACGCAAGACGAGGAAGACCCCGCTGACCGCCGCCTCACGCAGCTCACCATCCACCGCGGGCGGCTGGCCGGTCAACTCGACTGCCTGATGCGCTGCAACTGCGATGACATCACGGCTCTGAGCCAGATCCTGCTCGACAAGGCGCTGTATGACATCGACCGCGCCATTGACCTTTACGCCGTGGGACAGACTGACCTCGGCCAGCCCGAACTGCGAGCGGCTTCGTACAGCTACCTGCTGGACGCATTGCTGAGCACCACCGTGTGCGCCGGCAGTGCGACCAACCCACCGCAGCCCGGCGACCCCTCGGCCGCGGGTCAGCCTGCCAGTGCGGTCCAGAGACCCGAGTTGCGCAAGACGCTGGTGACACTGAGCAACCTGTTGAGACCCAAGCCCGGCACACCCGAACTGGCCGATTGGGAAGCCGAAACCATCGGGAGCTTCGAGCTCAATCGCACGGACAACGCGCTGATTCCGGGCTCGGTGTTCCGCTTCACCGACGTGCTGCATCAGGAACTGTGCCTCCAACTCGACGGCGAACAGCGCTGGGAACAGCTGGTGCGCCAGATGGCGCCCAACTGCATCAGCGCCTCCGCGGTCTTCGGGTCGGGCGGCGAAATGACTGCCTTGCTCAACAACGCGATGACCTTGCTGGCACAGGGGGCCACCGACGTGCAGACCGACTGCGGCCTGCAAGGGCCGCACATCCCGGCGCACATCGAAACCTCGCTCGACACCATTGCCTACAACGCTGGCCGCAACGGCAGTGGGCGCAGCTGAACCGAAATGCAGGAGACGTCCATGGCTACACCACCCCTTGCCCTTGAGTACGTGCTGCCAGCCACCGGCCGCGTTGTGCGCCGATTGGTGCGCCCGACGATGCGCCCTGAGGAGCCTGCGGCAAGTCCCGAGGTTCACCTCGGCGCCCCGCGCAGTCCGTTCTGGGAACACCAGTATCGGGTTCTGGCCGAGACAAGAGCCCAAGTCGCCGAGCTGAAGACGCTGCAAGGTGGTCTGACGGTCATCGGCGGCAAGATCGACACCATCGGCGGGCGCTCTCATTTCACCGTGACGACGGGGCTCGACCAAGCCGGCACAGAACTGCTGACTCGCGGCATCGACGCCGTCGAGAAGTTGGTCACCAACACGACGCCCCCGCCACCGGACACATGCGCCACGCGCGATGACATGTCGGACCTGGCATTCGCGATCGTGGCACGCCTGAACACGCTGGCCTCGTACCTGATGGATCGGCACGATGTCAGCGTCGACTCCGTGATCGACAAGCTGACGGATCCCGGGAATATCGAGCTGATCAAAGAAACACGTGAGCTGATTCTTCAAGCCCAGGCACCTGTCACCGCGGAGCTTCTGCGCCGCGCTGTCGACCCGTCTCTGTTCCAGCAATGGCAGAAACAAGGCGGGCAACCGGATGACTCGAAGCTCTTCGACGAAGTGAGACAACGGGCCGCGCTGCTGCTGGCGGCGAAATGTCAGGTTGCCACCTTGGTGACGGGGGCGGCTGATGACTGGCCCCCACCTGCCCCAACGCCCGGCGTTGCCCAACCCACGGCCAAGACGCGCAGGCGCGCCTCGTAGAGCACACCCACCGTTTCAGGAGAAAAGGTCATGAGCTTCCAGACCACCGAAACCATCCAGCGGCTGTGGGAGACATTTCTGCGAGACCAACTCGCCGCCATGCCGCCCGAGGAGCGGCTGAAGTTCGAAGGTTCGTTCGAGGACCGCTTCGGCGAGCTGCTCAAGGGTGCCGCAAAAGGCGGCGAAAGCCGGGACGGCTTTCTCGACCTGATCGGCTTTGGCGACAAGGGGGCACCCGACTTCGACCAGATCTCATACCCCTATGTCCAGCCCGACTTCGATGACGCCGTCGTTCCAAGCCAGCTGCACGCCGCCGCAGAGCTGTACTACATCTACCAGCACGAGCGCATGAAGATCTTCGAAGTGGTGGAGACGCTGCTGCGGCTGTTCCGCCTGGGCAAGATGCGCATCCAGCGCGGGCCCGGTGCCCGCGGCCTGTACCTGCTGGAGAAGTGGCGCCCGTTGCGCTACACAAAGAACGATCGCATGGTGGCTTACCGGCGCGCCTTCAACTACGGCACGGCGCAGGCACCTGCCGGAGCGGTGACCAACCGCAACTTTCACCGCCAGCTGGTGGGCTTCATGGTGTCGCTGGGCCAGTACTTCCGCGACCTGCTCATCGGCGAGGTGATTCGCGGCGGCCAACTGATCGAGCAACGGCCTTTCGGCAGTGTGGCCACCGTGCAGCGCATCGGCCTGGACTTGCGCTACGCGCTCGACCGGTCGACCTACGGCAACGTGTTTGCACTCGCCATGGAGACGGGGCACTACCTCGTGCAGGTACTCAAGCTGCTCGACTCGCCGGATATCAAGAAGGCCTTCGACGCCAACACCAAGTGGGACGTGGTCGAGATCGTCTCCAACCGTTTTCTTGGCGGCGTGGCAGAGCCCTCGCAGCGCGCCAAGATGGCCGAGAGCGGGCGGCGCATCCTGCAGTTCATCGCCGACAACGACTTCAAGACCGCGGTCGACCCCATCCTCTTCCAGAGCGTGGTGCGGCCGATGGGCGCGCACGCCGAAGCCTGGGTGGCCGCCTACCGCATGACACCCGAAGGCCGCGGTTTCCCGGGTGTGACGCCGGCGCTGCAGAGCGTGCTGGGCGTGCCGCAAGCAGCATGAGGGCCTGGCCATGGACAGGTGGACCGATTGGAACCGTGCCGTGATCGGCGAAGCACTGCGCGGTGCTGATGCCTTCGGCCCGATGCCCGTCGACTTGCATGGCCAAGCCCCGCGCTGGGCGCAGGAGCATGGCATCCAGCAGGTGTTCCGCCAGCTGCGAGGCTGGTTCGGGCAGGCGACGCCGGTATTGATCGATCGCCAGCGCCAGAGCGGGGGTGTCGTGGTCAGCAGGCGACGCCCCGATGCGCAGTTCCCCAATCCCGACCGCCTCGGCAGACAGACCTACGTCGAGGTCGACACCGACCCGGCCCGCATGCGCGCCCACATCAGAAACCGCGCACCTGGCATGCGCAGTGTGTTCCTGCTCGTCGACCCGAATACCGGCGCCCTGATCCAGAAGCGGATCTACCCGGTGCGTGGGCGGCCGGTGATCCGCAACGCGCGACCAGGCCGCGGGCTCACGCTGACGCGTCGTGACGTGTTCGACGAGTTCGATGACTGACCATGAGCGCCAGCGACCTGCGTGTGACCGTCGACCAGCCGAAGCTGCGCTGTGTGCTCGACCCGTCGCTCGCACTGGGCCACGCCGCGGGACCGCGGCTGGCACAGCGCCTCACCCGCGTTTTCGAGACCTGGCTGACACGCTCTTTCTGGCAACTCATCGACGCCAGCGAACTGCTGCGCCAGACCGGCCCCGACCCCACGGCACTGAGCGAGTGGGTCCTGCTGCGCGACCGCACCGACGCCGGTTCGTGGTTGCTGCGCTGGGTTGGCGACAACCTGGCCGAATCGCAGTTGCAGGCTGCTCCCGGCGACGACCTCGTCGAACGCTTCGAATGGCTTGCGGCAGCACTGGCGGCGCGGCAGGACGCGGTTCCGGCGTCAGACTGGCAACGCGGCTTCGATCCGGTCGCCGGAGCCTTGGACGCGCTGGTGCTGTCGGCCGCGCTCGACGGCGCGCTGATCCTGAGCGAACGACCACCAAGCGCCACCGATCCCTGGCCAGTGCAGGCGCTGCAGCGCCTGCGGCTGCCCGTCGAACAGACACGTGATGACAGTGCCGGGCTATTTGTAGCCGAGCGCCAGGTCGTACGCCAGGCACTCGCGGCCGCCGGCCTGGCGCCGCTGCTGCAGCCCTTGCCGCCACTGGCCGTCGTGCACGTGCTCGTCGCCCCGCGCGCAGCCGCCGACACCGCCAGTGCCGACGAAGAACCCGACCCCTGGGCGCAGGCCCACGCCTGGTGGTACCTGGTATGACAACCACGAATCGCGGCCCACGCATCAACGCCGAACAACTCGTCGCCGTCAGCGTGGCAGGCCAGATCGCCCACCCCGTCGGCCGTGCCGCGCCGCACCGCGTGGGCTACGACGGTGTGCCACGCGTACTGCCGGGCACCGGCGGCATCGTGCTCAACCGGCGTATCGGCGACCTTTGCGTAGGCTTGGCCGGCGACCACATCGAACCCGGCGTGGCCTTGCACAACAACGGGCGCGAAATCGTCGGCCCGCGCGACGGCCCCAACACCGCGCTGATCACCTACGCCTGCGTGGGCAACGCGGCCCGCGTGACCAGCGGCCCGTGTCGCGGCAAGGCGGGCGTGGTGACCGGCAAGCACGGCGGCATCAACCACGTGCTGGTGGACTTTCCCACCGAGGTCTTGCTGCGTTTGCAGATCGGCGACCGGGTGCAGATCGTCTCGCATGGCCTGGGGCTGCGCCTGCTCGACCACCCACGCATCGCGGTGATGAACAGTTCGCCGCGGCTGATCCGGCGCTGGGGGTTGGTCGAACGAAACGGGCAACTGCATGCGCCGGTAACGCATCTGGTGCCTGCGCGCCTGATGGGCTCGGGCCTGGGCAAGAACACGGCCTGGCGCGGTGACTACGACATCCAGCTCTCCGACCGCGAGACGCGGCAGCGCTACCGGCTGGGCAGCCTGCGCTTCGGTGACATGGTGGCCATCGTGGGTGCCGACACGCGCTTTGGCCCCTCGGTGCGGCACACCCGCACCACCATCGGCGTGGTGGTGCACGGCGACAGCACGGTGAGCGGCCACGGCCCCGGTGTGACCGCCTTGCTGACCGGGCCGGCCACCCACCTGCGGCCCCTGCTCGACCCCAACGCCAACCTGGCCGAGTTGCTGGGCGTGCGGCGTGCACAGCCCGCACGCGAGCGGCACACACTGGCAGAGATCGAGCGGCGGGCGGGGCGACCGCGCGAGGCTTTGCCGCGCGGTGCACCGGCTCTGTCTTTCGACAGCTGAGCGAACCGGGCTCGGGCACAACGTAAGATTTCGCCCATGACAACGAGCCCGACGAGCGACACCTCTGACCCCGTGCACCAGGCCACGCTGTGGCGCGACAACGGCTGGACGGCCCGCGTCATCAAGAACGAAGACGACGATGGCTGGGCCGTGGCGATGATCAAGGACGGCGAGCCCGAGCCCGCCCTGGTCGGCCCCTGGACCATGGGCCGCGACAAGAAGAACCCCAAGCCACTGGACACCTCGGCCTTCAACACGCTGGTCAAGACCGCCTCGGAGGTGCTGCGCCGCCACGAGCAGCAACTGCACGCGCAGCACCACAAGAGCGTCTCGGTGAACGGGCCTTTGGGCCGCATCGACGTCACCCTCGACATCGTGCCCGACGAAGACGACCCGCATGCGGTGCTGGCCGCCTGCGACGCACTGGGCGAACCCCTCGGCCGCGTGCGCGTGGCGGCCAGCTTCAAGCTGAGCCTGGCCAGCGCCAGCAGTTGGGTCGAGAACGACTTTCGCAAGCCGGGCTGAGCCCCCCCGGGCCCCGCCTTGCCCTTGGCACATCGTGTTTCAAAGGGGCTATGTGATGGTTGTACCCTTCACCCTCCTCAATCGCCAGCACGCTGACACCCCGCATGTTCGGTCAATCGAAACCCGTCGTTCTGGAGTCGTATGGCAGCCGCCGCAAGCGAGGGCGGCCGCCGCGCTGGCTGGTGCTGCTGCTGAGCGGCGTGGCCATCGGCGCCATCGGTGTGGTGGTGGTGCAAGAGCGCTACCTGCCGCCGCGCCTGTCGCCTGCCGAGTCGGCCAAGCTGCGTGAGTCGTATGAGACGGCCGACGCCGAGCGCATGCGCCTGCAACAGAGCCTGGGTGAAACCAGCCAGAAGCTGAACACCGCCCTGGCCGAAAAGACCAGGCTCAGCGAAGACTTGAACACCAGCCGCGCCACCACCGAGCGCCTGCGCGAAGACCTGTCGGCCGTGGTGGCCACGCTGCCACCCGACCCGCGCGGTGGTGGTGTCGAGGTGCGCGCCGGCCGCTTCACCACCCGTGGCGGCATGCTGGTCTACGACGTGGTGCTGACCCGCGAGCGAGCGGGCAGCAAGCCCATGACCGGGGTGCTGCAGCTCACCGTGGCCGGTGTACCGGCAAGTGGCTTCGAGACCACGGTCGCACTCAAGCCGGTGACGCTGTCGCTGGGCAGCCACGAGATCGTGCGCGGCAGTCAACCGCTGCCCGAGGGCTTCAAGCCGCGTGAGACCACCATTCGCGTGCTCGACCGGCCCGCCGGCAACTCGCTCGGCATGCGGGTGATGCTGGTGAAGTAGCCGCCTGCGTGTGGTTCAGGCGATCGAGAGCTGCGTGCTCTCCCTGAACAGCGAGGAGCGAAAGTTCATCGTGCGCGGCCCCACGTCGTGCATCGCCCACAGGGCCAGTGCCTTGGCCGACATGGGCTTGGCAAACAGGTAGCCCTGCAGCTGGTCGCAGCCGTACTCACGCAGGATGCGGTTCTGGCCTTCGGTTTCAACCCCCTCGGCCACCACCTTGAGGTCGAGCGCCTTGGCGAGGTTGATCACGGCCGAGGCCACCTTGCGGGCGTCTTCGCTGGTCTCCAGGTCGAGCACGAAGCTGCGATCGATCTTCAGCTCGTGGGCCGGCAGCTTGCGCAGATAAGCCAGGCTCGAATGGCCGGTGCCGAAGTCGTCGATCGAGATGTGCAGACCCAGCAGGTCGAGCTGGCGCAGCACGCGGATGGTGACCTCGGTATCTTCCATCGCCGACGACTCGGTGATCTCGCAGGTGATCAGCTCGGGGTTGATCTGATGGCGGCGCAAAACTTCCTCAAAGCTCTCGGCCAGGTCGGGCTGGCGCAGCTGGTGCACCGAGAGGTTGATCGCCACGCGCATGCGCAAACCGGCATCGCGCCACACGCGGGTCTGGCGGCAGGCTTCGTCGATCACCCAGCTGCCCAGCTCGTTGATCAGGCCGTAACGCTCGGCCAGCGGGATGAACACGCCCGGGCTCACCATGCCTCGGCGCGGGTGGTTCCAGCGCATCAGGGCTTCGGCGCCGGTGATCTCGCCGCTGGGTGCGTGGATCTTGGGCTGGTAGTAGAGCTCAAGCTCACCCCGCGCGAGCGCATGGCGCAGGTCGCGCAGCAGGGCCACGTCATCGCGCACACCGCTGAGCATGCGGGGCTCGAAGAAGACGTGGCTTGCACCGCCCGCCGACTTGGCGGCACGCATCGCCGCCTCGGCGTGGCGGATCAGCGTCGACTGCGCGCCGTCTTCGGGGTACATGGCCACGCCGATCGAGCATGAGACGGTGGCCGCGCGGCCATCCAGCGCAATCGGCTGGCTCACCGAGGCCTGCAGCTTGGCTGCCAGCTCGGACGCCTGCTCCACGCCCACCTTGCCCTGGAGCAAGACCAGGAACTCGTCACTGGCCAGACGTCCGGCCATGTGCGGCCCCGACAGGGCCCGCAGACGAGACGCCACCTTGCCGAGCACACGGTCGCCGCCCCGGTGGCCAAAGGCCTCGTTGACGGGGCGAAAGCCATCGAGGTTGATGAACAGCAAGGCCAGCGACTGGTTGCTGGCATCGGCCCGCTGCACAGCCTGGCCGAGCGTGCCCTCGAACAGCTGGCGGTTGGGCAAGCCGGTGAGCGGGTCGTTGAGCAACTTGCTGCCCAGGGCGCGGCGCGCCTTGGCACCGGCGGCACGGGCCTTCAGGTGGCGGCGCAAGGCAAGCAACAAGCCTGACAACACCGCACCACCCAGCACGACCGCAAGAACGATCAGCACGCCACCCGACACCAGCCCGGGCCCGGCGGGCACACGCGCGGAGGGCGCCGCCAGGGCGATCAGGTGCTGGCTGCCCACGATGGCGAGGGCCCAAGCCAGGCTGGCCCCTGCGCGGTACCACGTGGCCGCGCTTTGGCTCTGCCCCTTGAGCCGATGGAACAAGCCGAAGGTCGACACGGCACCCGCCACGCCCAGGCCCCAGGCGGCGAGCAGCATGCCCAGGTGCAAGGGGGCAGCCGAGGCACCCGCCCCCAGCCACTGCAAGCCGACGAGCGCCGAGCCCAGCACCAGGGCAGCCGGCAACCAGCGGGCGGCTCTCGCCTTGGCAGCGTCGAGCCAGGCCAGGCTGGCCATCGCAGCGGACACGGCCAGGGCCCACACCGCCCACTCGAGCGCAGGCGCGTGGCCTTGCGAGAACCCGGCCGACTGCACCGGTTCCGAAAAAACATGAACCATCCAGACGCCGGTGCCCAGGCTCAGGCCCGCACCGAGCAGGCGTTGCGCCGAGCTGCGCAGGTTGTTGGCCCAGGCGCGCTCCATCCATGCCAGGCCCAGCTGGGCCGACAGGCCGGCCGCAGCCAGGCTCAGCGCCACCCACAGGCTGGCGGCAAAGATTCGGTCGAGTTGAGCGTCCATGGGAGGGTCAGGCGCCGTCGCAGAGCGATCTTGTTCTCATCCAGTGGATGTCGACGCCTGGGGCTGGGACTTGAGTATGGCAAGCCCGGCAATCGCACAGGAGCGAATCTGGGCCCTGGCATGCGGCGGATTTCACACCGCCGTGCCACCTGAGGTGCGCCAGGGCGCACCGCCGTGCTCAGCGCCCCTTGGCCGCCACTTCGTCGATGGTGAGCAGCGTGGCCCCGTAGGTCGAGTCACACGTCGCGCCCGCCGCACACACCGCGGTGCCGACGAAGGGGTTTTCATTGCCAGCGCGCGCAGCCCACAGTCTCTCGGCCTGCACGAGGTCGTATTCGGGGATTTCTTCCTTCGACGGCCGCAAGCCGGCCTGTGCAAAGTCGCGCGGCTGGCGCGACACCATGGTCACGATGTGGTTGGTGCCTGGTGGCCCGCCGGCGGTGATGTTCCAGCTCTTGCGCGGCAACAGCATCTCCTGGTTGGCCTCGATGCGGTTGTCCTTGTCGAGGGCGTTCGGGAACAGCAGGTACATGTGGCCCTTGTCGGTGCCGGCAAAGAACACATACACGTAGCCAGCCCCAGACGACTTGACGCGGAACTGCAGCTTGTCGCTGCCGATCGTCAGGGTCGACTTGTCAGCGAGTGCGTTCACGCCGAGCAGCGGGTCGGCACGGCGCACGATGTCTTGCATCGCGGTGACGATGCCAAAGGGCACGGCCGGTGGCGGCTTGGCGGCCTCGACCTGCTGCGACGGCGTTGTGGCCTGCGGCAACGCCTGCCCGGTGCTGGCGTTCTGGGTCACGGGGGGCGGGAGCACGTCGGCCTTGTTCTTGACACCGAACCACCAGCCGGCGCCGGCCAACACCAGCAAGGCCAGGCCACCGCCAGCCCACAGACCGGTGCGCGACGAGGGCGGCGGCGCAGGGTCAGGGTTGAGCAGCTTGATGGGTGGTGTGGGTTGCGCCGGTGGACGCGGTGCGGCCACCGGTGGCGATGACGATGACGATGGCGGTGACGGCGGTTTCGGCGCCACCATCACGGTGGCGGCGTCGTCGTCGCTGTTCGCAGGCATCAGCACGGTGGGCGCATCGGCTTGCTGCGGCCGCGCCAGCGTGGGCGTGCCGGCACCGAAGCTGAACAAGGCACGCAGTGCAGCCATGTCTTGCGGGCGGTTCTCGGGGCGCACCGACAAGCCCTTGTCGACCGCCGCCAGGAACTCGGCGCTGTAGTGCCCTGCCCCCACCTGCGCGGCCGGCACCATGTCGTCGCTCACCATGCGGCTCACCGACGGCAGCGGCGCGCGGCCGGTGATGGCGGCGTAGAGCACGGCCGACAAGGCATACACGTCGGTCCAGGCACCCTGCTTCATCGAGGTCGATTCGGCGTACTGCTCGATCGGGGCGTAGCCCGATTTCAGGATCACCGTCAGCGCCTGCGTGGCGTCGCTGATCACTCGGCGGGCCGCGCCGAAGTCGAGCAGCACCGGGCGCATGACCTGCGGGCGGCCGAGCTGCGTGGCCTGCTGGTTCAGCAGCAGGATGTTGTCGGGCGCGATGTCGCGGTGGTAGCAGCGCTCGTGGTGCATCAGCTCCAGCGAGTCGATGATCGGGTGCAGCAGCGAGAGCAGCCACGCTTCATCAGGCCGCGCACCATGCTCGGTGAGCCACTGCTTGAGCGTGGGACCCTGGTAGTAGGGCATCACCATGTAGGCGGTGCCGTGCTGTTCCCAGAAGCGGTACACCTTCACCAGGGAGGGGTGGTCGAAGGCAGCGAGCAGCTGGGCTTCATTGACGAAGCTGCGCAGGCCGAGCTCGAAGGTCTCGCGGTGGCGCGCCGAGCGCACCGACACCTGGTTGTCGGCAGCGCGTGTGGCCAGCGATGCCGGCATGTACTCCTTGAGTGCGACCACGCGGCCGAGCTGGGTGTCGCGCGCCAGGTAGACGATGCCGAAGCCGCCCTCGCCGATCAGGCCTTCGATCACGTATTCCTGGAGGCGGTGCCCCAGCGGCAGCGTGTTGCCGCTGCCGTCGATCTCGATGCCCCCGCCAACGGCGGTACGGGTGCCCATGTCGAGTGTCTCAGTCTTGGGCGGAACGGGGGAACTCACCAACGACCCTCCAGCAACTCTGAAAAATGTTGAGCGGGCGGCAGGCCTTGTGAAACGCTCAAGCTGTTGTCGGGCGACTCGGCATGGTCGGGCCACCAGAGGCTGTGGCCGGCAAAACGTTGCAGTGCATCGCCCACCAGCAGCCCCTGCGCCCACGTCAGCAAAGACGAAGCGCCGGGCAGAGTGTGCCTCACGCGGCCGGGCAGCAGGCTGGCGCTCGCCGGTGGCACGTAAGCGGTGTCGGCGGCCACGGGCGCGCGTGAGAGGGTCGACTCGAACTCTTCGAGGGTGGCGCCGGGGCGCAAGGTGGCGAGCGCTGCGGCGCCAACGTGGCCATACCAGGCCTGCAAGGCATTCAAACCCTCGGCCGTGCCAGGCAGTGCCGCCGCGGGGCGCGCGATCAAAAGCGGGAAGTAGCGGCCAACCTTGTCGACGCTGGGCATCATCACGCCCAGCCACCATTGGGCATCGACAACGCCCGGTGCCCAGGCAAAACGCCAGATCGGGCCGGTGAGGTAGACATCGAGCCAACGCTCACCGAGCTGGGCACGGCTGTGCTCCACGCCGCTGGCGAGCCACACATCGCAGGCATCGACAAAGCCTTGCGGCAGGCGGCGACTGGCGAAGTCACCCAGCACGGGCATCTTGCCGTACCAGCCGGGCGCCTCGACGCCCGTGCCGGCGAGCAGGTCGAGCAGAGACTTCTCGTCCATCAGCGTCGGACCGTCATTCCCGCGCAGGCGGAAATGACGCTGATCAGAGTTTGCCCGGGCATGAGAACTGCACCAGTTCAGGCAGGCGGAAGGGGTTGCGCACGCTGCTGGTGGTGACCATGAAGGTCGCCTTGCGGCCGTCCACATTGAAGGTGGCGCGCCAGCGCTCAGGCGCACCGGTGGGCTCCAGTTGCTGACGGTCGAACAGCTTGAACAGCGCCCACGGCCCGTCGTTCACCAGACCCGACGCACCTGCCGCCGACACCGGGGTGACCTGCACCCGCACCTGCGAGCTGCCACGCGGGCCGGGCCACTGGATGCTGGTGGGGATCTGCGGGCCGTGCGCGTACTTCACGATCTGGCCGTCGACATCGAGGATGAACTGCGTGATGGTCGCGTCCATCTCGATCGGCTTGAAGTCGAGCCGCAGGCCGACCTGGTTGCCGCCGCCACGGAAGAAGGTGTCGCGGATGGTGGCCGCATGCTGGAACTGCAGCAGCGTCGAGCTGTCGGTGCCCATGCTCGCGCCGTCGACCTTCTTGAAGCTCCAGGGCCGCGTGTTGGTGTCGACGAAGTTGACGAGGTTCTTCTGGAAGAAGGTGTCGAACAGGCCGCCGGGCCCAAAGACACGTGCAAAGTCTTCTTGCGTCGCGTCGCGCGTGCTGCTGCGGGCAAACGGGTAGCGCCCTGCTATCGCCTGGCGGCAGAACTCGCCGATCTCGGAATTGATCGCGTTGCCCAGGTTGCTGCGCGTGATCTCGAGCGCTGCCGAGGTGCCGCTCACCGACAAGGTGTTGAGCAGCGAGCGCACCGGCTCGGGCAAGCGCGCCGCTTCGGCCTTCACCTTGTTGGGCACTTCCGACGGCGGCGGCACGTTGCCACCCTTCACGGCCGTGTCGGCGGCGGTGAGCAGCGTGTAGACCTCGCTGATGAGGGCCACCGTGCCGTCGACCGGTGCCGGCAGCTTGCCGTCGGGCGACGACACCATCTGGCGCAGGCCGATGAAACGGTCGTCGACGATGCTCTCGATCGCCTGGCCCGGCGCCACCGCCGAAGCCGTGCTCTTGTTGCCCAGCAGGCGCGAGAGCTCTTCGCGCGAGCGTTGCAGCGCATCGCGTGCCTTGGTCTCGACCTGACCGACCACGTCTTTGTTGGTGCGCAAAGTGGTCTCGCGCGACATGGCCTTGAGCAGCGGCACGAGCGGGTTGTCGGGTGCCGACAGCACGCGCGCCATCTGCACCGCCTGTGCGAGGTTGGCGGTCTTCACCATCTTGATGTCGGCGATGAAGTCTTCCCACACCTTGGCGTATTCGCTCAGGAACAGGCGGCGCACTTCGTCGTTGAGTTGCAGCTTGATGTCGAGGTCTTTCAAGGCGTTCTGGCGCGCGCTGTCGTTGACGCCCAGCACCCAGCTCTCTTCGTCGGCCAATTGCCCGGCGACACGCTCGACTTCACGCTGGAAGCCCTTGTGATAACCCTCGTGGGTGAAGAGCCCCGGCACGCCCTTGGTGAGAGGCTCGCCACTGCCGCGCGTGAACACCAGCGCTGCGCCCGGGCCGGCCGCCTTGGCCACGGTGAACTCGGGGAACTCGGAGCCCACCCCCTGGCGCTTGAGCCGGCGGAAGATTCGCTCGGTGAGCGGCGTGGCCACCAGACGGGTGCGCGTCTGCGCGACGAGGGTCTTGTCTTCAGGCAGCGGCGACACCACCGCGCCTTCGGACAAGAGCGCATCGAGGTGCGACTCCAGCGCGGCACGCTGCTCGGTGGTGACCGAGCGCGGCAGCGAGCTGTCCCAATCGGCCGTCACGTAGAGCTTGAGTGCGGCCGGGTCAAAGCGCTCCGGGTCGTAGAGCATCACGTAGGCCTTCAGGGCCTCGTACTGCAGCTCGGGGTTGTCGTTGCCGTTCTTCAGCTGTTCTTCGATGCCGAGCGCGATGCGCGGCAGCACCGCGTCGATCAGCATGCGGCGGTAGGCCTGCTTCGAGGCCGCGTCGAGCTTCTTGCCTTGGTAGAGCCCGAAACCCAGCGACAACGGCACCGACTCGCCGATGCCGGCCCGCGCCAGATCGCGCGTCGCTTCGAGTGCAGGCAGCAGCACCAGCACGTCAGGCGAGTTGCGATTGGGTGTGGCCTGCACCAGCTTCTTCACTTCTTCGGCGGCCGTGCCGACCTTCTCGACATAGCGCTGGTTGCCCACGTAGCTGACACCCCAGGCGGCCAGGGTGCTCAAGGCCAACACGCCGACGAGCACATAGGCACCGAGCGCGAACAGGCCACGGCGGCGCTCCCACTTGGCATCGGTGCCGGCCAGGCCACTCTCGGCGAACACCACCTCCTTGAGCAGGCGCGAGAGAAAGTAGCTCTTGCCGCTGCTCTGGTTGGGTGGCATCACGGTGCGCTCCAGCCGGTAGGTGCGCGCAATGCGCCCCAGCATGCGGTCGATCGGCGTGCCCTCCTGGGTGCCGCTGACGAAGTACACGCCGCGCAACAGCGGGTGGGCTTCGAACTGTGAGGGCGAGAACACCTGCTCCAGGTGGTCTTTCAGCAAGCCACGCAGCGCCTCGAACTGCTGCGGGAAGGCATAGATGCGCGCACGGCGGCCCGGGTCGCGCTCCAGTTGCAGCTTGCCGATCAGGCCGTCGGTGAGGCGCTTTTCCAGTGCGTCGAATTCGGTCGTGAAGGCGCCGAGGTCGGTGTGCTGCTGCTTGTCGAGCTTGAAGGTAAACCCCCAGGGCGCAGCGCGCGTGTCCTTGTCGGCATCGCCGAGCGTCTCCATGAAGCCGGCCAGCAGGTCGCACTTGGTGACCAGCAGGTAGATCGGGAAGCGCATGCCCAGGTGCTGGTGCAGCTCTTGCAGCCGCTGCCGCACGGTGGCGGCATGCAGGTTGCGCTCGGCGGCGGTCTGCGTGAGCAGGTCGGTGACCGACACGGTGACCAGCACACCATTCAGCGGCTGGCGCGGGCGGCTGCGTTTTAGCAGGCCGAGAAAGCCTTCCCACGCCTTCGCGTCGGTGCTCTTGTGGCTGTCTTGGGTGGTGTAGCGGCCGGCGGTGTCGATGAGCACGGCCTGATCGGTGAACCACCAGTCGCAGTTGCGCGTGCCGCCCACACCTTTGACGGAGTGCTCACCCGAGGCGCCAGCCAGCGGGAAGTTGAGACCCGAGTTGACCAGCGCGGTGGTCTTGCCTGAACCCGGCGCACCGATGATCACGTACCAGGGCAGCTCGTACAGATACCGTTTGCCCACCCGCGACGACAACCCGCTCCACAGGCCCGAGATGCCGGCCTTGGGCTGCTCGAACTGGGCCGTCTTGAGGGTTTGCAGTGCTTTCGAGAAACGCTCGTTGAGCGTCTTGATCTCGCCATCGCTCGGGTCGGCCGTGGCGGCCGGGGCCAGCAGCTGGTCGACCACCTTGTCGTTCTTCTTGCGCGAAGCGAAGAGCTTCCACACATTGCGCAACACGATCAGCAGCACGATCAGGCCGATGAACACCAACCGAGCCGTCATGCCGTCGAGCGGGCGCCAGTTGCCGATGGCCACCAGCGGGCCGACGATCCAGATCACCAGTGACAGGGCCAGCAGGCCCAGCACCAGCAGCACCCAGGGGTTGAAGATGATGCCGAGGATCTTCTTGATCATGACCCGGCTCCGCGCGTGACGAACAAGGTGATCTCCACGCGCCGATTCAGCGCCCGGTTGGCAGGGGTGTCGTTGGTGGCCACGGGCTCGCCATCGGCGCGGCCTTCGGCGCGCACACGGTCTGCCGGCAGGCCATTGCTGACCAGGATCTCGCGCACGGTCTTGGCTCTCTCTTCAGACAAATGCCAGTTGGACGGGAAGCTCGCGGTGCGGATGCGCACGTTGTCGGTGTGGCCGGTGACGACGATGCCACCGGGCACCTGCTTCAAGGCTTCGGCAATGCGCTTCATCAGCGCCTCGCGTTCGGCGGTAAGCGACGCGCTGGCCGGCGCAAACAGGCCATCGCCCCGGATGATGATCACGCTGCGGTCCACCTCGTCACGCACTGCGACCTGCTCGGCCTTGATGTCGGCCACCAGAAACTGCGCCAGCCGCGGTTTGGCCGCAGGCTGCTTGACGGGTGGTGATGGCGGCGCGAGGCGCAGCTCTTGAATGCGGCCGAACACCGGGTCGGAGTCACCGCTCAACTTGAAGGCCAGGAAGCTGTAGATCGCCACCAGCAACAGCGCCACGATGGCCGCCGTGACCCACAGCGGCAGCCAGGTCAGCATGGATCGCTTGGACGGCTTCTCGCCCGCCCAGTTTTGCGCCAGCGCCGGCGGGTAGGCACCACGCTCCTTTTGCAGGATCTGCGCCAGCCGCTCGCGCACCGCTTCGAGCTGGGCCTTGCCGCCATCGACCACGCGGTAGCGGCCCTGGAAGTCGAGGCACAACACGGCGTAGATCAGCTCCAGCAGGTCGCGGTTGGCGGCAGGGTTCTCGGCCAGCTTGGCCATCAGCTGGAAGACCTTTTCGCCGCCGCCGGTTTCGTTGTGGAACATCGCCAGCAGGCTGTGCCGGCCCCACTGGCCCGAAGCACCCCAGGGCATGGTGGCGGCCACCTCGTCGAGCAAGGTGCACAGGATGTAGCGCGCGGCCAGCACGCGCTCGGGCGCCATGCCCTTGGCACGCGCGGCAGCTTCGAACTCGCGCACGCCTTGCGCAATGGATTCGCGCAGCGCGGCCGGGTCGGGCAAGTGCGTGGTGGCGCGAATCTGCGGCACCAGAGCGAGCAAGGGGTTGGCGAGCGCGACCAGCGGGTTGAGGCCACTCTCGCTCGGGCCGATGTCGGCCGCCACGTCAGCGCCTGCCGCCTGGCCCATGCGGGGCGCTGGCGAGGGCGCTGCCGCTGCAGCGCGGCCACCCGGCGTAGGCATGATGAAAGTGCGACCGGTGTCGATGTCGGCAAACGGGTCGTCAGGGTTTGAGGTGCTCATCACGTTCTCTCAGCTGGCTCCGTTCGCGCGAACGGAGCGGTGCTTATTTCCGAATCGCCCACAGCTCCAGCTCCAAGCCCGGGAAGTCACCCGAGATGTGCATGGCGACGTTGCCGTTCTGTTCGATCGGTTTCCACAGCTCGCCGCCGCGGTCGAGCTCGAAGTAGAAGTAGCCGGCGTGGAAGGGCAACTGGCGCGGCGCCACCGGCAGCGAGCGCAGGCCGATGCCGGGCAGCTGCAGGTTGACCAGGTCGCGCAGCTTCTCGGGCGGGCCGATCTTGGTCTGTGCCGGGAAGCGCTGGCGCAGCTGCTCGCCGGGCACTTGCGCATTGACCGCCAGCACGAAGGTGCCGGTGCGCGCGAGCTCCATGTCGGTGACCACGGCGGTGCGCACGCCGTGGTTGCGATTGACGAGGTCGAGCTGAACGGCGTTTTGCTCCAGCACCGAGGTCAGCATGCCGCGCAGCGAATCGAACACCGGTGTGAAGGTGCGCGCAAGGTCGTCGTGGCGGTATGGCGGAAATTCGGGCGGTCGGCGCGCGCTGGTCGACAGCGTGGCCAGGTCGCCGGCCAGTCGCAGGCAGTCGCCGTGCAATTCGCGCGGGTGGGCATTCGGTGTGGCAGCGTGCTGGCTGAACACCGGCTCGTTGCGGTTGAGCGTTTGCAGCATCAAGAAATCAGCCAGCTCCGACACGCCGTGACTCAGCTGCCCCATGCGCCCGGCCAGGGCCTGCGCGCGCTGCAAGATCAAACCATGCAGCAACGACGCGCTGGCCGAAAGTTGCGCGGTGGCTTCGATGGCCACCTGCGGCGCGATGTAGCTGCGCTCGAGCGTCACCTGCCCGTCGCTGCGGCGCTCGGCCACCACCGCCACGCCGAGCAGGGCATAGGCTTCGCTCGCCTCCTTGGCGCGCACCAGGCGCAGGCGCAGGCGGCCGGTCTGGATGGTGGTGGGCTCGTCGGATGCGTCGGTGTTGTCGCGCACGTCTTCTTCGATGGCGCCATAGCGGGCGAGCTCGCCGCCCTCACCGGTGCCGAAATCAACCTCGTTCAGCCCTTCGCGCTGCAGCGGCAAGGCGAGGTAGATGATCTCGCCCTTCGCATCGGCCGGCACCTCCATCGGGGCAGGCAGCGGGTCGAGTTGCGGCATGGAAAACGGCGTGCCGTCGGGCAGCAGACCGCTGGCCCGCGAGATGCCCAGCTTGCCCAGCGCGAGCAGGCCTTCGTCGAGTTCCAGCTCGTTGAAACCCCAGGCAAAGGGCGAGATGCTGCGAGCTCGCGCGTCGACCAGCCGCTCCAGGTAGCGGGTTTCTTGCTGAAAGTGATGGGGCTGCAAGAACATGCCCGAAGACCACACGACTTTGGCGCGCCAGCTCATGTTGTTGTGCTTGGAGTTGAGGTGATGAACGGGGCAGCTGCCTCAGGGCTTGGGCGAGGTGCGTTTGGCTTGCACGGTGATGTCGGCAAGGTCGATGGCCACCACGTTTTTCTTGCCCGCAGCCACCGGCACCACGGCGCGCCAGCGGGCGCGCTCCAGCTCGCGGAAGGCGACCATCACGCCGATGAACTTGGTGTCGGGCGACAGCGGCTTCACGAGCGGCTTGGTCTCGCCGGGGCGCAACACGAACTCTTCACGGCTGATCATCTCGGCGCCGAGCACCGCCTGGTCTTTCTCGAACAGCGACACGAAGTCGGCCTGCTCGAACAGCGTGGGCGCCTTCAGCTCGAACACACGCACCACCACCGGCGACGGGCGTTTGCGCGCATCGGGGTTGACCTGGGCCGAGGCCACCACCTTGGCGTCGAGCGTCGTCTTGCCGCCACCAAACATGGCGCAGCCCGACAACGACACACCAGACAGCAAGGCCGCCGCGAGCAACAGGCGGCGGGACAGATGAGACGAGCTTGGATTCAGATTCATGGGTGTTTTCAGTCAACGCCACGGGGGCGACAGGCACGGTCTGATGCCGTCCGCAGAATACCGGCGACACCTGCGCGTGCGGCGTGACTAAGGTAATCCGCTCTCGCGCGCCTCCACCCTCGGGTTGACGAAGGTCAGTTGGAACGCAGGCGCTGCGGGCCTAGGCTTGGCTCATGAAACTGCTGCCCTTCTCGGTGTTTGCCCTTGCCACGGCCGCGGGGCTGGCAGGCTGTGCCTCCAGGCAAGCGGCTGCCCCGAGCCCACGCCCGGCGGTCGAGCCGCCAGTGGCCACCGCCACGACCCCGCAGAAGAAGCTCTCGAACACGCCTCCCGCCAAGACCGGCATCAAGCTGCCGAGCGAGGTGCGCACGCGCAACGCGATGTTCAAGCTCACGTCTTACGACGAGCTGCCGGGCTGGCAACAAGACGACATGCGGGCCAGCTGGAGCGCGTTTCGCAACTCGTGCGAGGTGCTGCAAAAGCGTGACGACTGGCGCGACATCTGCGCTGCCTCGAAGACCGTGCCGCCCAACACCCGCGCCATGCGCAGCTTCTTCGAGAGCCACTTCACGCTGCTGCGCATCTTGCACACCGATTCGCGCGGCGACGGTGAGGTCACCGGCTACTTCGAGCCCCTGCTCGAAGGCCAGGCGCAGCGCGACGCCGAATTCAACACCCCGGTGATGGGCGTGCCGCGTGACCTTTACACCATCGACTGGTCGCGTGTGCCGAAGGCGCAGCGTCGCTCGGTGGTGCACGTCAAGCCAGAAGGCAACCTGTTGCTGCTGGCTCAGCCGGGCGATGCGGCCAGCTACCCGCTCGACCTGCGCCGCTTCGTGCTCGACGACCGCGACCGCCGCCTGCGCCTTCGCCTGGTGGGCAACGCTGGCAGCCCCACCGCGCGTGTCGACCCCTACTACACCCGTGCCGAGCTCGACGCACTGGGCCTGCCGCAAGGCATCAACGCACCGGTGGTGACCTGGGTCAACGACCCGCTGGCGCTGTACGCGATGCAGGTGCAGGGCTCGGGCCGCGTGCGCATGCCCGATGGGCAAATCTTGCGGTTGCAATACGCCGAACAGAACGGCCACCCGTTCAAGCCGTTGCGGGTCACACCCAAGGCCAAGGTGGTGGTGGCCACGCGCGGCATCGGTGGCGGCAACGCCAACGACGCGGCCGACGAGTTCGAGATCGAAGGCGATGCGCCTGCAGATACCGAAGCCGATGCCCCCGTGCTGACCCGAGGTGTCACCGTCGCCCCACGTGCACCCGCCGCCAAACCGGCCGGCAACGACCCGCTGGTCGACGAGTTGCTCAAGGGGGCGCGCAAACCGGCGCCCGGCTCGGCCAAACCAAACCCCTCCAAACCACAGCCGAAAGCGACCGTGGCCGCGCGGCTGTCGTCCGACCCCAGCTATGTGTTCTTCAAGACGGTGCCCGAGCGCCCGCACACCGAAGGCCCGCAAGGCGCACTGGGCGTGCCGCTGACGCCGGGCCGTTCGGTGGCCGTCGACCCGCGTGTCACGCCGCTCGGCTACCCGGTGTTCCTCAGCGCACCGGCGCCCGCCGGTTCCAACATCTCGATGCAGCGCCTGGTGTTTGCGCAAGACACCGGTGGCGCCATTCGCGGTGCGGTGCGGGCCGACTACTTCTGGGGCTTTGGCAACGAAGCCGGCCAGATGGCGCGTGCCACCCGCCACCGCGGCCAGATGTGGGTGCTGCTCCCGACTGCCGAAGCCAGCCGCCTGGCCACCAGCAAGCTGGTCACGCGCGGCGTGTCGCTGGGCGGCGAGACGGAGAACTCGTGCCTGGTGCCCGACGGCGAGTTTTGCTCCGAGGCCGACTGAGCGCCGAAGCGTCGTCCTGCCTGATCACGTCGCCGAACGCGCGCAGTGGCGCGCCCGCATGGGCATCGCGGCGACGCACCAGCAAGGTCTCGACCCACATCGGTTTCGGTGCCAATGTGCTCACCCGCAGATCGTCGCGCCCCCGATAGGTCTCGACCGCGCTGCGTGGCAGCACGCTCACGCCGACACCCGCCCCCACACAACCCAGCACGCCCTCCAGCGTGCCGAACTCCAGCCGCCGAAACGGCAGCCAGCCGCTCGCTGCAAAGTGCGCCTCCAGCCGCTGCCGGTAAGAGCAGCCCTGGCGGAACACGATCACGGTGAGGCCGCCGTCACGCAGCTGCGCTTCGGGCTCGCCGGCATCACTCGCGCTGACCAGCACCAGCTCTTCGTGAAACACCGGCTCGGTCAGAAGATCGGGGTGATCCACCGGCCCTGCAACCAGGGCGGTGTCGAGCCGATGCGCCAACACGTGCTCCAGCAGCTCGGCGGTGGGCCCGGTGCGCACCTCCAGTTGCACGTCGGGGTGCGCACGGTGAAAGCGCCCGAGCACGGCGGGCAGGCGCACGGCGGCGGTGGTTTCCATCGAGCCGATGCGCAGGCTGCCGCGCACCAGGCCGTCGTCGCGCACGGCCGACAGCGCCTCGTCTGACAGAGCGGCCAGGCGCTGCGCGTAGCCGAGCAGGCGCGTGCCCGCGTCGGTGAGCGACATGCCGCGGCTGTGGCGCAGGAAGAGGCTCACGCCCAGGTCGGCCTCCAGTTGCTTCAAACGCGTGGTGACGTTGGACTGCACGGTGTGCAGCTCCAGCGCTGCCGCACTCACCGAGCCTCGGCGGGCAACAGCGGCGAAGGTGGCCAAGGCGGTCGGGTCCATGCGCACTCCAGGTATCTGTATTCAAGAACGAAGAAATCATAACAATTCATTTTTCAAGATGAATTGCGGCGGCTACCTTGACGACATGGACACGCCCAACACCCCCGCCCTGCTCCACACCCCGCTCACCCGCTTGCTGGGTGTGCGCCACCCCATCGTTCTGGCCGCCATGGATCTGGTGGCCGATGCACGTCTGGTGCGCGCGGTCACCGAAGCCGGGGGCTACGGCTTCCTCGGCGCGGGCTATGGCGACGAAGCCTGGCTGCGGCGCGAGCTGGCGGCGCTCGCAAGCCTGCAGCAGCCCTTCGGCGTGGGCTTCATCACCTGGAGCCTGGCCCGGCAGCCCCATTTGCTCGACATCGCGCTCGACGCCCGCCCGAGCGCGGTGTGGCTGTCGTTCGGCGACGTGGCGCCGTTTGCGCAGCGCATCAAGGCGAGCGGTGCCAGGCTCGTGTGCCAGGTGCAGACCGAGGCCATGGCGCAAGACGCCTTGCGACACGGCGCCGACCTGCTGGTGGCGCAAGGCGCCGAAGCCGGGGGCCACGGCGTGAGCCGCGGCACCATGGCCCTGGTGCCGGCGCTGGTCGACTTGGCCGGCACCGATGTGCCAGTCATCGCGGCCGGGGGCATTGCCGACGGGCGCGGCATTGCCGCCGCCCTCGCGCTGGGCGCCGCCGGTGTGGCGCTGGGCACGCGGCTCTATGCCACCGAAGAAGCGGCAGGTTTTGCCACCGCCAAAGAGCGCATCGTGGCCGCCAGCGGCGACGACACACAGCGCAGCATCGTGTTCGACCTCTCGCGCCGCAACGTGTGGCCAGCGCCCTACACCGGCCGCTGCCTGCAAAACGAGCACCTGCGCCGCTGGAGCGGGCGCGAGCTGGAGCTGCTGCGCGAGCAGGGCGAGGTGGCCGATCGCTATGCCGCGGCCCGTGCCTCGGGTAACTTCGACACCGCCGCGGTGATCGCGGGTGAGGCCGCCGGCCTGATCCACGATCTGCCCCGCGTGGCCGAGCTGCTGCCACGCCTCGTCAGCGAGGCTGTGACGCAGCTGCGCCAAACTCATTTATTCATCACGTGAAAGAAAAGCCATGCCATTCGTCAACATACAAATCACGCGCGAAGGCGCCACCGCCGCACAAAAGGCCGAGCTGATTGCCGGCGTGACCGAGCTGCTGGTGAAGGTGCTCAACAAGAACCCGGCCACCACCTTCGTCATCATCGACGAGGTCGACACCGACAACTGGGGCATTGGGGGCAAGCCGGTCACCGAGCTGCGGCGGCTGGCGAAAAGCGGGCCCGGCTGACCACCCGTAGAGCGGCTGTCCTACAGCCGCCGGGCGCGGCCCCGCGCACCATGGCGTGATGCACGCCGAACCCAACGACCCGCCCAACCCCACCCGTCTCTCGCCCTGGCCCGAGCGGCGGCGGCTTGCCCTGCGCTTCTCGCTGATGGGTGCGGCCCTGCTGCTGGTGCCGGCCATCGTCTACCTCATCGTGCTGCTGCAGGTCTCGCCCGACACGGCCGACCTGCGTGAAGCCGAAGCCGTGCGCCCTTCGATGCTGATGTCGGCCGACGGCGAGGTGCTGACCACCTTCGGCCGCGCCCAGCAGCAGCATGTGACGCTGGCCGAGATTTCGCCGCACGTGGTCAGCGCCTTGATCGCGACCGAAGACCGCCGCTTTCGCGAGCACCACGGCGTGGACTTCCGGCGCACGGCGGGTGCCTTGTTCCACAGCGCCACGGGCAGCCTGCAAGGCGGCTCCACCATCACGCAGCAGCTGGCACGCAACCTGTTCCCCGAAGAGATCGGCCGCAGCCGGTCGCTGCACCGCAAGCTGAAGGAGCTCGTCACGGCGCTGCGCATCGAGCACCACTACAGCAAGGACCAGATCCTCACGAGTTACCTCAACACCGCGCCTTTTCTCTACAACGCGGTGGGCGTCGAGATGGCGGCCCGCACCTATTGGGACAAGCCCGCCGCCGAGCTGTCGGCACTGGAGAGCGCCACCCTGGTGGGCATGCTCAAGGGGCCGCACTACTACAACCCGGTGCTGTTCCCCGAGCGGGCACAGAAGCGCCGCAACCTGGTGCTGGCCCAGATGCTCAAGCAGCGCAGCCTGCCCGAGGCCGAGTACCGCCGCCTGATCGCACAGCCGGTGCAAGTGACGCTGACCCGCCAGGCTGAAAACCTCGGCAGCGCGCCGCACTTTGCCGCCCACGCCCGCAAGTGGCTGGTGGAGTGGGCCGAAACCCACGAACAAGACCTTTATGCCGACGGCCTGGTGATCGAAACCACGCTCGACACACGCCTGCAGCGCGCCGCCGAACAAGCGGTGCAGAAACAAGCCGAATCGCTGCAGCGGGTGGCCGATGTCGAGTGGAGCGTGCCCAGCCTGGCCGCCACCTCGGGTGGGCTGGACAGCTACGCCCAGCGCAGCACCAAGGCACAGCCGTTCGCTCACTTCTGGAAGCAGCACGATGAGCTGCTGGCCGCGGCCGTGCGCGACACGCCCGCCTTTCGCAAGGCGGTGGCGGGTGGCGCCAGCGAAGCGCAAGCCTTGCAGGAGCTGATGGCCGATGCCCAGTGGCTCGCCCGCCTGAAGGCCCAGAAAACCCGGCTCGAAGCCGGCTTCGTGGCCATGGACCCGAGCACCGGCGAGGTGAAAGCCTGGGTCGGCAGCCGCGACTTCAACCTCGACCAGTACGACCACGTGGCCCAGGCCGAGCGCCAGCCGGGCTCGACCTTCAAGCCCTTCGTGTACGGCGCCGCGCTCGAGGCCGGGCTGCGCCCCGAGCGGGCCTATGTAGACCAGGCAGTCGAGATACGCCACGGCGGAAACGCCGTCTGGCGGCCCACCGACATGTCGGGCCCGAGTGGCAACACCATGAGCCTGCGCGACGGGCTGGTGTATTCCAAGAACACCGTCACCGCCCAGGTGATGCGAGACGTGGGCATCACCCGCGTGGTGGCCCTGGCCAAGGCCGCCGGTGTCGACCAGAGCAAGCTCGACCCCGTCCCTTCGCTCGCGTTGGGCACCAGCCCGGTGACGCTGCTGGAGATGGTCAACGCCTACGCCACCATCGCCAATGAAGGCGAGCACCACAAGCCCGTGTTCGTGAAACGCATTCGCGATCGGCATGGGCGCGTGCTGGCCGAGTTCGGCTCGCCCACGCGGCGCGCCATGACGGCCGAGTCGGCGGTGGAGCTGATGGACATGATGCGTGGCGTGGTCTCGCAAGGCACCGGCACCATGGTCAAGACACGTTTTGGCATCGTGGCCGACATCGCCGGCAAGACCGGCACCACCCAGAACAACACCGATGGCTGGTTCATCCTGATGCACCCGCAGCTGGTGGCCGGCGCCTGGGTGGGCTTCAACGATTCCCGCGTCACCATGCGCAGCAACTACTGGGGCCAGGGTGGGCACAACGCCATCCTGCTGGTGGGTGACTTCTTTCGCGACACGCTCAAGGGCGGGCTGATCGACCCCAAGGTGCGCTTCGCGCCACCGCGCCAGCCGCAGCCGACCTTGGCCCGCTGGTCGGTGCCCGCCAGCAGCGAGCCTGAAGGCGCGGCCCTGGTGCGCCTGGAGATCGACCCCGATGCGCCGCAGGAGGAGCCTCCGATGAGCGCCGAAGAGCTCGACCGCGTGTTGCAGCACCTCGACCGCAGCGGCAACTCGCCTTCACCAATGCGCTGACACCGCGCTCACGAAAGAAGGGCCGGCAGATGCCGGCCCTTCTTGTTTTCACGGTTCAGATCGATCAGGCCGCGCGGGCAATGTCGCGCAAGCGCTTGATCTGGTCGTGGTTGGCTTGCACGCCCAGTTGCTGGCGCGCAATCACCGCACGCACGGCCTCTGGCAAGCCTTCGCTGCGCAAGGCGGCGCGGTAGCGGCCCAGCGCGGCGTCTTCACCACGCTCACATTCCTCGAGCATGGCCTCGTCGCTGTAGCCCACCAGCGAGCCCCGCACGGCCACCCAGCCGCGGTGCAGGGCACCGGTGGTGCTGCCATCGGTTTCGGGCTTGCCGCCGTAGTCGCTGACCATGGCCTGCAGCTCGCTGGCCGCCGCACGGCACTCGGCGGCACGGTTGCTGAAGAGCTGCTGCAGGTCGGTCGAGGCCACGTGCTTGGCACAGGCGGTGAAACCAAGCTCGCCGTCCTTGGAGGTTTCGATCAAGTCGTTGAGGGTCTCGGTGATGTCATCGTGCTTCATGGGGTGTCCTTTCAGGATCGGCGCGCGGGGCGCCCGGTTGCATGTCAGGCCTTGGTGCGACACACCAAAACCAGGGCCCCATGGTGGCCACGGCAGCAGCCGCTGGCTGTAGGACAAGGCCCCAGCTGCAGGTCGGCGACCTGCCGCAATCTGCCTCTCAGCGCCTCACGAGATAGGCGAACACCCCATCGACGGCCTGTCGCTGGTCTTCGCGAATGGGTTCGCGTGAGAGCTTCGCCACCTCGAAACCATGTTGGCCTGCCAGCTCGCGCAGATAACTCTCTGCGTGCGCATAACGCAGGCTCGGCAGCAGCTCGAAGCCGCGGGCCTCGGGGCTGGCCACTTCGGCGGAGAAGCAGAACAGGCCGCCTTGCCGCATCACCGCAGCCACCGCCGCGAAGACGGGCGAGAGCTCGCCGATGTAGATGAACACGTCGGCCGCCAGCACCAGGTCGTGGCGTTCCTGGCTCTGTTGCAGGTGTTCGGTGATGTCGGCGTGCACGAGCTGGTCGTAGACGCCGCGCGCCCTCGCCTGCTCGATCATCTGGGCCGACAGGTCCACCCCGACCAGCCGGTCGGCAAGCGGCTTCACCAGCGGGCCGCACAGGCCGGTGCCGCACCCCAGGTCGAGTGCCGAGCTGAATCGACCCGCATGCAGCAGGGGCAAGGCCTGGGCCAACACCTCGGGGGCGCGGTAGTGCAGCGCCTGCACCACGTGCTGCTCGAACTGGCCGGCGTAGCCGTCGAACAGCGTTTCCACATAGGCCCGCGGCGAGGTCGCCGGCGATGGCTGGGCGCCGAGTGCGGCCAGGTAGTAGCCGATCAGATCGGGGTCGGCACCAAGCGCCAGCGCCTGGCGGTAGGACCGCTCGGCCTCACCCGGGTTGCCGATCTCGCGCAAGATGTCGCCGCGTGCACACCAGCCTGGCGCGAAACGCGGGTTGAGGGCCAGCAAACGGTCGAAGGCCGGCAGCGCCTGCTCCGGCCGGCCCAGCTCCGACAAGGCTTTTGCGCGGTGCAGCCAGGCGTCGGTGTTGTCGGGCTCGATGGCCAGCACCTGATCGGTAGCGTCGAGTGCCGCTTGGGGCCGGTCCAGCTTGAGCCGCGTGGCCGCCAGGTTCACGAGCGTCGACACGCGCCCCGGCACCAAGGCCAGCGAGGCTTCGAAATGCCTGTGGGCATCAAGGTACTGGCCCGCCTGGAAACAGGCGAGCCCGGTCTTGAACTGCAGCTTGGCTTGTTCGAACGAGGTATCAGGCATGGGGCAGGATTATCCCGGCCCCATGCCCTCCAAACGGCCCACGATCACCGCGTCCAGCGGCCGCGCCCCCTGCCCCAGCGGCCCCACCCACACCGGGTTCAGGTCCATCTCGTCGATCTGGCCCGGATGGGCGGCAACGAAGTCCGACACCTTGAGCAGCAGCTCGACCAGCGCCGGCACATCGGCCAACGGCCGCCCGCGCAAGCCGTCGAGCAACGCAAACGAGCGGATCTCGCGCACCATGGCTGCGGCTTCGCGGCGCGACAGCGGCAACACACGCCGCGCCACGTCGCGCAGCAGCTCGACGTGCACACCCCCCAACCCGAAGGTCAGCACCGGGCCGAACACCGGGTCACGCGTCACGCCGATCAGTGTCTCGACACCGCCGCTCGGTGCCATGGCCTCGATCAGCACGCCCTCGATCTGAGCAGACGGCGCGGCCCGGGCCACGGCGTGGTGGATGCGTGCCCAGGCATCGCGCACCTGCGCCGCGTCGGCCAGGTTCAGCACCACACCTCCCACATCGGATTTGTGCGTGATGGCCGCACTCACCACCTTGGCCCCCACCGGGTAGCCGATGCGCTCGGCCAGCCGCACCGCCTCGTCGGCGCTGTGGGCCACACCCGAGTCGGGCAGCTCGACGCCCGCAGCGCGCAGCCAGGCCTTGGCTTCGGCCTCGTTGATCGCCCGCACCGCACCAGGCACCTCGCTCGCCGGTGTGCGCAACAACAAGGGCTCGAATGGCGGCTCGCCCTTCGCCGCTTCACGTGCGGCCAGCCAGTCGGCGTGTTCCAGCCAGCGCTTGACCGATTTCACCGCCTTGCCCACGGTCGCCACCGGCACCATGCCCGCCTCGGCGTAGATACGGTGGCCGTCGCCTTGGCGGCTGCTCATCCACACCGGCACGATGGGCGTCTCGGTCTGCGCCTGCACCCGCACCGCGCTCTGGGCCACCTTGATGGTGACGTCGCCGTAGTCGATGGTGATCGGCATCAGCACCAGCGACACGCCAGGGTCGTTGCAGACCGCGAGCAGCGTCTTGTCGATCAGCTTGTCGTCGGTGAGCACCGCGGTGGTGGTGTCCACGGGGTTGCCGATCGCGGCATACGACGGCAGGCTCTCCGCCAGTGCCTGGGTGGTGGCGGCCTCGAACGTCGCCAGGCGGATGCCCGCCAGGCCCACCCGGTCGGCGGTGAGTGCCGAGGCGCCACCCGATGAACAGTAGATCGCGATGTCGCGCCCCCGCCGCGGCGGCCGGGCGCGCGCCAGCCATCTCGGCCTCCAGCCGCTGGCCTTCGGGGCCGGCCTCACCAAAGCCCGAGCTGAACACGATGGCAAAGCGCACGCCACGCGCCGCACACTGGCGTAGCACGGCATTCACATGCACGGCGGGCACCGAGACCATCACCATGTCGGGCGTGGTGGGCAGCGAGGCCACGTCGGGCCAGCAGCGCCGGCCCGCCACCTGCTCGCGCTTGGGGTTGACCAGCATCAGCTCACCCTCGAAGGCCGAGTGCAGCAGCAGGTTGATGAGGGCACGCCCGCTGATGCTGGCCGGGTCGTCGGACGCGCCGACCAGCGCCACCACCTGGGGCGAGCACAGCAACGACAGGTCGGGCAGGTGGGTCTCTTGCGGCACCAGCATCGAGGAGTGATCTCAGGTGATGGCCGAGATGCCGAGGATCTCGCGCCCGATGATGCGGGTCTGGATCTCGGTCGTGCCCTCGGGGATCATGCCGCCGCGGGTGTCGCGGAAGATGCGTTCGATCGGCAACTCGGTCAAGTAGCCGCTGCCCCCGTGCACCTGCAGCGCCATGCTGGCCACCTCGTGCGCCGCTTCGGTGGCGTAGAGCTTGGCGATGGAGCAGGCCTGGCGCACGTCTTGGCCACGCTGCAGTGCGCGCGCGGCGCGCAGGCCGAGCGCTCGGGCGGCTTCGACGCGCACCGTCATGTCGACGATGTGTTTTTGCACCAGTTGAAAACTGCCGATCAGGCGGCCGAACTGCTTGCGCGTCTTGACGTACTCGATCGACAGATCAAGCGCCGCCTGCGCCGCACCCACCGCGCCCATGGCGATGTTGAGCCGCGCGGCGTCGAGCCCCTTGAGCGTGCCGGCGAGCGCCTTGCCTTCGGCGCCGACGATGTTGTCTTTCGGGATCTTGACGTCGTTGAAGCCGAGCTCGGCGGTGCCGGTGCTGCGCAGCACCATGGTGTCGAGACGGCGCACGTCATACGGGCTCACGCTGCGCTCGACGATGAAGGTCGAGAGCGCGCCATCACACGTCGGGCTGTAGGTGCGCGCGACGATCATGGCCACGTCGGCAAAGGCGCCGTTGGTGATCCAGAGCTTGCGGCCGTTGAGCACCCAGTGATCGCCCTTCAGCTCGGCGCGCATCTGGATGCCGGCGATGTTGGAGCCGGTGTCGGGCTCGGTGAGGCCGGTGCAAACCTTCAGCTCACCACGCAGCGCGGGTTTGAGGAAGCGCTCTTTCTGATCGGGTGATCCGTGAGTGGCCAGCCGGTTGATCGAGCCGTTGGTGATGTTGCAGATGGTTCGCAACGAGAGCCAGTGGTAGCCAGCCTCTTCCATCAGCATGGCCCAGGTGACGTAGTCGAGGCCCATGCCGCCGTCGGCTTCAGACAGCGTGCCGCCCAGGTAGCCGAACTGCGCCAGTTTGGGCAACAACTCGAAGGGGAAGCTGCGCTCGGTTTCATGCAAGTCGATCAACGGAGCGACCTCCGCCCTCATGAAGCGACGGATGTTGTCGCGCAGCGTGATCTGCTCGGGGGTGAGGTCGATGCTCATCGCTTGAAACGTCCTTCTCGCAGCGCCCAATGTTGGGCGTGCGCGAACAGAACGGCACCTGGGGCAAACGTACGTGCACAGTGATGAAAACGCTTGTACGCTGCCAGCGACTTGTCCCGCTCGCGGCGTGTTGCGCTGCGCAGAACGAAAGGCAACGCGATGAACGCACTGCGAGTTCTGATGCTGGCCCTCGCCAGCCTGGTCGCCGTCTCTGCACCCGCGCTTGCGCAGCCCTACCCCGCGCGGCCGATCACCTGGGTCGTGCCCTTCACGCCGGGTGGCGTCACCGACACCACCTCGCGCGCCATCTCCAAGAAGATGGGCGAAGTGCTGGGCCAGACCTTCGTGGTGGAAAACCGCCCCGGTGTCGGCGGCTCGCTCGCCACCGAACAAGTGGCCAAGGCCGCACCCGATGGCTACACCGTGCTCTACGGCACCTCGGGCACGATGGCCGCCAACCTCGCGCTGTACAAGAACCTCAAGTACGAACCGCTGAAAGACTTCATCCCCGTGCACGGGATGCTCATGTCGCCCACGGTGCTGGTGGTCGAAGCCTCGCGGCCCTACAAGACCATGGCCGAGCTGATCGACTTCGCGCGGGCCAACCCGGGCGTGCTGAACTACGGCTCGGCCGGCCCCGGCACCGGCACCCACCTCACGAGCGAGATGGTGCAGACCAAGACCGGCACGAAGATGACCCACGTGCCCTACAAGGGCAGCGTGCCCGCGCTGCAAGACCTGCTCGGCGGCCGCCTCGACCTGATGTACGACTACACCGTCACGCTGCTGCCGCACATCAAGTCGGGCCGGCTGCGCGCACTGGCGGTGATGGGGCCGAAGCGCCTGCCTGCCCTGCCCGATGTGCCGACCATTGGCGAAGCCGGGTTCCCAGGCCTGGAGTCGAGCAGCTGGTCGGGCATCGTGGTGCCCGCCGGCACGCCGGACGCAGTGGTCAAGAAGCTGTCGCAGGCCATGAATGCCGCGCTCACCGACCCGGCCGTGGTCACGCCCTTCGAGCAGATCGGTAGCCAGCCGCTGGTGGGTTACGACGACGCGAAGTTCAAGGCCTTCATTGCTGACGAGATCCGCAAGTGGGCCGAGGTGGTGCGGGTGTCGGGGGCTACGCTGAACTGATGGCGCTCTGACGCTGCAAGTGCTCAGCGGTAGCGGTTGACCTCGATCTCGGGCACGGCCCCGCCCTGGTTGCCCCAGGCGCTGCGCACGTAGCTCAGCACGGCGGCGGTGTCGGCCGAGTTCAATACCGTGGCAAACGGCGGCATGCCGTAGGGCCGCGGGTTGCCGGTGGTCGACGGCGCGAAGCCACCTTCGAGCACCACACGCACCAGGTTCGCGGGCGACGCCATCGTCACCGCACGGTTACCGGCGAGTGCCGGGTAGATGCCGGCCGCGCCCTCGCCTTTGTCGCCGTGGCAATCGGCGCAGTGGTCGGCGTAGAGCTTGGCGCCACGATCGAGCACCACGCTGTCGGCCGCGGGTCGCCGCACTGGCTCGTTGCGTGTGGGAGGCAAGGCCTGGAGGTAGGTCGCCATCGCGCGCAGGTCAGCGTCCGACAAATGCTGCGTGCTACCACCCACCACCTCGGCCATCGGCCCGAGCACGGAGGCCTGAGAGGTCACGCCGTTCTTCAGCAGCTCTGCGATCTGCTGCGGCGACCACTCGGCGACGCCGGCTTCGTGCGGGTCGCTCAACGAGGGCGCATACCAGTTCTGCATCGGGATCAGGCCGCCGCCCAGGTCGAGCGTGCCGCCGGTCGCCCCCAGCGCATTGCGGCTGCCATGGCAGGCGTTGCAGTGGCCCAGGCCCTGCACCAGGTAGGCGCCGCGGTTCCATTCGGGCGACTTCGTGGTGTCTTGGGTCGGCCGGTCGGGGCTGAAGTACAAGGCTCGCCACACCGCGAGCGCAGGCTGGGTGTTGAAGGGGAAGCGCAGGCCATGCGTGCGGTTTGACTGCAACACCGGCTTCAGGCTGCGCAAGTAGGCGTAGAGCGCGTCGGCGTCCTCGCGCGTGACCAGCGTGTAGTTGGTGTACGGGAAGGCCGGGTACAGCAAGCGGCCATCACGCGAGCGGCCGTTGTGCAAGGCGCGCCAGAAGTGCGCAGGGGTCCACTGGCCCAGGCCGGTGGCCGCATCGGGCGTGAGGTTGCTTGAGTAGACCAGGCCAAACGGTGTGTCGATGCCGCGGCCACCCGCGTAAGGCGCACCGCCGCGCGCGGTGTGGCAGCCCATGCAGTTGCCGGCCCGCGCGAGGTATTCGCCACGCGCGATCAGCTCGGGTGTGGCACTGATCTGCGCCTCGGTGAGCGGGTCTTCGTCGCGCAAGTTGAGCGTCACCACGGTGGCGCCGAGCAGCAACACGATGACCAGCACGGTCCACAGCGCGCGCTTCATCGCTGCGCCTCCACACCGCCACAGGGCACGGGCAGCGGCGAGGGCAACACGCCCACCGCCTTGGTGTTCGTGGGCAGGGGCTGGGCGGCGAGCCACTGCGACAAGGCCGCCACGTCATCGGCACTCAAGGATTGCGCGACCTGCGCCATGCAGTCGGGCGACTGGGCGCGGCGGTTGCCGGTTTGCCATGCGCCGAGCTGCGCGTTGAGGTAATCGCGCGGCAGACCGAGCAGGCCGGGGATGGCCGGCGCCAGGCCAGTGAGCGCGGGCCCGTGGCACTGCACACAAGCGGGAATGCGCCGCGTGCTGTCACCGCGCAAGGCCAGCGCCTCGCCGCGCTTCAATGTCTCGGCCGGTGCAGTCGCTGCCTGCGGTGGCGGGTAAGGCAGATCGAGCGAAGCGAAGTAGGCCGCCATCTCCCGCAGGTAGGCATCGCTCAGCGGGTCGATGAGCCGCACCATCGGCTGGTACTGGCGACGACCATCGCGAAAGTTCAGCAGCTGGTGGTACAGGTAGCCCGCGGGCTTGCCGGCAATGCGCGGCTGGTAGCCGTCGCTGGCCGCCCGCCCCTGGGCGCCGTGGCAGCCGGTGCAGGCTTGCACCCGCTGGGCGATGCTGTCTTCGACCTTGGGGGCCGCGCGAAGGCTGGCCGAAACACTCATCAACAGACACAACAGGGCAACACGAAGCATGGGAATCAAGCCGGTGCAGCCACCAGCGTCAGACGGGTGATCTCGGAGGGCGCCCCAAAACGTTTGGGTGGCCCCCAGTATCCCGTGCCACGGCTGGTATAGACCCACAGGCGCTT